>NZ_JBPDVF010000011.1:0-88663 GCF_051851515.1 Lonepinella sp. BR2271 | reverse complement strand
TTAAATGCTTGGTTGTA
The DNA here is from genome assembly GCF_051851515.1 of Lonepinella sp. BR2271. Lineage (NCBI taxonomy): Bacteria > Pseudomonadati > Pseudomonadota > Gammaproteobacteria > Pasteurellales > Pasteurellaceae > Lonepinella > Lonepinella sp. BR2271. Next base: position 88,646 of record NZ_JBPDVF010000011.1, on the reverse strand, counting down.
TTTAGTCATAAAAATCTGCACCTTACTTAGTTGGTTATTAGTCCAACTTTTGGGGTGCAGATCATTTTCACCGCAGTTTTTTGCGATTAGGTTAACGAAAATTGTAAAAATTCGACAAAATGATCCGCCCAATGTTTTTCATGGTGGATCTCATTAGCCATGATACGTAAACAGAGTTTATCGACAGGGTGGCCAGTTCTGATTAAGGATTGATAATAACGCAAGGTGCAATCAATATAGGATTGGCTCATATTGGAAATATATTGCGCATCAGCGTCGTCGCCCTCATTGGTCCCCACCTGAATAAACACACGGCTAGCACGATCAATCGGATTGTGATGGGTGAAATGCAGAAAATCCCCCTCACAAAACCACGAGGCCAAGGAAAACACGCCTAAGTGGCCGAAAATATGTGGATAAGCGGAACCCATATAAGCGGTAATAATCCCCCCCATGGAACTGCCTGCCAATAAGGTATGTTCACGTTCGGGTTTGGTACGATAATGTTGGTCAATAAAAGGTTTGACGGTATTTACCACCCAATCTCCATATTCACCGCCTTTTCCCCCTGTTTGACGAGCTTGTTCGGTGAAACCAACGCTGGCTTGCCAAGGGGAATATTCATCTAGTCTGTCTGAACCGGCGTTGTCTATGCCAACAATGATTAATTTGGGAAATTCTTTATGTTTTTTGATGGTGGGAATAATTTTCCAAGAATAGCCAGAATAAGATTCTTTACTATAAAATACGTTTTGGCCGTCGTGCATATACACCACAGGATAATGCTGCCATTGATCTTTGTGATAGCCTTTCGGTAGTAACACTCGCACACGGCGGTGATGATCGTAATAGGGAACATATAAAAAATGTTCTTCCATTTTTAAATAAAAGCGTTCCGAAACCATTTATTTTCCTTATATCTCAATATAAAAGTGCGGTTATTTTAAAACAAAAAAGAGAAGATGAATATCTTCTCTTTTAGAAGTTACTCATTTCTTTAATCACAAACCACTTTAATCGCCAAGCCACCTTGTGATGTTTCACGGTATTTGGAATTCATGTCCTTGCCCGTTTCATACATGGTTTCAATCACTTTGTCTAGCGTGACTCGTGGGTTAGTGGTACGGCGTAAGGCCATGCGACTGGCATTAATAGCTTTAACTGAGGCAATGGCATTACGTTCAATACAAGGCACTTGCACTTGCCCACCCACAGGGTCACAGGTTAAACCTAAATTATGCTCCATAGCAATTTCAGCGGCAATACAGACTTGCTCAGGGCTACCGCCTAGGATTTCTGCTAATCCAGCCGCAGCCATAGAGCAAGCCACACCCACTTCGCCTTGGCAACCGACTTCCGCCCCAGAGATAGACGCATTCATTTTGTACAATGAACCAATCATGCCACAGGCCAGTAAATAGCGTTCAATAATTTCTTGGCTAATCGGAGAAATAAATTTCTCATAATAAGATAATACCGCAGGAATAATACCACAAGCCCCATTGGTTGGTGCTGTCACTACACGACCGCCAGCCGCATTTTCTTCATTCACGGCTAACGCATACATATTCACCCAGTCAATCACACGCATTGGATCATTGGATAGGTTCGTGTTCGCTTGTAACATACGGTACAAAGTTGCAGCACGTCTTGGCACTTTTAATGGGCCGGGTAAAATGCCCTCAGTATGTAATCCACGTTCAATACAGGCTTGCATGGTGTTCCATACACGAAGTAAATGCTGTTCCGTGGCCGCTTTACCGTTCAAGGCAATTTCATTTTCCATGGCAACGGTGGAGAACGCTAAACCATTTTCTTTGCAATGTTTTAAAATATCCACCGAATTTTGGTAAGGAAACGGAATTTCAATGTCCCGCTTTTCTTCTTGCCCAAAATGTTCTTCATCCACAATAAATCCACCGCCGATAGAATAGTAGGTTTTTTGGTAGATCACCTTGTTTTGTTCATCAAGTGCGGTGATTTTCATGCCATTTTCGTGTAATGACAAAAAGGTTTGATGAAACATCATATTTTCATCAAAATTAAAGATCACCTTTTTTTGGCCTTGAGCAATCGGTAAGAGGGCGGTTTTTTTTAATTCGGCTACAAATCGAGGAATTAACTCAATGTCCACGTCATCTGGCAAATAACCGGCTAATCCCATAATAATCGCCGTATCTGTATTATGGCCTCGACCTGTCATCGATAACGAACCATACACATCAACGTGAATTTTGCCCACTTGTTCAAATAATTGTTGGGAAAGCAAATCATCTACAAATTGCTTTCCTGCTTTCATTGGTCCCACCGTGTGTGAGCTAGACGGACCAATGCCCACTTTAAACATATCAAATACGCTAATCATATTATACTTCTTATAGAGTATTCCCTTTCTCATACCATGAAAAAGGGAATTTGATTATACAAAAAAGAGTGGCATTTTAGCTTAAATTCTAAAATAGTCCATAGACAACCGCAGAAATGGCAATTAATCCCATCACGGTGACAAAGATATTACTTAATTGACCTTGATAACGTTGCATTGCCGGCACTTTACGAATTGCATACATCGGCATAATGAACAAAATCATCGCAATAATCGGACCGCCTAAGGATTCAATTAGGCCTAAAATACTTGGGTTAATGACGGCAACGCCCCAAAGGGTTAACAAGAAAAATACCGCAGTGCCATAATTGAGTTTTTTACGATTAATTTGTTTATTGTCGGTCATTTTAATGTAAAGCCCCTCTAAACCCTCACGAGCGCCTAAATAGTGGCCGAAGAATGAGCTCGTAATCGCAAAGAATGCGACTAATGGGCCGAAGTAAGAGATATAAGGATTATCAAATTTATTGGCTAAGAACGATAAAATACTGATATTTTCTGCTTTGGCTTGCGCTAATTCGGCTGGTGTTAACGTGAGAACACAACTAAACACAAAGAACATCACGAAAATTAATAACATGGTGGATGTGCCTTTTAGCGTTTTGCTCGCATATTTTTCGGCTAAAATCGGATCTTGGTATTCACGTTGTTGTGATTGTGAGAAAGCCGAAATGGCAGGCGAATGGTTAAAGGAGAACACCAATACGGGAATGGTAATCCACAATGTCGTGATAAAACCACTGGCGGTTGGCATTTCTTGCAGCATGGAGCCATTCCATTCTGGAATTAAATAAACGGACAAGGCAAACAGAATGAGAACCAATGGATAGACTAACCATTCGGTGAGTTTTAACATGACTCGTTCATTCATTAACATCACTGAAATTAACACGGCAATTAACACAAGAGAAAGTAATGCTCGGTTAGGCGATGCCATGCCTAATTGGTGGACGATAAAGGAATCCACCGTGTTGGTAATACCGTTACCATAAATTAATAAAATCGGGAAAATGGCAAAGAAATATAATAAGGTAATTAATTTTCCTGCGGTTTTACCAAAGTGTTCTTCTACGACTTCGGTAATGTCGCTCCCCGGTTTAGAAGACGACAAAACAAAACGAGATAAACCACGGTGTGCCAAATAGGTCATTGGTCCGACTAAAATGGCCATAATCACTAATGGCCAGAAACCGGCACGACCCGCATTAATCGGTAAAAATAATACGCCCGCACCCACAGCGGTACCAAATAAGTTAATCATCCAAGCGATGTTAAATTTCGTCCATTTTGTAGACGGTTGATTTGAAGACATATGTACTCCTTGGTCTTGTTATAATTGTTATTAAAATAAAATCCGTGCGTATAATATGCCGAAGATTAAGGAATTTCAGAAATAAATGTCGAAAATGTGATCTAGTTAAAAGATTTTTATATTGATTGCTTAAATTTTTAACAAAATAAATACAAAAAAGGGGAGAGAAATTCAGAAAAAGCAAAAATAGTGACTGATGAATATATTCGTTATTATAATGAAGAACGTATTCAGTTAAGACTAAAAGGACTGGGTCCGATATAATATCGTTGTCAGTCCTTGATATAATTGTCTAATTTTGTGGGTTATTTTTTGTTGCTATTGGCTATTGTTCTACACACTCGTCAGCTAATAGTTGACCCACACTACTACGTAGGCTATTGTTGTTCGTTTCTTCTAGCCATTGCCAGTGAATACTGGTGTAAAATTTCCCCGTTTGGTAAAGTGTGGCGGTCAGCTTTTCAGTTACGCCCTCAAAGGTGAGAAGAATTTCATCGGTTTTTACTTTCTTGGTGTTTTTGCTACTTTCCGTGGTACGGACGACTTTTATTTCTTTATCCTCTTTACATTTATATAGGCTTGCTGAACCTTTTTGCGTGGTTTTGTCTAAGACCACTCGTGGTTTAGGCGGCGGATTATTGTTGTCTAATCCAGCCTCCATATTGCAAGCCGTGATGCCGATAAGGGTGAGTAATAAAAGTCGTTTTAACATAGTGAACCTATTTGCTGTATTTATAGGTGCCGTCTGCTTGACGTGTAAAGACCGAACCATCCGATAAACGCATGCTGTTGACACGGCCTTGGCTGACAGAAACCTGTACTTTGTCATTGGCTTTAAAGCTACTTAATACATTGCCTGCGCCGTTAGCTTTGGTCATAGCATTGGCATCACGAATATCTAAACCGTTGCTACGGAACACTTGGAACAAGGATGTCCCTTGTGGTACGACTAAGGTTTTTGTGCCAGAAGTTGCGTTTGTACTTGTCGCTTTACTAGCAGATGTATTGGCACTGCTTGCTTTATTGCTTGAGGCGCTGCTACTGGTGCTAGCTGGTTTGGCATCAACCACTGGCGCTGTTTTTGCTTTGCTCGCAGCGGTTTTAGTTTCAGCTTTATGCGCTTGTTGAGCGGCAGCTTTAGCCTGTTCTGTTTTGCGAGCTTGTTCCGCTGCCAGTCTGGCTTGCTCGGCTTTACGAGCTTGTTCAGCCGCCAGTTTGGCTTGTTCGGCTTTACGTGCTTGCTCTGCGGCCAATTTTGCTTGTTCCGCTTTGGCCTGTTCTGTGGCACTGTTCACAGGTTGGCTAGCTGCTGCAGCCGTTTCTGGTGTGGTTGGTGCTGCCGTTGTGGTTTCAGCAGTAGCTTGTGGAGCCGGATTTACATTAGCCTGTTCTGCTGGTGCGACAGTGCTGTTGGCCGTGGCGTTGTTATCTGCAGTAGCAACATTTTCCGTTGTTTCTGGTAGTGGCTCATTTGGATTGAGCGACTGGAATTCAATCGGTGTTGATGAACTGTTATTGGCTTGAATTTCTTCTACGGTATTATTACTTGGTTTTAACCATAATAACGCCAATAAAATGGCTACGGCGCCTGCAATGGCAATAAATAAACGACGGTGTTTGGTTGGTAATTTCTGCATAATCGCCCAGTTTTCAGGGTTTTTATTGCTCGCTTTGCTTGATGTAGGTGCCACAACAGGTTGTTCAACTGATTCTGGTGTATCCGTTTGGGGAACCGTCGGGCTTTCTGCTGTCGGGGTTTCTACTGTACCGGTTGTTTCCGCCACAACGGTTTCTGCTGCGGTCGGTTGAGTTGGCTCTGTAACGCTAGAAACAGGCGTTGTGACATTTTCTTGACCGTTTTCGTTGCTGACAGACTGTGCTGTGTGAGTTGTATTGAGGTAGTTACCTTGTTGGAAAGAACTCGAGGTAGCATAATGGGTCACATTTTGTGCCATGCTAGCGGAAACATTCGGGCTTGCATTGATATTCTGGCTCGGTGTTACCGTTGCTTGGGGCGCAGTGGGTTGGCTACCGAATGTTGGCTCTTTACGCACCGCAAATTGTGTCGGCTGGGCGCCCTCTTTTTTGTTAAATAAGCCAGTGACTTTGCTCAAAATCGAATCAGTTTGATTGGTACCCAAATCTAATTCACTTTGACTTGGATTATTTTTTGGTGTGTTTTCCACAATGTTACCTCAGTAAATACTAAACAAAATTGCACTTTACTTTATACCCTAAATAAAGTGCGGTCGAATTTTACTTATTTTAAAGGATCTTTCGTGATTTTCCTAGAATTAACTACGGGGCATACAAAGTTTTATTGGGTTCATGGGCAATTTCACGAGCTAATTTCGGCACTAAATAGCCAGAACTGATTTTTTGTAAATCTTTGTAAATTTTCACCGCACTTTCATCAGAAAGATAAAAATGGCTTGCGCCCTCGACTTTGTCCAATAAATGCAAATAATAAGGCAGAATGCCTACGGAAAATAAGCGATCGCTCAGTGCTTTTAAAATGTTAGCATCATCATTCACGCCTTTTAATAACACCGATTGATTTAACAAAGTGACGCCCGCTTGTTTTAATGCTGTCATGGCGAGGGCGAACTGTTCGTCTATTTCATTGGCGTGATTAATATGGGTGACTAACACCGTTTGAAAACGACCTTCGGCCAAAATTTGGCAGAGTTCGTCCGTAATGCGCTGTGGAATCACTACGGGCAAACGAGTATGAATACGCAAACGCTGTAAGTGCGGTATTTTTTCGAGCGCTTTTATCAGCCAGTCTATTTCATGATCTTTGGCCATTAAGGGATCGCCACCTGACCAAATAATTTCCTCAATTTGTGGATTTTCCGCAATATAGTCTAAGGCTTTTAACCAGTTGGCTTTATTGCCTTTGTTTTGCTCATAAGGGAAATGGCGGCGGAAACAATAACGACAGTTAACTGCACAGCCATTTTTTATCATAAATAACAAACGGTTATGGTATTTATGTAAAATATTGGGGGCAGCGGTTTGCTGTTCTTCAAGGGGATCTTTACTAAACCCCTCTTCCACTAAAAATTCTTGTTGGGCGGTCATCACTTGCAAAAAAAGCGGATCTTGCGGGTTGCCTTTTTCCATTTTTTGCACAAAAGGCAATGGTACACGCATAGGAAATAAACGGCGTGCTTGAATATCTTTTTCAAAGGCATTTATCGGTAAATCCAGCATTTTAAGCAATTTTTCAGGGTCAGAAACCGCATTTGCCAGAATTTCTAACCAATTCTCTGCTTTTTGTTCTTCTCTAATGAGGGGGTTTTGGGTTAAAATACGCACTTTAAAACGTTCTATCTCTAAATTAAGGATAAATATGGCATCATACACTACCACAGACTTTAAACCAGGTCTAAAATTTATGCAAGACGGTGAGCCTTGCGTTATCGTTGAAAATGAATTTGTTAAACCAGGGAAAGGACAAGCCTTTACCCGTACTCGTATTCGTAAACTCATTTCAGGTAAAGTCTTAGACGTGAACTTTAAATCAGGCACTTCTGTTGAAGCCGCTGACGTTATGGATTTAAACTTAACCTATTCTTACAAAGACGAAGATTTCTGGTATTTTATGCACCCAGAAACTTTTGAGCAATACTCTGCGGATGAAAAAGCGGTGGGTGATGCAGAAAAATGGTTACTTGACCAAGCGGATTGTATTATTACTTTATGGAATGGTACACCGATTTCTGTGACGCCACCAAACTTTGTGGAATTAGAAATTGTGGATACTGACCCAGGTTTGAAAGGGGATACCGCAGGAACGGGTGGTAAACCGGCCACATTAAGCACAGGTGCCGTGGTGAAAGTGCCTTTATTTGTTCAAATCGGTGAAGTGATCAAAGTAGATACTCGTTCAGGTGAATACGTTTCACGTGTGAAATAATTCAATGGAATATCGAAATAGCACGGATAACCGTGCTATTTTTTTATCTATTTTACAATCACATTCAATTCTTCGGTGGACGGCCACGCATTGATCACCGCTTTGACCAAGGTGGCCAACGGAATAGCAAAAAACACGCCCCAGAATCCCCATAATCCACCAAAAATTAACACCGAGACAATGATGGTTAAAGGATGTAAATTAACGGCTTCTGAGAATAAAAATGGCACCAGTAAATTTCCGTCAAGTAACTGGCTAACGACGTACGCAATGATAATATACCAGAATGTAGAATGATCGCCGAATTGGAAAAACGCCACCAAAGCTACTGGCACACTGACTAACACGGCCCCCACATAAGGCACTAACACAGACACACCCACCGCAACGGACAGCAAAAGCGGATAATTTAAGCCAAAGAACAGAAACACAATATAGGTTACAAGGGTGACAATCGCAATTTCAAACAGCTTGCCACGAATATAATTGGCAATTTGTAACTGCATTTCTTGCCACACTTTATTGGCAAGATGACGGTTTTGCGGTAAAAATTGGGTAAAGGATTGAATTAATGTATTTTTATCTTTTAACATAAAAAACATCATCAGCGGCACTAAAAACGCATAAATGCCAATGGTGACCAAATTCACAATAGAAGAAAGTGAAAATTTCACCGCACTTTCGCCAAAGGCAAGGATTTTGCTCCGTGTCGCCGTAAAGATTCCCTCAACCATTTGCGCATCCACAAATTCGGGGTGGGTTTCGGGTAACTGCATCGCCCATTCATGCAGTTTGTTAAACATATTCGGCAAATCGCTTAATAAATTCAGGGTTTGGTTAATCAAGTTAGGGAGCAAACCAAACGCCAGTAATAGGGCGAATGTGATAAAGCTACCTAAGACCAGAATAATCGACAGAATGCGAGGCAAGGCAAATTTGTTGGATAGAAATTGAATGGGAAATTCCAACAAGTAAGACAATACGATAGCGATTAACAAGGGGGCAATCAGGTCGCTAAAAAAATAAATAGCGATAAAGCAAAATAATAAAATAGCCGCCAATCCCATGGCTTGAGGATCGCTAAATCGGCGCATGTACCAACTTTTCAGCATTTCTATCATAAATCGCTCCTTACATAATTTTTTCTTGATTATAAGTTAAAATTTGTGTGAATTACATATATAATAAGCAAGTTTATTAATAAGAGAGGAAAATATGACAAATAAAACAGAGATGCAAGGTCGTGTGGCCTACCAACATGGTCGAGGCGTGATTCGTGATAATGCGATTCAAGCATTATTACATGATCGATTATTTCGCCAACGAGTGGAAAAAAAGCGCAAAGGTAAAGGTAGCTATCAACGCAAGGCGAAATATGCGACGAAATGGACTGAAAAGCCCGATAATAAGATTTCTTGGATAAGAGATTTTATTATCGGGTTTTTATTTTTACGCACCATTTAATTAACAAGGAAATTAACTATGTCAGCATTTACGGAAACCTTATTTACCAACACATTAAACGTACGTATCAGCGATCCAGGTGAAGAGGGGGCGACTAGCCATTTTTTTGAAACCATTTATATTACCCTTATCGCCCATATTCAGGACGATCAGGTTGAGTATGAATTTACTCGGAAAATCGAAAACGAAGTCAAAATTCACCGCACTTTTACCGATTTAAATGTGCTATTCAAATTCTTAGCGGATTATCTCGACCCCGTCGCTTTAGGCAATTTAGGCGTAAAAATTGGTCAGATGGGATTAAATAAGTAAATAAAAAACAGCCACTGATGTTATCCGAAAGCACGGCACATCAGTGGCTGATAAGAGAATGAATGCTTTACTGCGAGCGTTGTTCTAGCAGCAAGGTGTCGGTATTCTCCATGACAGGCTCTGCATTTTCCGTTACCAAGGTATCAATGGCCATGGCGGATTTTAATACTTCATCACGTAACTGTTTCGCCAGATCTTGTTCGCCCACTTGCTCAAAGACATAGGTTGCCATGGTGATATCATTCGGCTCAAGATTGTCCTTATTGGCTACCACTTTCTTAAATACTTCAGCGGCTTTCGCAAAATCGGCATTACGGACATACAAATAACCCAAGGCACGATAAGCACAACAGCCCGCTTTTTCGTCTGCACCTTTCACCCGTTTTTGCAAGAGTTTCACTAGCTTGCTGCTATCGGCAGCTTGTAAACGGGTAATTTGGGCATATAAAGGTTGATTAAATTCGCTGTCGGCGTCCAATTTTTTCAAGGTCTCGACGCTTAACTCATAGGCGGATTCATGATCGTTACAATCAATTAAACGTTGAATCAAGGCGATACGAACATAATTGTCGTTATGGCGTTTACGTGGTTGATCTTGCCACCATGCAAGTAAGCCATCTGCACCGTCTTCATTCATGATTTCATCCAATAACCCATTTTCCACTGCTTGTTGAAGTGCGGTGAATTCTTGGGCAGAATACATGCTACTACGTTCAATCATTGGCAATATTTCATCAAGCGCTTCAAATGCTTGAGATTTTTGATAAATCTCAATGGCCAGTTTTAAGACTTCTGGGTTTTTGTTCGTCATCACTAACAAACTATCTACCGAGCTACGTGCGGCTGGCAATTTATGCTGTAATAATAAAATGCGAGTACGGGCTAACTCGACCACTAAATTATCTGGGCCCGCTAATTCTGTGGCCTCCATTAAATATTTATTGGCATTGAAGTCATCACCCCGTTGTTGGGCTGCCTCAGCGGCTTTGATGAAATTTAAAATCGGTTCATCAGAATGTTTAGCATTTTTACCAATTAATTTTTCCGCTTTGGAATAGTTGCCCTCGTCCATTTTGATTAACCCTTGTAGGGTTTGTTTTTGGGCTTTTACCCGTTTACGGCGTGAAAACCAACCGTAGGTACTGTTGCTTAAGCGGAAAAATTTACGTACGGCCCATTCAATAAAATAGACCACCGCCATGGCAATCACGAAGAAAACCACTAAGGTGACGAGGGATAATTCATAGTTGGTATTGGCCGTTTGAATTAACACATAGCCCTGTTTTCCGGCTAAATAAGGTCCTGCAATTAAGCCTGCTAGTAATACAAGCATGAGGAATAAAACTCTAAACATTGTATTGCTCCTTATTGTTGTTCCGTATTGGCGGGTTTCTCATCCGTATTTGTCGGTGTTTCACTGGACGCTTCAGCCGCTTTTTCTGGTTCTTGTGGCGTATTTTGTTCTGCCGATTTCATTTCTTCTACCGCCACTTGATTTGACTCTGTTAAGGCTTTATCAGCAGAAATCTCAATTTTTTGCACCTCTGGAGGGGTTTTATTGAGTAATTTATCCAATGCCGTTAAACTGCTTAACTGATTTGGTACTTCGACATAAATAGATTGATCCGCCAATTCATCTAGGGATTTTAAGAACGTCGTGGCGGTTTCGGAATGGGTATCAAAATAGCTACGAATCCACGCTGCTACTGTTTCAAGTGATTGTTTATAAAGCTCATTTTGTTGACGTGGTACGGCTAAAATGGCAATTTGTAAACGCAAGCGAATGTTTTCACGTAAATAAATATCTTGATTCGGGGCAAGCAAGGCTTGCGTGGTATTTTCAGCCCGTGGGGTGATACGAATAAAGTGATTCAAGAACGAGGTCGCACTCTTCTCAATGTTTTTCTCCCAGTCATTCACATCGTCGGAGATTTTGCTGTCTTGGTTTTGCTCATCGCCAAAGTTAACATTGGCCACCACCAACTCGTCCACATTATTGGCCAGTTGTGATAAACGTTGCATGATGGTATTTTGATCCACGCTATTAACGGACAGTAATTGTTTTAAGTCTTGATTAATGGCCGTGCGAATCGGTTTAACTTGCGGATCGTCCACTTTGGTCAACACTTCATCGGCCACTTTTAACAGCGCAATACTGGTATCAATATCGTTATCTAACAATAATTTACGTAACGCATTGGTGAGTAAGAAATCCGCCTCACTGAGTAACCATTCACTCGGTTGAGCATTACTGTTATTGGCCAATTTATTCACTTGGTCTTTTAACGCAGAATAGGCGTTGTCTTTGTCAGACAGACTTTGTTCAAGGCTCGCCAATTTTTGATCGTTGGCTTTTAAACTGGCGAGAACGTTTTCCAGTTGAGCACGTTCTTGCTCAAAATTTGGCATTTCAGCGAGAGAGGGACGATTATTGGCGGTCGTGACTACATCACCTGAGATTTTTTGCTCAAGTGCGGTGACTTTTTGGTTAATTTTATCCACTTCAAGTTGACCAAAATAATAACCCGCACCGCCTAGGCCTAAAGCAACCAATAAGGCGAGTAAACCCATAGCTGAACCGCCTTTTTTGACCACCACCGTTTCGGTTTTCACGGGTTCGCTTTTGGCTGGCTCGGATGTTGTTGGCTCAGCTGTCACGCTTTGTTTCTCGTCTTTTTTACTTGTTTGAGCGTTGTTAGCGTCGGCTTGCGTGCTATTTAACACCGGCTCAACCTTGGCTTTTTTATCTGCTTTTTCAGTGAATGCTTGTTTCACGTTTTCAACCTCTTTTTCTACAATAGTTTGTGTTTCAACCGCATCAGATTGATTTGCTTTTTTATTGCTCATACCCACTCTCTCTCTAAAATTAAGCTGTTAATAACGTTAGGGTTTCCACCAAACTGGCATTATCTGCTTTGGGTGAAATAATAATCTTCTCGGGTTGCCAACCCACAGCAATGGCTAAATTCGCAATACGGCGACTGATGGTGACAAGTTGACAACTTTTTAACCAAGTTTGGTCTCTCACTGGCACAAAGTCAACCAAAGAATGCAAAATTTCCGTACTGGTGACGATCACAGATTGCACGCCAGCTCGTTTCCATAAGTCAATTTGCGCCTCGGCCTGATACTGAATTGGCAAACGTTGATAACATTCTACCACATTAATCGTGGCACCACGTAATTTTGCTTGCTCGGCAAAATATTCCCGTCCGCCATTGCCTCGCAATATCAAGATATTTTTGTCCGCCAATGTCTGCATGGCTGTTAAACTTAACACGCCCTCGCTGTTTTCTTGCTGAAAAGGATAGTGTACCGCCCTTTCTGCTTGGCTCGCAAAATATTCTGCGGTGCCTTGTCCCACGGCAAAATACAGTAAATCTTCACGCCAGTGAAACCCCGTGGCTTGCAAGGTTTCTGTGGCAAATTTCACCGCACTTTTCGACACGCAGAAAATATAATCTCCCGCATTTAATTGGCTGATTCGGTTGGGTAATTCATTTAACTCTCGGCCAGCGGACAAGGAAAAAAAAGGCAAATGAATATTGGCGATTCCCGCTTTATTCAATTTCTCCGCTAACTGTTTGCCAGCCTCATCTGGTCGAGTAATTAACACCGCCATAACCATTAATCCTGATAGATTTCAGCTAAAATCTTGTCTGCCCCTTGGGCTAAAAGCTGTTCGGCAATCTGCACGCCTAAAACCTCGGCATTTTGCACCGCAGTTTTGCCGCTTGCCCGAATAATTTTTGAACCGTCTAAAGCACCCACTAACGCCTGCAAATAAATTTCATGGTTTTCTATCACCGCAAACCCAGCAATCGGCACTTGGCAACCGCCTTGTAAGTGGGTATTCATTGCCCGTTCGGCTAATACACAAGCGGTGGTTTCCGGATCGGCCAAAGGGGCTAACCATTGTTGAACCTGTTGATCATCAAGGCGACATTCAATACCCACCGCTCCTTGTCCCGCTGCAGGAAGTGAACAATTAATATCCAAATAGGCCGTAATACGTTGTTGTAAACCCAAACGAATTAACCCCGCAGAGGCCAAAATAATCGCATCATAATCGCCATTGTCTAACTTGCTTAATCTGGTCCCCACATTGCCACGTAGCGACTGAATGTGTAAATCGGGACGTAAATTTTTAAGCTGACATTGACGGCGTAAACTAGAGGTACCGACAACAGCCCCAGCTGGCAACGCCGCTAAATTCGGATAGTGATTAGACACAAAAGCATCACGTGGATCTTCTCGTTGGCAAATCACGCTTAACCCTAAACCAGTCGGAAATTGCATGGGAACATCTTTCATAGAATGCACCGCAATATCCGCCTCGCCATTTAATAAGGCCTGTTCTAATTCTTTGACAAACAAGCCTTTTCCGCCAATTTTTGCTAGTGGCGTATCTAAAATGACATCCCCTTTCGTCACCATTTTAACCAGTTCAATGGTTAAATCTGGATACAAGGCTTGCAAGCGATCTTTTACATAATTGGCTTGCCATAACGCCAATGGGCTTTGTCTTGTGGCTATTCTTAAACGGTTATTCATATTATCGTCAAACTATAAAATCATCTTAATTAATTTATCGGCTTTAATGCGAGAAAAACGTTTTAACAAGCGTTGAACCGGTGCAGGATATTGTTCCAGCGTATCCAGTTCTGAATAATGTTTCACAATATGCGTATATTGACGAATTTCACTTAATTCTTGTTGTATTTTCGGTTGTAATTGTTGTTTTGGATCGGAAATAAATAAACCATTTTCCGCATCAAGTCGCCATGCTCGAGGATTTAAATTATTGCCAGTCAATAACATATATTGATGATCCACCCAAATGCCTTTGAGATGATAACTATGATCTTGATCTTTCCAAAGACGAACGGTTAGGTGGCCGTTATTCATTTCATGTTCAAATTTTTTACAAAACGAACGGAGATTTTTTTCATATAAATAAGGCAAACCTCCGGCCATTTTAAAGGGCTCAGATGGCGGAATATAAAAATCGTTGGCGGTTTTATCCCCCACAATAATTTCCACTTGCTTACCGTCATTTAATAGGTCACGAATTTTAATTTGTAAAGTGCGTGGAAAGTTAAAATAAGGCGTACAAATGGTTAATTTTTCTTCCACTAATACAAATAAATCTTGGATGGTTCGGTTAAGTAAATTATCTCTGGCACCTAAGCCAAATAAAGGCGTGATACACAATTCATCGGGTAATGGCTCCGCACCTTTTACCTGATAAGCCCCTTGCGTCATTAAGTGACGACGGAAAGATTTAATGTGATGCTTAATTTCTTTGGTGGTTGGGCGTTGTTTATCGTCCAATGGGAAAACCGCATCGGGTGCGGTTAAATAGGTTTGCATAAATTGCACTAAGCTGTCAGCTAAGAGTGCATTGGTGATTTTTTGATAACGGTCGTAACGATATTTATCTTGTTGATATAAATACACATTATTAATGCTGGCACCGCTGTATAAAATGCGGTCATCAAATACAAAGCCTTTAATATGTAATACCCCAAAGACTTCACGATTATTAATTGGCACCCCAAAAAACATCGGATCATTTTGATGCAACGCACGCTGTTCTGCATACCAATCCGCATTGGTTTTACCTTTTTCGGCACCAATTAAATTGCGTTGCGCTCGATGCCAATCCACAAAGATTTTCACGTCTAAATGCGGATTTTTGGCTTTGGCTTGGTAAATTTCGGCTAAAATTTCTTCACCGGCCTCATCTAATTGCCAGTAAAGTGCGGTGAAATAAATGCGAGTTTTGGCCGTTCGGATTAAGTCAATAATCGCTTGCTTAAACGCCTTGGGCCCTGAAATAAATTCAATATTATCCGCTTGTTGTGGCACATAATTGAGTTGTGCCAAATGCTGTTTAGCTCTATTTCGTCGATTAATAAACATAATATTTCTTCGTTTTATTCCGTTTCATTGAGTTAGTTTACAATATTTATCAGAGAATAGGGTAGAAAAAAGCATTTTTTTGCTATAATAGCCACAATCTTACTTTATTAGTGACCACATTATGAACAAATCTAAATCTTCCTCTTTCAGTCAACCTACTTTTTCGACAGCGTCCAATGAAAAACGTTTCAAACCGGCCTTTAAACAAGAACGTCAATTTGACGATCGTGCTGATAGACGTGAGCGACATGATAAATTTGCCAAAAATAAACCGCACTTTGCGAACAAAAGTCCATCACGACATGAAAACAGGGAGTTTGCTGAACATTCAGATCGCCGTTCAGCTCGTACAACACGCCCGACCTATCGTCAACCTGTGTTAGAGCCACAAATTACCGAAACTACGTTAGGTGGCGTGAAAGTGATGGTGAAATCCACTGGCGTAAGTGACAAACCGAGAGAGAAGAAAACAGGTGCGTTGTCACCAAGAGCCCCTGAAAAAATCAAGAAAAACCGAGCCGAAGAAATGAAGATCTTCGGAGAAAATGCTTGTTTAAGTTTGTTCACTCAACGCCCAGAAACCATTGTCCGTGTCTGGGCAACGGTGGAAATGTCCCATAAAATCGGGGAGATGCTCAGTTATTTGGCCAGCAATAAAAAAGTCTATCACATTGTGGATCGTGATGAATTAGAATTAGTCAGTGGTTCAGAACATCACGGTGGCATTTGTATGTTGGTGAAGAAACCTCGCACCTTTACTTTGAGCGGTTATGTGGATTTGCCACGTAAAGCCGATTGTTTATTGATGTTAGACGGTGTGGCGAATAATCCACAAAATCTCGGTGGCATTTTGCGAACCTGTGCATTCTATGGCGTGAAAGGGATTGTAACCAGTCAACCCGATATGTTGCTCAATGCCAATACCGCACGTGTGGCCGAGGGCGGTTTAGAATATGTGCATATTTTACAAGCTCATGACGGTGAAGCCGCTTTGCAACAATTACGTCAAGTTGGTTATCAAGTGGTACATATTAGCCAAGAAAAACAGGCTCAAAGCGTGAATAGCCTGAAGTTACAAGATAAAGTCGTGTTTGTGTTAGCGAACGGTTGGGCGACAAAAGAGGATACACAAGTGAATTTGAGTTTGGCAAATCCACTAAAATCGGGCTTAAATGTCGCAGTAGCAACAGGGGTGTTGTTAGCCAAATGGGTGGCTCGATAGGTTACAATTTATCCGCATGATGAATTAACACAAAACGCTCCCAAAGCTCTTCTTGGGTTTCCAGATGCTCAGGATCGAGAATAATACATTTCGTGATTGGGCAAACTTTTTGGCACGTTGGGGTGTCATAATGTCCGACACATTCGGTGCAAAGATTGGGATCGATTTCGTAAATATCATCACCAATAGAGATCGCATCATTCGGACATTCCGGCAGACACATATCGCAATTCGTGCATTTATCAGTGATGAGTAACGCCATAACATTCTCGTAAGTTTAAAAGTGGGCGATTATAGCCAATTTTTATATAAATTTAAAGGTTAAAAATGAAACAAAAACAGCAGAAACAACTTCTTCAATTAGGCGTTATCTTGATCGGTTTGGTGATTTATTTTGCCATGGATTGGTTTAAAAGTGAACACAACAAATCATCAACACCAAACACATCCATTCAACAAACCCAAAAACAACGTTCAAGCAACCAGAATTCAACCAATCATCATCAAAGTGCGGTGCAAACGGACTACGATTTTATTATGCGTCATGACGCAATTGGTCCGAATAAAAATGCAAAAACCGATTATTACATGCTCGCTTTATCTTGGTCACCGGCTTTTTGTGACAGTCAGCAAGAAAAATATGGCAACCATCTGCCCCAATCGGCTCAACTGCAATGTGGTACGCAACAACAATATGGCTGGGTGATTCATGGCTTATGGCCACAAAATGCTCACGCACGCAGTACCAGTGATCACCCAAGATTTTGCAAAGGGGATTTGCCGGCAGTAGATTATGCGATCATTCAAAACTATTTAAGCGATAGCCCTAGCCCGAATTTACTGCAAGGCGAATGGGAAAAACACGGTGCCTGTGCTTTTGATTCTGCCGAACAATATTTTAAAAAACAGCAAGATTTATACCGCAGTTTAACCTTACCGACGCAACAATTAAGCAAAAAAGAGCTGTTCCGTTGGATGAAACAACATAATCCAGCGTTAAAAAATGCCTATTTAGGGGCAAGTCGTGCGGAATTATTTATTTGTTATGATTTAAATTGGCAAGTGATAGATTGCAAATAACTGACAATAATTTGATCTAAAGCAGTTACAATAGCATTCAGATCTCGCTATAATAGGGCGGATGTACAGTTTTATTATTTTTAACATAAAGAGGAAATATTATGTCAGTAATCAAAATGACAGACCTTGATTTAGCCGGTAAACGTCTTTTTATCCGTGCCGATCTTAATGTGCCAGTCAAAGACGGCAAGGTGACATCGGATGCACGTATTCGTGCCACCATTCCAACCTTAAAACTCGCCTTAGAAAAAGGGGCGAAAGTCATGGTGACTTCTCACTTAGGTCGTCCAACCGAGGGCGAATTTGATGAAGCCTCTTCATTGCAACCCGTCGTAGATTACTTAAACAAAGCATTAGATGTGCCTGTACGTTTAGTGCGTGATTACTTAGACGGCGTTGAAGTGAATGCAAACGAAGTCGTGGTATTAGAAAACGTGCGTATTAACAAAGGTGAGAAGAAAAACGATCCTGAATTAGGCAAAAAATACGCCGCACTTTGTGATGTATTCGTGATGGACGCTTTCGGTACCGCTCACCGTGCCCAAGCCTCAACCTATGGCGTGGCAGAATATGCCCCAGTGGCTTGTGCTGGCCCATTATTAGCGGCAGAATTAGATGCCTTAGGCAAAGCCTTAAAAGAACCACAACGCCCAATGTTAGCCATTGTGGGGGGTTCAAAAGTATCGACAAAATTAACCGTGTTAGACAGCCTTTCAAAAATCGCTGACCAAATTATTGTGGGTGGCGGTATCGCTAATACCTTTATTGCTGCCGAAGGCAAAGCCGTGGGTAAATCGCTTTACGAAGAAGATTTAATTCCTGAAGCTCAACGTTTAGCTAAACAAACCAAAATCCCTGTGCCAGTGGATGTGCGTGTGGGTACTGAATTCTCTGAAACGGCTCCAGCCACTGAAAAATCAGTAGATGCGGTTCAAGCAGATGAATCTATCTTCGATATTGGTGACAAAACAGCAGAAGAATTAGCAGCGATCATCAAAGCATCAAAAACGATTCTTTGGAACGGTCCAGTAGGCGTGTTTGAATTCCCTAACTTCCGTAAAGGGACTGAAGTAATTTCAAATGCGATTGCTGAGGCTACTGCAAACGGTGCATTCTCTATTGCAGGCGGTGGCGATACATTAGCGGCTATTGATTTATTCGGTATTAAAGATAAAATTTCTTACATCTCAACTGGTGGCGGTGCGTTCTTAGAATTCGTAGAAGGCAAAGTGTTACCTGCGGTAGAAATTTTAGAAAAACGTGCGAACGGTTAATTAATTTAAACCCTCACCCCTGCCCCTCTCCCAAAGGGAGAGGGGAAAAGTGCGGTGAAAAAATGAGAAATTTTTAAACTTCCGATCTCGTCCCCTCTCCCCTTTGGGAGAGGGCTAGGGTGAGGGTAAAAAATTCAAATCTAAATAAGGAAAAAACAAAATGGCATTATTAGACATTGTAAAACCAGGCGTTGTAACTGGTGATGACGTTCAAAAAGTATTCACTTATGCAAAAGCACATAACTTTGCAATTCCTGCGGTAAACTGCGTGGGTTCTGACAGTGTAAATGCGGTATTAGAAACCGCTGCACGTGTGAAATCGCCAGTAATTATCCAATTCTCAAACGGCGGTGCAGCATTCTATGCCGGTAAAGGTATCAAACCAACTTCAGGCACACGTCCAGATGTATTAGGTGCCATTGCGGGTGCAAAACATGTACATAGTTTAGCTGTTGAATACGGTGTGCCAGTGATTCTTCATACTGACCACGCAGCGAAAAAATTATTACCATGGATTGACGGTTTATTAGATGCAGGTGAAAAACACTTTGCTGAAACAGGCAAACCATTATTCTCATCTCACATGATCGATTTATCTGAAGAGCCAATTGCAGAAAATATGGAAATCTGCAAAAAATACTTAGCTCGTATGGATAAATTAGGCATGACCCTTGAAATCGAAATCGGTATCACTGGTGGTGAAGAAGATGGCGTGGATAACAGCGATGTGGATGAATCACGTTTATACACTCAACCAAGCGAAGTACTTTTCGTGTATGACAGTCTTCACCCAATCAGCCCACGTTTCACTGTTGCAGCGGCATTCGGTAACGTACATGGGGTTTACAAACCAGGTAACGTGAAATTAAAACCATCTATTTTAGGTGCGTCACAAGATTTCGTTGAAAAAGAACGTAATCTAGCGAAAAAACCAATCGACTTCGTCTTCCACGGCGGTAGCGGTTCAAGCCGTGAAGAAATCCGTGAAGCGATCGGTTATGGTGCCATCAAAATGAACATTGACACTGATACACAATGGGCATCTTGGAATGGTATTCTTCAATTCTACAAAGCTAATGAAGCCTATCTTCAAGGTCAATTAGGTAACCCAGAAGGTCCAGATTCACCAAACAAAAAATTCTACGACCCACGTGTTTGGTTACGTAAAATGGAAGAATCTATGTCTAAACGCTTAGAACAATCTTTCGAAGATTTAAATTGTGTAAACGTATTATAATTACGTAAAATACGCTAAAATATCACCGCACTTTTGCTAATTATTGAGCGAAGTGCGGTTTTTTTATGGTGATTTTAGGGGAAAAGGAATAAATGAATTTATCACTGGATTTTATTAAGCAGAATAAAATACTGACGTTAACCAATGCAAGTGTTGGGCTATTTTTTCTGACGGTTTTACTGTTTAAAGGCTCGCATAATATCGGGTTTGCCTTATTAGTGGCAATAGGCATTATTTTTGCTATTTATCATGTGGTAAAAAAACAAAAAGCAAATTTCATAACACAAGATAAATGGATAACCGTCAGTTTCGTGTTTTATGTGCTGGTCTTTTTGCTATCACTCTTGGTTAATGGTGGCAAAATGAGCGAACTGGATAACCCAAGCCGAGCCTTATTGGTGTTACCGTTGATTTTATTATTTATCAAATATCCACCAAAATTAAGCGTATTATTAACTTGTATTCCAATCGGTGCCACCCTTGCTGGCATTGTGGCATTGACGCATCGTTTTGTGTTGCATTATGTGAGAGCATTTCAGTACCAAATGCAGATCCAAGCGGGGGATATGGCCATGTCATTAGGCATGTTTAGCTTTGCTATTGCCTTATATTTTGCTTATAAAAAACACACAAAATTGACCGCACTTTGCTTTATCGCCTCATTATGCGGTATTTTAGCCAGTTTACTTTCTACCGCTCGTGGTGGTTGGGTTGGCGTGCCTGTTATTCTTGCGGTGATCTTTTGGGTTTATCGTAAACAGGTATCTAAAAAAGTGATTGGCATAGTTTCTACTATTTTAGTGCTGTTAATTGCCGTCGCTGTGATGATCCCACAAACCAGAATCACCCAACGTATTCAACAAATGGAACATGATATTACCGTTTATATGGATAAAAATAATACTAGCACTTCGCTAGGTGCGAGATTTGATATGTGGAAAAGTGCGGTGTTAATGGCGAAAGAAAAACCACTATTAGGTTGGGGAGCTGAGGGCAGTAACCAACAGCGTAAAGAACAAGCCAAACAAAAATTAGTGAACCCTATCGTTGGTCATTTTACTCACGCCCATAATCAATATTTAGATGATCTTTCTAAACGTGGTATTTTAGGATTACTCGCCTTGTTGGGGATTTTATTGATTCCATTACGTTACTTTTGGAAACACACTGCCTCACAACATGCGACGATAAAATTAACCGCACTTTTGGGCACCATTCATATTATTTCAGTGATCTTCTATGGTTTAAGCCAAGGTTTCTTTGCCCATAATTCAGGCACCATTTTTTATTTTCTGGTGACAATGATTTTTTATGGGGCGTTAAAACATCAAATACAAGAAAATTAAGGTTGGATAATATTTTTATTTGTACCGTAAAACATCACATTAAAAAACGATGTTTTACGGCTCTACCGGACAGGTTATCATGTTTAATATTGTGCTTGCCAGTCTGGAAAAACCACATTTAGCATTTCAATAATAGATGACATGACAGCGGATTTTATTAACTGCTCAATCGCCAAATAATCACCGTTATCGGCTTGTGCCAAGGCCTGATAATAATCATCTCGAGAGTCAAAAGGAATAATCGCCAACGGATAGCCGTTTTTCATCAACTCAAAATTCATTAACAATCGCCCAGTTCGCCCATTGCCATCCACGAAAGGGTGAATAGCAACAAAATCGGCGTGTAATTTGGCAATTAAAGCAATGTTATCGTCTGTTACGGCGAGATTTTTTTGGTAGTCCGACACTAAATCTGCCATTTTGCTCGGCAATAGATACGGCTGTGGCGGAATATGTTCAGCCCCTGAAATCATGACCGGTATCGTGCGGTAAACTCCGGCATAGCGTTCATTTTCACTGCCTTTTAACAGCAGATAATGAAATTCCCTAATAATTTTTTCCGACAGGGGCAGTTTTTCTCGCACAACATCCTGCAAATAAAAAATGGCTTGCTGATGATTGATAATATCCAAATGATCTTTAAAGGGTTTACCTTTAGCCGTTATGCCGTTTTCCAACAATATTTTGGTTTCGCTCAACGTGAGTGAGTTGCCTTCAATCGCATTGGATTGCTGGTTATATTTTAGGTCAAAATGATCTTGTATGGATTTCGCCGTAATCTCGTTAAAAGGGCGTTTACTGTTGAGTAAATCCAATAGTTTTTTGAGTTGATATTTTTTTGTATTCATTTTAGTTCATCTACTTTCTGGCAATTAAGCGAGTTTATGGATATCACCCCAAAATCATCACCGCCCAAACCACCACAAAATTCACAATCGCCACAAACACCGCTGCCGATCCTTGATCTTTGGCTCTGCCTGACAGTTCGTGGCGTTCTGTACCAATGCGATCAATGGCACATTCCACCGCACTGTTGAGCAATTCTGCCACCAACACAATCAAATAAGATCCCAGCATAAATGCCAGTTCAACTTTATCTTTTGCCAACCAAAATGCCAACGGCACGATAAAAATGCCTAAAAAGAGTTCGTGGCGAAAAGCGGCTTCATTTTGCACCGCACTTTTTAAGCCTTGCAAGGAATAGCGAGTGGAATTAATTAAATGGGTGAATCCTGTGGTTTTGTCGGTCATGAAATTTCTCTTTTAAATACGTTTTACATCAATCACATCATCAAGCTGTGCAAGGCGAGCAATCACTTTGCTAAGCATTTCAACGTGACTTAATTCTAATTCTAAATCAAGGGTGGCAAGCTGGCGTTTTTTGTCGGTGCGAGTGGATACGCCGCTGACATTGATTTTATCATTGGCAAGCACGGTGGTAATATCACGCAGTAAACCGTTGCGATCACTTGCCATAACCCGAATATTAATGCTGAAACTGCCTTTTAATTCTTTGCCCCAACTGGTATCAATCACCCGTTCTTCATTGGCTAAACGGAGCTTTTTCAGCTGTTCACAATCGGCACGGTGAATAGAAATGCCTCGCCCTTGCGTGATATAACCCACAATTTCATCCCCTGGGATCGGTTGGCAACAGCGTGCAATATGGTGCATTAAATTACCGACACCATTCACCACCACATAACCTTCGGATTTTTGTTGAGTATTGACCGCACTTTTTTGGTTATTTTTTTGGCTAACATGTTTTAAGATTTCTTCGTCAGCTTGCTCCGCTGTTGGCTTAATCAATTTGCCTTGCAAGAAATTAATCAGTTGGTGCAATTTAATATCACCATTGCCCAAACCATTATATAAATCGTCTAATTGTTTCAAATTATAACGTGGCAAGGCATATTGTTCTGCCTGTTTTAGGGTGATGTTTAAGCGGTTAAGTTCCGCTTCTAACATCTCTTTACCCAACGGAATATTTTTATCCCGATCGAGTTTTTTAAACCACGCCATAATTTTGGAGCGGGCTTTGGCGGTGTGGGTAAAGCCTGAGTTTGGATTCAACCAATCTCGGCTCGGATTGGGATTCTTCTGGGTGATAATTTCCAGCTGATCGCCCATTTGCAATTGATAAGTGAACGGCACAATCCGCCCAGCCACTTTCGCTCCAATGCAGCGGTGTCCCACATCACTATGAATGGCGTAGGCAAAATCCAACGGTGTCGAACCCATTGGCAAATCCACCACTTCGCCTTTTGGGGTGAACACATACACACGGTCGTCAAACACTTGCGTCCGCATTTCTTCCAGCATTTCGCCGCTGTCCACAATATCCGCTTGCCACGCTAACAGTTTGCGTAACCACGAAATTTTTTCTTCGTAGGCGGACATCGATCCTGTGGTGCCTTCCTTGTATTTCCAGTGAGCCGCAACGCCAAGTTCCGCATCATTGTGCATTTGATGGGTGCGGATTTGCACTTCAATGGGTTTATCACCTTCGCCTAACACCACGGTGTGAATAGACTGATAACCATTCGGTTTTGGATTGGCAATGTAATCATCAAACTGTTCGGGCAAATGGCGATAATGGGTATGCACCACGCCCAGTGCGGTGTAACAATCTTGCAAATTTTGCACCAAAATCCGCACCGCCCGAATGTCGTACAGGCCTTCAAACGCCAGATGTTTTTTCTGCATTTTCCGCCAAATGCTGTAAATATGCTTCGGTCGTCCGTACACATCCACCATATCAATGGTTTCGTGCAAATAGCCCGATAGCTGGGTGACAAAATCCTGAATGTATTGCTCACGATCTAAACGGCGTTCGCCCAGTTTATGGGCGATAATCCGATATTGCTCCGTTTGCAAATTGCGGAAACAATAATCTTCCAATTCCCATTTCAACTGCCCGATCCCCAACCGATTGGCAAGGGGAGCATAAATATTGCTACATTCTTTGGCAGCGGCGATTTTTTCCGCTTTGGAATAGCGTTTATCCGCATCACGCAAATAGGTAATACGCTCGGCTAACTTGATGATCACACAGCGGAAATCGTCCACCATTGCCAGCAGCATACGGCGGATATTGTCAATTTGCAGATTATTATCGGATTGGTTGGCGTTGAGTTGGCGGATGTTGTTCATCTCCAACACGCCTTTGACTAATTTACTGATTTTGCTACCAAAATCTTCTTTGACTTGCTCTAGCGTAACAATTTTGGCGTGAACCACTGGGAATAACATTGCAGCAAGCAAAGTGTCGCCATCCATATTCAAACTGTGCAGAATTTCCACCATTTCCACGCCATCACGCAGATACCAATGGCTATTTAAGAAAAGCTGTTCCGCATTGGCTCGGGCGTATTGCCACGCCTTAGTGAGATCCTGTTCAATTTGCTCCGGCAAATCTAAATTTTCACACCAGTGGTGAATATTAAAATCCTTCGGATTTAATAAATGAGAACCACGCACCGCAACCATAATCTTTCCTTATTTTTTCTCAAACAGCGAGATACTTTCCAAATGTCCTGTGTGGGGAAACATATCAATCATCGCTACTTTACGCAAGCGGTAGCCCGATTGCAACAGTTTTTCGGCATCTCGTACCAAGGTGGCAGGATTGCACGAAATATAGAGTATTTTTTCCGCTTGCAACTGACACAGCCCATCAATGGCAAACGCCGCACCGCTACGGGGCGGATCGAGCAAAATTTTATTAAACAGCACCGTCGCCCAAGGCTGATTTAAAAACGGCTGATCCAAATTACCTTGCTCAAATTGGACATTCTGACAGCCATTTTGTTCCGCATTTTTACGCGCTTTCGCCACCATTTCCGCCACACCTTCCACACCAACAACAGTCTGCACTAACTGGCTGATCGGCAAGGTGAAATTGCCCATTCCACAAAATAAATCTAACACATTATCGCTGGATTCCAGCGCCAACCAATCCAACGCCGTTGCCACCATTTGCTGATTTAAGGCTCGGTTAATTTGAATAAAATCCCGAATATCAAACTGGAGCGACAATTCCCCCAAGCGATAAAACGGCGGTTCGCCAAAGACCTGCTGAATTTGCTCATCATCTTGCACAAACAGCATTAACTGCTCTTGTTTCGCAAACGCCAACAACAAAGTGCGGTCTTTTTCGCTTAAGTTTTGGCGATGTCGTAACAACATTGCCACGCCATTATCGGCGGCGGTTAATTCAATATGCCCGAGTAATTTGGGTTGAGAAAACTGATTTAACAGGGTTCGCAGTTTTGGCAACAAGCGATCTAAGGCTGGCTCCAACACATCACATTGCAAAACATTGACAATTTGCACCGCACTTTTTTGCCGAAAGCCCATTTCCAGCTGTTTCGTTTTTGGATTCACATTCAAACTCAACCGCACCCGACGACGATATTGCCAACCTTCGCCCACGATCATTGGCATAAATTCAATACCTTGTGGCTGTAATTTCGCCAGCCGTGAAAACAACGCTTGCTGTTTGGCAAGCCGTTGCATTTCCAACGGAATATGCTGACTTTGACAGCCCCCACAGGCTTGATACACAGCACATTGTGGCGATTGGCGTTCAGGATTGGCACGCAAAATGTTGGTCGCCACCGCTCGTCCATATTGGCGTTTTTCTTCGACTACTCGAACTTGCACGGTTTCATCAGGCAAGGCATTTTCCACAAACCACGTCTTGCCCTGCTGTTTCGCTACGCCCAAGCCTTGATAATCCAAGGATTGAATATCAAGGGTTAAGTGCGGTGTTTTTTCTTGCGGTTTTGGGGTTTTGGGTTGCGTGTAAAATAATGCCATACTAGTTCAAATACAAAATCTGTTGCGAAAATAATTCCCGACTTTTCAGCGGTTTATTGCCTAAATAGGGTTTCAATGCCATTCGGGTAAAGCGTTTGGCGGCTTTTAAAACGTCGGGATCATCAAAAATCAACTGCTCAAAGGCTAACAAATCCCGTCCGTAAAAGGTTTGGTTGTTTTTAATCAAGGACGCAATAAAGCCTTTTTCTTCCCGATATTGATAGGTCATTGTGCTGTCCACGGGTAAGCCTGAACCTGCACAATGCCCGAAATCCACGCCATAACCTAAAATTTGCAATAATTGAAATTCAAAGGTGCGTAACGCAGGCTCGACATTTTCCGCTTGAGCCAATGCCATTAAACATTGTAAATAATACTGGAATAACAACGGATTAGGCGTTTCCTGCTCCAGCACTCGACACAGCAATTCATTCACATAAAAGCCACTAAACAACGCCGTTTGTTGCAACGGTAAAGCAATCGCAGCGGGTTCGGCTTTGGTTAAGGTTTTCAACTCGCCTTTCCCCGACCAACGCAACAACAAGGGCGTAAACGGCTGTAACACGCCTTTCCACGCCGACTGTTTCCGTCTTGCCCCCTTTGCCAACACCGTCAACCGCCCTGTTTCTTCGGTGAATAAATCCACTAACAGACTGGTTTCACTGTACGCTCGGCGGTGTAATACAAAGCCCCGTTGCCAATTTTCGATAATGTATTCTCCGTTGAAAAATCGCCATTGAAAATATTGGCGTATTTTAGCAGAAATTTAGGGGAATGGATTGGAGTTTTTGAAGGGAGAATAAAATCACCACGTTAACATAGTGATTTTATTCATGGTATGACATGTTCAGCCAAATCAATACATGCGTTCACAATCTCAAGTATTGTTTATTGCAATGTGGCAAACTCCCTTGCAATATGGCTTGCCAGTTTGGCATTATTGAGCACTAAATTAATATTAGAATGTAGACTATCTCCACCGGTTAATTCCGCTACTCGAGCAAGAAGGAATGGGGTGCTTTGTTTGCCGTGAATACCTTGTTGTTCCAATTCTTGCAGCGCTTGTTCTATGGCGACATTAATGACATTTTCTGGCATTTCAAATTCCGTTGGAATTGGGTTGGCAATCACTAAACCGCCATTTAATCCGAGATCCCATTTAGCTTGCATAGCTTGTGCAATTTGCTCAGGGGAATCCAATTTAATACTGACCTCAAAGTTGCTGCGGCTGGTGTAAAAAGCGGGTAATTGTTGGGTTTGATAGCCAATGAGTGGCACGCCAAAGGTTTCTAAATATTCGGTGGTCAAGCCTAAATCCAAAATGGATTTTGCCCCAGCACAAATTACCGCTACATTGGTATGCGCCAATTCTTGTAAATCGGCAGAAATATCAAAGCTATGTTCCGCACCACGGTGAACGCCACCGATACCGCCGGTGGCAAAGACTTTAATGCCCGCTAGAGCAGCTACAATCATGGTCGCGGCCACCGTGGTCGCACCATGTTTTTTGGCTGCGACAATAAAGGGTAAATCGCGACGGCTGACTTTGGCAACGTTTTGCCCTTCTTTGCCTAAAATTTCGATTTCATCGCGACTTAATCCGGCTTTTAGTCGTCCATGAATAATCGCAATGGTGGCTGGAATAGCCCCGTTATCTCGAATGACTTGTTCCACTTTTAATGCAGTTTCGACATTCTGCGGATAAGGCATGCCGTGGGAAATAATGGTGGATTCTAATGCAACGACAGGTTTACCTTGTGCGAGTGCGTCGGCCACTTCAGGGGCGATATCAAGAAATTTATTCATTGTTGGGTCTCCAATAATTTTTGAACACTATCATCTGATAGGTTGGGATTGTTAGTAAATTCAGAACTTAATGCTAGTGAGGAACAGGCTTGGGCGTAGTGAATAGATTCAGGAAAATCTTTATTGTCTAAATAACAACAAGCAAGTCCCGCCATCATGGCATCACCCGCGCCAGTGACATTAATGATATTGGTTTTAAACGCGGGAACCATGCCTGAATTGCCTTCTTTCTCACTGTAAAATACGCCGTCGGCGCCGAGGCTCACCACTAAGCGTTGTAAGCCGTGTTGATGGAACCAATGCGCCACCGCATTTAAATTTTTAGGTTGTTCAATTTTAATACCACTTAATACTTCTGCTTCCAAACGATTGGGTTTTAGCGTATGAATTTTATGTAAATAGGATTTAATTTTGCTCGCTTTAAATGTCGAAACAGGATCAACAAAAATAGGTTGATTGCAATTATTAAAAATCCAAGCTAAGGTTTTCTCGGATAAATTGCAGTCGAGTACAACCACATCAGAATGCTGAATAAATTCCAGTCGACTGGATAATAAGGCCGGTGTTAAACGGTCTAAAATTCCCATATCATTGATCGCCACCACCATTTCACCAGAATGATCGTGTAGAGAAAGATAAGTTGAGGTAGTTTCTCCGCTTAGTTGATAACAGCGCTCCACTTTCACCCCCGCGAGGCGTGTGGTTTCCAATACGGTTGCGCCATAGGGGTCATCACCTACCACAGAAATCAAATGTGATTCTTGCCCAAGCATGGCAATATTTTGAGCAATATTCCGCGCCACCCCGCCAGCACTACATTTAATCTTACCTAGATTGGAATCATGTAAACGCAGTGTGAGAGCGGCTGTTCCGGCAATATCCATATTGGTTCCACCAAGGGTCACAATGCGTTTATTGGGCGCGAGAATATAACCTTTCCCACGAATTTTCCCCTTGTTGGTGAGATTCATAATGTATCCTGCCACACTAGAACGCGTTAACCCGAGTGTTTCTGCAATTTCATTTTGTTGTAAAAAAGGGTTTTGGCTAAGTAAAGCGAGAATCTGTTGTTCTTTCGTCATACAAACACCTGTTAATTATTTAACATTTGTTTATATATTCTACTTTGTAAATTAAAAATCAATCAGTTTTTATTGAAATTGTGAGCTGGATCACAAAATAATATCAATATTTTATCCGAGATTATTTCTTCCCCAAACTCCCTTGCACAAAATACCGCTGATCTTCCCAACGTAACAACGTCATTCGATTACCCCATGCACAACCTGTATCTAAGGCATAAATATTACTCGGTGTCGGTGTGTCCACAAGGCTTGCCCAATGTCCAAAAATAATATTTTCGGTTTGGAATAATGGATTATCGCATTGATACCATGCCATTAATTCGGTTGGAGCTTGATCTAACGGCACTTTACAATCAAAATCCAAACGATGATCCGCATAGCAGAAACGCATACGGGTAAACACATTAATAATGTAACGTAAACGATCAATACCCGTTAATTCAGACGACCAACGATCAGGATTGCTATCATACATTTGTTTGAGTAAATCAGCGTAGTGGTCGGATTGTAAAACCGCTTCGACTTCTTTAGCACATTGTTGAGCCGTGTTCAAATCCCAGTCAGGCGAAATACCTGCGTGAACGAGGGTAAAATTCAATTTTTTATGGTGAATAAACAAGGGTTGATGACGTAGCCAATCCATTAATTCAGCAAAATCAGGGGCAGCAAAGATGGCATCTACTTTATCTCGAGCTTTGACTTTTTTAATCCCCAGTGCGGTGGAAAGTAAATGTAAATCATGATTGCCTAATACCGTATGACCACGTTGTCCTAAAGATTTAGCAAAGCGTAAACATTCAAGGGATTTATCACCACGAGCAACCAGATCACCGGTGAAATAAAGTTCATCTTGCGTGGCATCAAATTGAGCTTGTTGCAACAAAAGTTGCAATTCATCATAGCAACCGTGTAAGTCGCCGACAAGGTAAGTTGACATTTTTTATTCCTTTACTGCCTCTCCCAGTGGGAGAGGAGGGAGAAAATCCAACGGATTTTCGGGAGGTGAGGGTGTAAATTGACCCTCACCCTAACCCTCTCCCAAAGGGGGAGGGGATTGATTATATTTCATCAATAATTTCTATTTTTTCTTCCACTGGTGGATTATCATATAACCAGTTGGCTAATCTGGCATAATCCGCAATACTCAAATTTTCTGCACGCGCATTTAAATCCACCCCAAGTGCGGTGAGATTTTCCGCAGAAAATAGCGTTGATAAGGCATTACGCAAGGTTTTACGGCGTTGATTAAAGGCTTGACTGGTCACACGATTTAACCAATACAGATCTTTCACTGGATGTGGCAAATTATGATGGGGAATTAACCGTACCACTGCGGAATCCACTTTCGGTGCGGGTTTGAATGCCGTTGGTGGCACTTCTAATACTGGCATCACTTGGCAAAAATATTGTGCCATAATCGTCAGACGTCCATAAGCCTTGCTATTGGGGGCTGCACACAAGCGTTTGACCACTTCTTTTTGTAACATAAAGTGCATGTCTTGGATTTTGTCGTGGAATTTGAATAGGTGAAACATTAACGGTGTCGAGATATTGTAGGGTAAATTACCAAATACCCGTAATTTTTGCCCTTTCTCCGCCAGTTTTTCATCATCATACAATTTGCCAAAATCAAATTGCATCGCATCGGTTTCAATCACCTTTAATTTTTGATGTAAAAAAGGATGATGGCGTAAGCGTTCTGCGAGGTCTCGGTCTAATTCGACGACGGTTAACTGATCTACTTGCTCACCGACAGGTTCGGTTAATGCCCCTAAGCCGGGTCCAATTTCTACCAGATATTGATCTTTTTGCGGATAAATGGCGGAAACAATGCCTTGAATCACATTGTCATCATGTAAAAAGTTTTGCCCGAAGCGTTTTCGTGCGGTATGGCCTAAATGTCGTTTTGAATTCATGAGTTATCTATTATTGACAGTAAAATAAAAAAGGTGGGCGATGGCCCACCTCAGACAAATGGTTTATTTAACAAGATATTGAATATTCGCCCCTTTACGCAAGGCTTTTACCCAGTCTTTGGATTCTTCTTGTAGTTGTTGATTGACTAAAGTTTCATAGGCTTTTTGGTGGAATGTATTTTCACTCGCCTGACCTTGTTTGCTGTCGGTCACTTCTAAAATATGCCAACCAAATTCCGTTTTAAATGGCGTCGTAATCGTGCCTTTTTTCGCTGTTGTCACTTGTTTTGCAAACTCTGGGACATAATTATCGGCTGGCGCAAACCCTAAATCACCGCCATTGGCGCCAGACAGATAATCTTTTGAATAATCTTTGGCGGCGGCCTCAAAGGTGGTTTTACCCGCAACGATATCGGCACGAATTTGACTTAATTTGGCTTTGGCTTGTGTATCATTTAACAACGGATTGAGTTTCAATAAAATATGACGTACTTTGTAATGCGTGGTGGTTAAGACCTTTTCATTGCCACTTTGTTTGGCTTGTTCCCACATTTTGTGGCTCAAGGCTTCCACTTCTTCGCGGCTGACATCAATATATTTCCCAATACTACGATTACGCACTTCCGACATTAAAATCTGATTAGCAATATTATTACGGAATTGTTGTAATGACATGCCTTGGTAATCTAGTGCGTCTAATAATTGGCCATAGGTTAAACCATTTTGTGCCGCAATGTTTTGTACAATTTGATCCACTTGAGCGGGATTGACTTTAACACCCGATTCTTTAATGGCTTTCTGCACCAAGATATCATCAATAATGCTATCTAAGGCCTTGCTACGGTTGGTTTCGTTGTTTGCTTTGCCGCCTAATGCTTGTCTCACTTGGCTTTCTAGAATAGGGTTGCCATCCACGGTGGCGACAACTTGCTCAACCGCTTGCGCATGGGTTGAGAACGCTAATACACTGATCGCAACAAGGAAAATTGATTTTAAAGCATGAAATTTCATAGTTATCCGTTCATGAAAGTTAATTAAATACAACCTGTTAGAGTATAGGTTGGGTAAAAAGTTCCCATCCTTATTTTGACAGCAAAGCCACATTGTAGCAACTGTCAAATTTCATGGTACGCACTTGCACTTTTTCCTGACGGCTGGTCGGCACATTTTTACCCACATAATCCGCTCGAATTGGCAATTCACGGTGGCCACGATCCACTAAAATCACTAATTCAACTTTGGCAGCCCGTCCAAAATCCACTAAGGCATCCAAGGCGGCTCGAATAGTACGGCCAGTGAACAGCACGTCATCCACCAAAATCACCGTTTTATTTTGAATGTTAATATAATCGGATGATCCTTTATAGACGGGAATTTGGCTCGGTTCTGCATATTCTAAATCATCACGATAGAACGTAATATCTAAATCAAACGCAGGCAGTTCTTGCTCGGTTAAATCGTGAATTTTACGTTTAATCAGTTCGGCAATTTCAGCGCCACGACGTTTAATCCCGACGATAATTAATTCATTCAGATCGGCATGTTTTTCGATGATTTCATGGGAAATACGCGAAATGGTACGCATAAATTGGTCTTCATCAATAATGATCTTTTCCATAAAAATTCCTACTGTCAAATTTGCTACTACTATAACAAAAATTCTGCGAAAAATAACCGCACTTTGATGAAAAAATCTTTATAATAGCGAAAAAAGCACCAAATTCATGGCCATCAATGGCGTTGAGGAGAAAAAATGAAACAAAAAGTCGTACTGGCAACCGGTAATCAAGGCAAAGTCAAGGAAATGTCAGATGTTTTGGCGGATTTCGGTTTTGAGGTGATCGCCCAAACAGAATTGGGCATTGAAAGCCCCGAAGAAACAGGCTTAACTTTTGTAGAAAATGCCTTACTAAAAGCCCGTTATGCGGCGAAATTATCGGGTTTACCCGCCATTGCGGACGATAGCGGATTAGTCGTCGCTGCCTTAAATGGCGAACCTGGTTTATATTCTTCTCGTTATGCGGGGGTAGACGGTGAACAGGCCGATAAGTTAAATCGTCAGAAATTATTACAAAAATTAGCCGATGTTCCCACCGAACAACGTCAAGCCAAATTCGTCAGTTGCATTGTGTTATTACAACACGAAACCGATCCAAGCCCGATTATTGCGGAGGGGGAATGTTTCGGGCAAATTGATTTTGTGGAAAAAGGATCAAACGGTTTTGGCTATGACAGCTTATTTTTTAGTCCAGAAAAAAATTGTACTTTTGCGGAATTAGATCCGGCTGAGAAGAAAAAAATCTCCCATCGAGCCAAAGCCTTAGCCGTATTAAAAATGAAATTACAAAAATAATGACCGCACTTTGTTTACCCCCATTAAGTTTATATGTACATATTCCTTGGTGTGTCCAAAAATGCCCTTATTGTGATTTTAATTCCCATGCACAAAAGAGCGAAATGCCAGAAAGGGAATATGTACAACATCTGTTAACCGATTTACAACAAGATCTTGAACGTTTGAAAGACAGCGTGCAGGATCGTTGTTTACATTCCATTTTTATTGGTGGTGGCACACCGAGCCTATTTTGTGCGAAAAGTATTCATCAATTATTACAGGGGATTGAGCAACAGATCCCCTTTTCACCGGCTATTGAAATCACCTTAGAGGCCAACCCTGGCACCGCCGAGGCAGAGCGTTTTAAGGGTTATGTCAAAGCAGGTGTAACACGCATTTCAATGGGCATTCAAAGTTTTAACGATGAAAAATTACAAGCGTTAGGACGTATTCACAATGCAGACGAAGCCAAAACCGCGGTGCAATTTGCCAAAGATTCTGGGTTAAAAAGTTTTAATTTAGATTTAATGCACGGTTTGCCGAATCAGACCTTGCCACAAGCCTTAGATGATTTACGCCAAGCGATTGCCTTAAATCCACCGCATTTATCTTGGTATCAGCTCACCATTGAACCCAATACGATGTTCGCCTATCGCCCACCACGTTTGCCAGATGATGACGAACTTTGGGATATTTTTGAACAAGGACATCAATTATTGACCGAAGCAGGTTATCAACAATATGAAACCTCAGCCTATGCCAAACCAGATTTCCAATGTCAGCATAATTTAAATTATTGGCGTTTCGGTGATTATTTGGCGATTGGTTGTGGCGCCCATGGCAAAATGAGTTTTACCACAGGTGAAATCTTGCGTTACAGTAAAACCAAACACCCCAAAGGCTATATGCGTGGTGAATATTTATATGAACAAAAAAACGTTCCCGAAATTGACCGCGGTTTTGAATTTTTCATGAATCGTTTTCGCTTGTTGGAGGCGGTGCCGAAAAGAGAATTTGAGCAGTTTACAGGGCTACCGCAAAGTGCGGTGCAAAAACAGATAGATTTTGCGATTAAACAAGGTTATGTACAAGAAACTTACGAGCATTGGCAAATCACCCAACATGGTAAGTTGTTTTTAAATGAATTATTGGAATTATTTTTGCCAGATTGATATGAATGGTTTTATCACTGGCTATGCAATAATTTCCTGTATGATTAGCTTGTCTATCTCGCTTTTTAGTATTAAAGTGTAGCAATCGTTTTACCAAAAACTAAGGATTAAAAATGGATCAACTCGAACTGAAAAAACAAGCAGCGAAAGCAGCTTTGCAATTTGTGAAACCTGATATGATCGTGGGCGTGGGGAGCGGTTCCACGGTGAACTGTTTTATTGATGTACTTGGCAGCATGGCTGACCAAATTAAAGGTGCCGTAGCCGCATCAAAAGCCTCCGAAGAATTATTACGTCAGCAAGGCATTGAAGTGTTCAGTGCCAATGATGTATCGAGCTTAGATATTTATGTGGACGGTGCGGATGAAATTAATCCACAAAAAATGATGATTAAAGGCGGTGGTGCGGCGTTAACTCGTGAAAAAATTGTAGCATCATTGGCGAAGAATTTTATTTGTATTGTGGATAGTTCAAAACAAGTTGACGTGTTAGGTTCAACCTTTCCTTTGCCTGTGGAAGTGATTCCCATGGCACGTTCTCAAGTGGCACGTAAATTGGTCGCTTTAGGTGGCTCACCAGAATGGCGTGAAAATGTGATTACAGATAATGGCAATGTCATTTTAGATGTCCATAATTTTAAAATCCTGAATCCAGTAGAAATGGAGAAAACATTAAACAATGTGGCGGGTGTGGTGACGAACGGTATTTTTGCGTTAAATGCGGCAAATACTGTAATTATTGGCACGCCAGAGGGTGCGAAAATTATTAAATAAAGCACCGCACTTTTTCTTTCATTTATTAAAAACACAACATCATTAGGAAGGCAAATATGACAAACAAAGTGTCTTTAGACAAATCAAAAATTAAGTTCTTATTGCTAGAGGGTGTGCATCAAAATGCGTTAGATATTTTGAAATCCTCTGGTTACACTAATATTGAATACCACAAAAAAGCCCTTGAACCTGACGAACTGAAAAAAGCGATTAAAGATGCCCATTTTGTGGGATTACGTTCTCGCACCAATCTCACCGCTGATATTATTGCCGAGGCCAAGAAATTGATTGCGGTGGGTTGTTTCTGTATTGGCACCAACCAAGTGGATTTAAAGGCGGCGAAAGCCCGTGGGATTCCAGTATTTAACGCACCTTTCTCAAATACACGTTCCGTAGCGGAATTAGTATTAGGCGAAATCCTATTATTAATGCGTAATATTCCAACCGCCAACGCACAGGTTCACCGTGGCGAATGGAATAAAAGTGCGGTGGGTTCTCGAGAAGTGCGTGGCAAACGCTTGGGTATTGTGGGTTATGGCCATATTGGTTCGCAATTAAGTATTATTGCGGAGTCCTTAGGTATGAATGTATTTTTCTATGATGTGGAAACCAAATTACCGTTAGGGAATGCTCAACAAATTTCATCACTAGAAGAATTATTAAGCACCAGTGATATTGTGTCATTGCACGTGCCTGAATTGCCATCCACCAAAAACTTAATGAATGCGGAACGCATTGCACAATTAAAGAAAGGCTGTATTTTTATTAACGCAGCTCGTGGTACGGTGGTGGACATTGACGCCTTGGCCAAAGCCTTAGAACAAGGTCATATTCGTGGTGCGGCCATTGATGTGTTCCCAGAAGAACCGGCCTCCGCTGATGAAGTATTTGAGTCGCCATTACGTCAATTTGATAATGTGATTTTAACCCCCCATATCGGTGGCTCAACCACGGAAGCACAAGAAAATATTGGGACGGAAGTCGCCAGTAAATTTGTTAAATATTCCGATAACGGTTCAACCCTTTCTTCGGTGAATTTCCCCGAAGTGTCTTTACCAGAGCATACTGGCACCAAACGTCTATTACATATTCACCACAATAAACCGGGTGTGTTAAATAAAATCAACCAAATTTTTGTGGAAGGAAATATCAACATTGCCGCTCAATATTTACAAACCGATCCGCAAATTGGTTATGTGGTGATTGACGTGGAAACCGAAAATACCGAGGGTTTATTAACTAAACTCAAAGCTATTGATGGCACTATTCGGGCGAGAGTATTGTTCTAAATTTGATAAGAAAAATGCCGCAGTTTTGTCACAAAATGCGGTGTTTTTTTATGCGTTTTTTACAACCCCAAAATCTCTTTCACAAAGGGAATCGTTAATTTGCGTTGGGCTTGTAATGAGGCCTTATCTAATTTTGCGACGGCTGTAAATAAGCTGTGCATATCTCTATCTAAACGTTTGATTAAGAAATTTGCGGTATCTTCGGGTAACTCAATGCCAAGCTGATGGGCGTTTTGCTGTAAGGCTTGGATTTTTTGCGTTTCGTTGAGTGGGTGAAGTTGATAGATTTCGCCCCAACGTAAACGTGAGGCAAGATCGGGTAATTTCACGGGGAGTGAAGTAGGGGATTGATCGCTACTAATCAGTAAAAGTGCGGTGCCTTTTTCTTTGATTCGGTTAAATAAGTCAAAAATAGCCAGTTCCCAGTCGTGATGACCTATCACGGCTTGTAAATCGTCGAGGCAAATGACATCTTGTTGTTCAAGATTGTCTAAAACTGCGGTGGAAAAATAGGCGTATTTGCTTAACGGCACATAAATACTGCGACGATTTTCGGCCAGAATATAATTGGTCACGGCTTTGAGTAAATGGCTTTTGCCACTGCCAGCGGTTCCCCAAATATAAAAGAATGATTGTTGTAATTGTTGGAAATTTTTGTGCAACGAGTTGAGCAACAAGAGGTTATTGTCGCCGTAGAAATTATCTAGGGTTTCATCATCAAGATGATGAATGGGGAGCGAAAGTTGTTGCACAAAAAATCCTATCAATTTCCCTCTCCTGTTGGGAGAGGGATAGGGTGAGGGTTATTCTTCGATTTTATTCTCTGCTTTTGGTAACACCAAGTTAAGAATAATGGCCACGATAGCACATAAGCTGATACCTTTGACCGAAAGTTCGCCCACGTTGACGAACATACCGCCGATACCAAAACTCATGACCACGGAAATAATACACAAATTACGAGCCTCTGTCACATCCACTTTAGCACGGATTAAGGTGCTCATTCCCACCACGGCAATAGAACCGAACACCAACATCATAATACCGCCCATGACGATGGTTGGAATGGTGGAAAGGAATGCGCCTACTTTGCCACAGAATGAAATAGCAATGGCCCAAACGGCTGCCCACGTCATAATGGTTGGATTGAAGTTGCGAGTTAACATCACGGCACCG
Source organism: Lonepinella sp. BR2271 (assembly GCF_051851515.1). NCBI lineage: Bacteria > Pseudomonadati > Pseudomonadota > Gammaproteobacteria > Pasteurellales > Pasteurellaceae > Lonepinella > Lonepinella sp. BR2271. Next base: position 50,793 of record NZ_JBPDVF010000011.1, on the reverse strand, counting down.
GTGACTTCTGCATAGGTGGTATTTGGTGGGCCACCTAATAATGAAGCGGCAGATGTAGCAATACCATCCCCCAATAACGTGCGGTGTAATCCCGGTTTTTTTAGGAAATCTTTGCCCGTCACAGAGCTAATCGCCATAATACCGCCCACGTGTTCAACTGCCGGTGCAATGGCAATCGGGAGTAAGTATAAAATGGCCTCCAGTTTAAATTCTGGTGTGGTGATTTGAGGTAAGCTGAACCAAGCGGCGTCATATACCGGTTGGAAATCAATTAAGCCTAAGCATAAGCATAAAATATAACCAACTGCGATACCGAACATAATCGGAATCAGTTTCATAATCCCTTTGGAGAACACGGCGACACATAGCGTCGTGAGCAAGGTGACTAAAGACACTAATACGGCCAAGTCATATTCATAAACTTGCGTCACACCATCTGGTTTACCCACGGCCATATTTACTGCGGTGGGTGCAAGCCCCATACCAATAATGATGATCACTGGCCCCACGACTACTGGAGGGAAAATGCGCTCTAAAATACCCGCCCCCCGTAATTTTACCAAGGTACTTAAGGCAACATAAACTAACCCAGTACAAGCCAAGCCGCCCATTGTCACGGCAATGCCCCAAGTTTGTACGCCGTATTGAATGGGGGCGATAAACGCAAAGGAGGAGGCGAGGAAGATCGGGACTTGTTTACCAGTGCAAAGTTGGAATAATAATGTCCCTAACCCTGCGGTTAACAGTGCAGTATTCGCATTTAAGCCAGTGATTAATGGCACAAGAACCAAGGCACCAAAGGCAACGAATAACATTTGTAAGCCCACAAAGGCTTGTTTGGTTTTACTTTGAATTTCAGGAGTTGTCATAGTTTTTTACTTCAATAAGCGGCCAAAGCTCACTGACCTTGCACCGCGGTTGCAGAAAAATGCCCTTGATAAACATCAAAGGCATCAGGATTTATTTCGTTCCAAAAATCTTATCACCTGCGTCACCCAAACCTGGGATAATGTAACCATGTTCATTTAAATGGTCATCAATGGAGGCAGTGTATAATTCAATATCAGGGTGAGCTTGTTCTAAGGCTTTCAAGCCTTCAGGTGCGGCGACTAATACCAACACTTTAATTTGTTGACAGCCTTTTTGTTTTAATAAATCAATGGTGGCAATCATGGATCCACCAGTGGCTAACATCGGGTCAACCACGATAGCTAAACGTTCTTCTAAATCACTGGCGAGTTTTTGGAAATACGGCACAGGCTCTAAGGTTTCTTCATTACGGTACATACCGACCACGCTAATTCTGGCACTTGGAATATGTTCTAACACACCGTCCATCATGCCTAAACCGGCACGCAAAATCGGTACCACGGTGACTTTTTTACCTTTAATTCTATCGACCTTAACTGGACCGCACCAACCGTCAATGGTGACTTTTTCCACTTCTAAATCGGCGGTGGCTTCATAAGTTAACAGGCTCCCTACTTCGGTGGCTAATTCACGAAAGTGTTTGGTGCTGACGTCAGCCATACGCATTAAGCCTAATTTATGTTTGACTAAAGGGTGTTTTACTTCGACGATTTTCATAGGAGATCCTTACTTAAAATTTAAGAGAGAATTGCAGTAGATAAATTTCGTGGATTTTAAAATATTTTTAACCAAATTAACAGCAGTATTTTGTATTTTAGGTTTCTTTTTTAGCTGAAAATAGATTAGAATTGGGTATGTTTGAGAAAGTGGTGCGGTATAACGTTGGAGAGAGGCCTATGTCTTTATTATTAGTGGATGATGACCAAGATATTCGTTCTTTATTGGTGGATTTGTTGTCTTTGGAGGGATTCCAAGTCGACGAGGCCGAAAATGGCAAAGTGGCCTTGGAAAAATTGGCGGAAAATACCTATCGTTTGATTTTATTGGATGTGATGATGCCTGTAATGGACGGCATTACGGCGTTAAAAGAAATTCGTCAACGTTATAATACGCCGGTGTTGATGTTAACCGCACGAGGTGATGACTTGGATCGTATTCAGGGATTGGAATTAGGCGCGGATGATTATTTGGCGAAACCCTTTAATGACCGTGAGTTGATTGCGCGGATTAAAGCCATTTTACGACGTACGGATGCGAAAGCGACATTAGGTTCACAACATATTATTAATTTCGAGGGGTTAGTGTTAAACACCGCCACGAAACAAGCCAATTATCAAGGCCATTCTTTAGATTTAACCACCACCGAATTCGGTTGTTTAGAATTGATCATTGCCCGCGTTAATCAAGCGGTGAGCAAAGACGATTTAAGCATGAAAGTGTTAGGGAAAACCCTTTCGCCCTTTGACCGTTCTATTGATATGCACATGTCCAATTTACGTAAAAAATTACCCCCAAGAGAAAATGGTGATGTTTGGTTTAAAACCTTGCGTGGACGGGGCTATGCCATGTTGTCAAACGAATATGCGGGGGGGGGGGTAATTCTATGATTTATAAAGAAAAATTAAACTGGTGGGATGATGATCAAAGCCACATTTAACTCTCTTGCAGTTAAAATTTTCGCATTATTCTGGTTTATTTTTGCCTTGTTGCTGATTTCTGCGCTGTTTATTCCACAATTAGATACGCGTCTGTATGTGCCGTTAACCACAAAAGAAGTGAATAAATATCACCAAGATATTATAAATGCGGTGCGTTTACAGCAATTTTCGCGCTTGCTCGTCACACCCGAGGCGTTTGTGGAAGAAAAATTGAATATTCCTCGGCCGGTGTTGGTGGATGAAGCGCAGAAAATTATCGGTGCCAGAGAAAATGAAATCGGCTATATTCGCGATTTTATGAAATATTCGACGGATGTATTGCGCCCACAACGCAAGACTTTTTATGATTTGTCGATAGTAGGGCCGTTTAGTGTGCATTTGAATGCCGACGATCAACAATATTCCTATTTTGCTTATTTTATCACCTATGTGGATCCGCAAAAGGAAATTGCTAACTATATTTTTGACCGTCCCTTTTTGTTATTGCTGATATTAATGTTGGTCTCCACACCGATTTTGGCATGGTTGGCATATAGTTTAACCCTGCCGATTCGTCGCTTACAACGGGCAGCCAATTTAGTCGCTGCGGGGGATTTTAATGTTAATAAAGAATTGGAAGATACCAGTGTGCTAGAGTTGCGCCAAGTGGGACGCAGTTTCAATCAAATGTCGCAGTCATTGGCGGATCTGATTTATACGCAACGGCGGATGATGTCCATGGCTTCACATGAACTACGCACGCCACTGACCCGCTTACAATTGGCTGCGGGGTTGATTCGCCGTAAAACAGGGGACAGCAAGGAGCTGCAACGGATTGAGAATGAAACCCAACGGTTAAATCTCATGGTGAACGATTTATTGGCAATTTCTGCCGCGCAAGTAAAAAATAATGTGTATCGTGAATGTATTCATCTTCCCGATATTTGGCAAGAGGTATTAGAAGATGCGACCTTTGAAGCGCAAGAATTGAACATTAAAATGAAGGTGAACCAACAGATTAAGTCCCCTGAAAAATATCAAATTTATGGGAATATGGAGGGGTTATCGAGTGCTTTGGAAAATGTCATACGAAACGCACTGAAATATACCCATTCATTGATCGAATTGACATTTTCTATCACTAAAGAAGATGTTTTCATTGCGGTTGAAGATAATGGTGAGGGATTGCCTCCGACGGAATATGAACGGATTTTTGCGCCGTTTTATCGGGTAGACGAATACCGCACCCAACAAAAAACGGGCACTGGATTAGGTTTAGCGATAGTGTACAGCACGGTGCAAGCGCACCAAGGTAAAGTCTGGGCAGAAAAAAGTCCATTGGGTGGTCTGCGAGTGGTGATCAGATTGCCATTATGGCAAGAGTAAATAAAGCAATCTCCCCGCTCATGGCGGGGAGATTTGAGTTTAAAGGGCTTGAATTTTACTTGGACGTTTTAAGAAAAATAACGCCACCACGGCAATGAGTAGCACAAAACCGACCGCAATATACAGGCTTTGTTTTTGCCAACCTAAATCTAATAACGAACCCGCAATGGTCGGTGCCAGAATCGATCCCACACGTCCCATACCAATCGACCAACCCACACCGGTACTACGAATATCCGCCGCATAAATATTCGGGTTGAGCGTATATAAACCGCTGATACAGCCATTCATCAATGCACCCACCAATACACCAAACACCATGGCTAACCATAAAATAGCAGAGGAGAAAATAAAGATAATAATGGCGCAAGAGGAAAGCACCGTAAATAACATTAACACATGACGGGCAGACCAACGACTCGCCAATAAGCCATAACATAAGGAGCCAATGGTGCCACCAATAGAAATCATCATGCCGACCACAATACTGGCATTTTCCGTCATGCCCGCCTCTTTTAATAGGGCTGGCGTCCAAGAACTGACGAAATAGAAACTGAACATAATGGCGAAGAAAGCCGTCCAAATTAACAACGTCGAACGCAAATATTGGGCGTTAAATAATTGCGAAATAGGCAATTTTTTCACCGCACTTTGACCATCTTGTGGTACGGTTTGCATTGGCAATGGCCAATCTTTGCCTAAGCCCATTTTTTGCGTAATTTTGTTTAACCGTTGTTGCGCATTGTGCGGTTGTTTATTTAACAGAAAATCAATGGATTCAGGCAACCATGCCAATAAAATCACAAAGCATAAACCTGTTAAAGCCGCACCGGCTAAATACACCGCACGCCAACCGTACACATCTTGCAAACCGACAGCAAAAAAGCCCCCTAACACGGCGCCTACACCAAAGCCCGCCGCATACACGCTGATGGCGAAACTCCGCCATTTGCGAGAGGAGTATTCACTGGTTAATACGTTGGTGCCAACTAAAATACCGCCTACGCCTAAGCCGGTGAGTAAGCGCCAACCGAATAGGGCGTCATGATGGCTAATAAAGGCAGATCCCAACATTCCCAAGGCGGATAAGCCAATGGCAATCAGTAATAACGGACGACGGCCGATTTTATCCGCCAGTGGGGCCAAAAATAAGGAGCCGGCGGTCATTCCAATTAATCCCGCACTCATTAAATACCCGAGTTGCACGCCAGATAAGGCAAATTCGGCTTTAATGGAGGAGGCAGTAAAGGCTAGCGCCAATACATCAAAGCCATCTAATAAGTTCATAATGGCGGCCATAGCCACAATAGCCCATTGGTAGCCAGACATGGGGCTTTGGTCGATCTTTTCTCGTAAATTCATAGGGTTCCTTAAAGGGATAATAAAAAATAATTATACGTTATCTTCGGTTTTATCTTCTGGCGCCACCTCGTTGCTGGTGGTTTCTTCCGCTTTTTCCACCGCACTTTGAATGGTCAAGTTAATCTCAGCTGAAATCAAACGGGTGAAAATATCCGATAATTGTTGTAATTTAGTCAAATCTGCTTGGCCATTTTCATCAAAATAACCGTTTGTTTTCAAGCTATTAATAAAACCAGAGAACACGGCTTTATCAAAAAATTCTGGCGCATTAATACCATGTAATACCGATAAACGTTGTGCCACCGATTGGCTTTCTTTTTCCAAACTTGCACGAGACATGCTCGGATCGTTACACAGCAAGCTCACCGCAATTTGATAACGTTGCAAAATCTCACGCATACCGGCCGACCACAGTTGTAAACCACGCACTTTTGGTCGGTTGATACTGAGCAAGCTATCGTTGCATTTGATTAATTCTTGGCGGGCTAATTCGGTAATGACACTTTCAATGCGTTGATTCAGTTCTTCGTTACTAAAATGTAAAAATAACTCGGCACGTAAGAATGGATAAATTTTATTCACCGCATCAATGACCAAATCTTTTTGGGTAGCCTCATAATGCAACACAATGCTCGCCACTAAAGACGGTAACACAAATAAATGTTGGATATTGTTGCGATAGTAGGTCATTAATACCGCTGAATTACGTTCTAAACGGATAATTTCCCCGAAATTATCTTTTTCCGTTAACACGCCGACACGATCTAAACTTAACACGTGATTAAGCATATCTTCTGGCGTTTCCGTTGGAATAATCACATCTTGTGAATATGGCGTATTTTGTAATAATTGTTGATAGCTTTCCAACTGCTCCAATAATTGCTCACGGGATAGCGCACGTTGGCGTGAGGACAACAAGGCGGTGCCGGTTAAGTTCATGGCGTTAACGGCGGCGGCGTTATTAATGTTCACCATTACTTGATTGGCTACTTGATCCACCGCTTGATTAAACCAACTTGGGCGTTCTTCTTGGAGGCTTTGTCTCCATTCTGGATAATGTTGCGTGAGGTAGCTATTGAGTGAAATCGGTTCGCCAAAGTTTACGTAACCTTTGCCAAGATTGCGTAATTTTTTAATCACACGCAACACTAAGCCGGCGTTTTCTTTCTCTTTGGCGGCGCCACGCAATTCTTTGGCATAGGTGTCCACTTCTAACACGTGTTCATAACCCACATACACTGGCACCAAGGAAATCGGGCGAGTTTGGCCTTGTTGTAAGGCTTGCAAGGTCATGGACACCATGCCAGTTTTCGGTGCTAATAAGCGACCTGTACGTGAACGACCGCCCTCAATAAAGAATTCCACGGCATAACCACGGTGGAACAATTCCGCTAAATATTCACGGAACAGCGTAGAATAGAGGCGATTGCCTTTGAACGTACGGCGAATAAAGAATGCCCCGCCACGACGGAATAAGCCACCCACCGGCCAGAAATTAAGGTTAATCCCAGCGGCAATATGCGGTGTCACTAAGCCTTGATGATACAGCACATAAGACAGCAATAAATAGTCAATATGGCTACGGTGGCAAGGAATATACACAATTTCATGCCCCTCTAAGGCCAGTTTACGCACTCGGTCGGCATGTTGAACATCAATGCCTTGATACAGTTTATTCCATAACCAACGTAAAAAACGGTCGGCAATACGCAAACTTTCATAGCTCACATTGGCAGCAATTTCATCCAGAATTTTTTGCGCCTCTTGGGTGGCTTTTTCATGGCTTATTTTTTTAGCGGTGGCCTCATCATCAATGGCTTGCAAAATGGTTGGAGATTGCAATAGTTTTTTGAACATGGCTTGACGATTCGGTAAGCGAGGACCCGCCGCAGAAATACGCTGTTTGGCAAAGTGCATTTTCGCTACACGAGCCAATTTTTGAGCGATTTTTTCATCCGAACCATGTTCATCCACCATATAACGTAGTGACACTGCTTGCGAGAAACGCACAAAGGTATCACGGCCAAACCATAACACGGTAAAGGTTTTTTGAATGCCATTGAGTAAGCGCAATTTCGGCAAGCCATTTTTATCTTCTTGCCCTGGTGAACGCCCCCATAACACGGAAACGGGCACCACTTGCACATTTAACTCCGGCAAACTGCGGTGTAATTCTAAGTAGTTATAGAATACTTTTTCCGTTTCTTTTTTGGCACCCTTAGATTTAAAGAAACTATGTCCCTCATCTAAAAATACATAACGAGGTAGTTTTTCACCGTTGATTTCATTGGGTTGCAACGGATCGGGCAACCCCACATTTAAACAGTTACGTTGAAAAATCACTAAATCTGTTTGTGAGGTATAAGGCAGAACATAAACAAAGGGTTGATTGATATCCAATTCCAATTCTTCTATGGGATGATGTGGAATAGAATTGTTTTTGACCAATAATGATAAAGGGAACGCTAAAATTTTACGGTAGAGATTGGCTAAAGTTGACATTGAAAAATCCTTTGGTTTTATCAAATTAGCGCTAGTTTATCATAGCTTAATGATTTGTTTCAAAAACTTATTGTCGATAAGAGAGAACAGTATTAATATGTAACAGAATTGCAACAAAAATAAGGAGCTCCTATGTCTAGTTTTTTACAAAATTACCAAAAACACGTTGATGAGCGTGCTGTACAAGGTGTTGTTCCAAAACCATTAGATGCAGAACAGACGGCACAGTTAATCGAATTGCTGAAACATCCGCCGGCAGAAAAAAGTGCGGTGGATTTACTTGAACTTTTTGAAACTCGCATTCCAGCCGGAGTGGATGAGTCGGCTTATGTGAAAGCCAGTTTTCTGGCGGCCTTAGCCAAAGGAGAAACCAGTTCACCGCTGATTTCAACGGAACATGCCGTCAAGTTGCTCGGTACCATGCAAGGCGGTTATAATATTGAGCCGTTATTGGCCGCCCTCGATAATCCTACTCTCGCTCCCATTGCTGCAAACGCCCTTTCTACTACTCTACTTATGTTTGATAATTTCCACGACGTGGCGGAACGAGCCAAACAAGGCAATACGTTTGCGCAACAAGTGTTGCAATCTTGGGCTGACGCCGAATGGTTTTTATCTCGTCCAAAATTGGCGGAAAAATTAACGGTCACCGTGTTTAAAGTGACGGGTGAAACCAACACCGACGATCTTTCACCGGCACAAGATGCGTGGTCACGCCCTGATATTCCATTGCATGCCTTAGCCATGTTAAAAAATGAACGAGATGGCATTGAGCCAGACGACGCCGGTAATATCGGCCCGATTAAACAAATTGAACGTCTTAAACAACAAGGTTTCCCCTTGGCTTATGTGGGCGACGTGGTGGGAACGGGTTCCTCACGTAAATCCGCCACCAACTCGGTACTTTGGTTTATGGGGGAAGATATTCCTTATATTCCAAATAAACGGGCGGGTGGCGTGGTGCTTGGCGGCAAAATTGCACCGATTTTCTTTAACACCATGGAAGATGCGGGTTCGTTGCCGATTGAAGTGGATGTCAGCCAACTGAATATGGGTGATGTGATTGATATTTACCCTTATGCGGGCAAAATTTGCCGTCATGATACGGACGAGGTATTAGCGGAATTCCAATTAAAAACCAATGTGTTATTGGACGAAGTACGAGCGGGTGGTCGTATTCCATTGATTATCGGCCGTGGCTTAACCCATAAAGCTCGTGTGGAATTAGGTTTGCCAGAAAGTGACGTGTTCCAAAAACCACAAAGTGCGGTGCAAAATCACCGAGGTTTTACCCTTGCGCAAAAAATGGTGGGCCGAGCTTGTGGCGTGGACGGTATTCGACCGGGTCAATATTGCGAGCCACGCATGACCTCGGTGGGTTCACAAGATACCACTGGCCCAATGACCCGAGATGAACTTAAAGATTTAGCTTGTTTGGGTTTCTCCGCCGATTTAGTCATGCAATCGTTCTGCCACACAGCCGCTTATCCAAAACCGGTGGATGTGGTGACCCATCATACCTTACCTGATTTTATTATGAACCGTGGCGGCGTTTCACTGCGTCCGGGGGATGGCGTGATCCATTCGTGGTTAAACCGCATGTTATTGCCTGATACGGTCGGTACCGGTGGCGATTCCCATACCCGTTTCCCGATTGGGATTTCATTCCCTGCGGGTTCTGGCTTGGTCGCATTCGCGGCAGCCACTGGCGTGATGCCATTGGATATGCCTGAATCGGTGTTAGTGCGTTTTAAAGGTGAAATGCAACCAGGGATCACCTTGCGTGATTTAGTGCATGCGATTCCGTATTATGCCATTAAACAAGGCTTGTTAACGGTGGAAAAAGCGGGCAAGAAAAATATTTTCTCTGGGCGTATTTTGGAAATTGAGGGATTGGAACATTTAAAAGTGGAACAAGCCTTTGAGCTTTCCGACGCCTCCGCCGAACGTTCTGCGGCAGCCTGTACCATTAAATTAGACAAAGCGCCGATTATTGAATATTTAAATTCCAATATTGTGTTGCTGAAATACATGATCGCCGAGGGTTATGGCGATGTGAGAACCTTGGAACGTCGTATTCGTGATATGGAAAAATGGCTGGATAACCCAGAATTAATGCAAGCGGATCCCGATGCAGAATATGCGGCGGTGATCGACATTGATTTGGCGGATATTAAGGAACCGATTGTGTGTGCACCAAACGATCCCGATGATGCCCGTTTGTTGTCCGAGGTACAAGGTGATAAAATAGACGAAGTATTTATCGGTTCTTGCATGACCAATATCGGCCATTTCCGTGCAGCGGGTAAATTATTGGCGAAATTTAAAGACATGATCCCGACCAAATTGTGGATCGCACCGCCAACCAAAATGGATGCTTCTTTGTTGAGTGACGAGGGCTATTACAGCATTTTCGGGAAAAGTGGCGCACGGATTGAAATCCCCGGTTGTTCACTTTGTATGGGGAACCAAGCCCGTGTGGCCAATAAAGCCACGGTGGTGTCCACCTCCACCCGTAACTTCCCGAACCGTTTAGGACAAGGCGCCAATGTGTATTTGGCCTCCGCAGAACTGGCGGCGGTGGCCTCCTTGTTGGGTCGTTTACCGACGCCAGCAGAATATTTATCTTACGCCAATGATTTACAGCAAGATAAAGACGATACTTACCGTTATATGAATTTCGACCAAATTAGCCGTTATACGCAAAAATCCGATAATGTGATTTTCCAATCTGCAGTATAACTTTTTGATAAGGTTGATTTTTTAATGAAAGGTGCGTATTATCACGCACCTTCTATTTTTTATTGGAGAGCATAAATTGGAAACTCGTTATTATTTTATTTTTGCCGCTGTTTTCGTGGTATTGCAATTATTTTTGTATATTTTTAACCGCACTTTGGGCTGGTTATATGGCGCATTTTTGCCCCAACAAGGGCGATATCTCTTTGCGATCCTCAGTTATCTCTTGGCGAACGGCATTATTTTATTGACCGTTTTGCGTGTTTCACCGAGCTTATTTCGGGTAACCCCTTATATTTTGGTAATTTTACTGTATTCTGCGTTTATTAGTCTTGCATTCGGGATCATTTGGTGGCTCGGTAAAAGTTACTTCCAGAGTCCTCGTTTATTGGCATGGGCTTATCCCGTGGCCATGTTCGGGCTGATTTCGGTGAGTGTATACAATGCTTACACACCGAAAATTGTGCATTATCAAATTACCCTTGATAAACCGCTCAACCCCCTACGAATCGGGCTAGCCAGTGATTTTCATTTGGGCACGTTGTTTGGCGCCAAACAGATGGATCAACTGGCGGCGATTTTTGATCAACAAAAAGTCGATCTTATTTTGCTCCCTGGGGACATTATGGACGACAACGTGGACGCTTATTTAAGCCAACAAATGCAACCGAGTTTAGCTAAACTCAAGGCACCCTTAGGCGTTTATGCCACCTTGGGAAATCATGATTTCTTTGGTGATCAACAACGGATTGCCGAGCAAATTAAACAAGCGGGTATCAAGGTTTTATGGGACCAAACCGAAACCATTCATCAGGAATTTATGATAGTGGGGCGCAATGATGATTTAGTCAAAGATCGCCCGAGTACCGCACAATTACTCGAATCGGTCGATACCTCATTACCCATTTTTGTGCTTGATCACCGCCCCTCTGAAATTGAACAAATTTCGCAATTACCCGTGGATTTACTGGTGGCGGGGCATACGCACAACGGCCAAATTTTTCCGGCAAATTTGATCACGAAATTAACTTATCGGTTGGCTTACGGCCATGAAAAAATTGGTCATGGTCATTTTATCGTGACCTCTGGTTATGGTTTTTGGGGCATTCCAATGCGCCTCGGTTCGCAATCGGAAGTGGTGATTATTGATGTAAAAGGCAAGGAATAAACAAGCCCCCACGCTAAAAATAACGAAAAAAACACCGCACTTTTTAGGCAATGATCAACGTAGATTAAGCCAAAAAGTGCGGTGTAAAATAGCGCAGAATATTATTTCTTCAACACCACCATATCATCACGATGTATCGCCACTGCGCCATATTCATAGCCCAGAATTTGTTCAATTTGCTGAGATTTTTTGCCTTGAATACGGCTTAAGGCATCACTGTTATAACGTGGCATACCGAGCGCAATGTCTTTTCCACTGCAAGTGCGGATTTTGACCACTTCACCCCGTGAAAAACGCCCTTGCACCTCCACAATACCCGCAGGTAATAAGGATTTTTGTTGGATTAACAGCGCATTTTCTGCCCCCTCATCAATCACCAACGTACCTGCAGACGGCGCAGCAAAGAGCCATTGTTTACGGCTTTCCAAGTGTTCAGCCGGTACGGTAAATTTGGTGCCAATAGGTTTATCATAGGCCAAATCCACGATCACATTTTCACGATTGCCCGACACAATAATGGTTTCAATGCCCGAACGGGTGGCCACATCCGCCGCCGTGATTTTGGTTGACATACCGCCAGTCCCCAAATTGGTGCCACTGCCACCGGCAATGGCACGAATATGATCGTTAATTTGCGCCACCTCGGGAATTAATTTTGCCTCAGGATTTTTGCGAGGATCACTGTCAAATAACCCTTGTTGATCGGTCAAGAGATAAAGCTGATCCGCTTGCACTAAAATCGCCACCAAAGCGGATAAATTATCGTTATCGCCCACTTTAATTTCTGCCGTAGCAACGGCGTCATTTTCGTTGATCACAGGAATAATGCGGTTGTCTAATAACGCATGCAAGGTATCACGTGCATTAAGAAAGCGCTCACGATCTTCAATGTCGGCACGACTTAATAAAATTTGCCCAATGTGAATATCGTAAATAGCAAAAAGCTGCTGCCACGTTTGAATCAGTTGACTTTGACCAACGGCGGCCAATAATTGTTTTGAGGCAATGGTCGGTGGAAGTTCAGGGTGATTGAGATAATCACGCCCTGCCGCAATGGCGCCTGACGTGACAATCACAATGCGAAATCCCGCTTGATGCAGTTGAGCGAATTGACGTACAATTTCAATCATATGTGGGCGGTTTAATGTTGGCGAACCTTGCGTTAAGGTGCTGGTGCCAAATTTCACCACAAGGGTTTTTTGTGTCATAATAAAAGCCTAGAAATGAGAAATGCGCTTAAATTAACATTAAAATCTAAAAAAATCATTAATTTTTTACCGCACTTTTCTTGATTTAAGACAAATTAAATACGGATAAAAACGTTTATAATGGCCCAGTCAATTTTTGCTTAGGATGATGTCATGGAACAATATCAACAAACAGAAACAGAAGCTGAAGAACAGCAACGTGAAATCACGAGGCTTTGTGTTTTGGTGGCACAACTATTATTACAACATGGCGCCGAAAGTATGGTGGTGTCGCAAAGTGCGGTACGTTTAGGCAAAGCCTTGGGGGCGGCGTCAGTAGAATGTGCATTAACCCCGAATGCGATTATTTTAACCACCTTAATGAATGGTCATTGCATTACCACCGCACGGCAAAATAGCGATAAAGGCATTAATATGCAAGTGGTGACCGCCGTACAGCGGATTGTGATTTCGGCAGAACATCATATTTATGACATTCACTTGGTGCGTAAAAAATTAGAACAGATTAAACCGCTGAAATATAACCGTTGGCTTGTGGTGTTTATGATTGGCTTATCTTGCGCCTGTTTTTCCCATCTTTCTGGCGGTAATCATATTATTTTTGGTATTACCTTTGTGGCCTCTGCGGTGGCCATGTTTGTACGGCAAGAATTAGCTAAACGGCATTTTAACCCGCTGATTGTGTTTGGTGTCACGGCCTTTGTGGCGACCTTGATTTCAGGTTGGGCGTTAAAACTCAATTTAGGCAACAACCCTCAGATTGCCTTGGCGTCCAGTGTGTTATTACTTGTCCCAGGTTTCCCGTTAGTGAATTCCATTGCGGATATTTTAAAGGGCCATATCGGTATGGGCTGGGCCCGTTGGACCTTGGCCACGGTGTTGACTTTTGGGGCTTGTATGGGCATTGTTCTCGGATTAAATGTTTTACATATTGCACATTGGGGAAATTAACATGGATTTGATTTTATTATTACTGGACGATATGTTTTTTGCCGCTATCCCTGCGGTGGGCTTTGCGTTGATTTTTAACGTGCCACCTAAAGCCTTGATTTATTGTGGTGTGTTAGGCGCATTGGGGCATAGTTTCCGCACCCTGTTATTGCATTTTGATGTCGCTTTGGTGTTGGCAACCTTGCTTGCCTCTGCGTTGATTGGGTTTGCCGGTGTGCATATTTCACAACGTTATTTAGCGCACCCGAAAGTGTTTACGGTGGCGGCGATTATCCCAATGATTCCCGGGATTTATGCCTATAAAGCGATGATTGCCATTGTACAAATTAACTATCATGGTTATGCGCCCGATCTGTATGAACATATGATTAACGATTTTATTAAAACCGGTTTCTTACTCGGGGCGTTAGTGATTGGGTTGGCTTTGCCAAGATTAATGTTTTATCGCAATACGCCCGTGGTGTAATGGCGACAGAAAGTGCGGTGTTTTTGGGGTGAATTTTGCCAATATTCGCACCGCACTTTAAGTATTTTCAGCCCTTTAGGCACTTTCCATCATTTTCTTATAATGTCGGCGACAGACGGAAAGGTATTTATCATTCCCGCCGATTTCAATTTGATTGCCGTCTTTCACTACCTCGCCTTGTGCATTTAAACGCAACACAAAATTGGCTTTACGACCGCAATAGCAAATGGTTTTCAGTTCTTCTAATTGATCCGCCCAAGCGAGTAAATGTTGACTGCCCTCAAATAAATTTGCCTGAAAATCCGTGCGTAAACCATAACATAACACGGGAATATTGAGCTTATCCACCACATCACTTAATTGACGAACCTGTGCTTGACTTAAAAATTGCGCCTCGTCGATCAAAATACAATGTAATGTCTCCTGTTCCACATGTTGCTTGATTTCTTGCCAGAGATCGCTGTTTTTATTAAATAATCTTGCCTCTTGGCTGATACCAATTCTTGAGGTAATTTTCCCGACACCAAAGCGATCATCAATGGCAGCGGTATAAAGCAACACGTTCATTTGACGTTCCACATAGTTGTAGGCGGATTGCAACAGCGTAGTGGATTTTCCTGCGTTCATGGTGGAGTAATAAAAATAGAGTTTTGCCATGGTTGTTAACCTTTTAAATAGATGCCAATTCCGTCATGGCCCAGCGGGGTTTGACGTCAATGGCGAGATCCGATTGTTCACCATTTTTTAAACGTAAAAATCCCACGTAAGCGATCATGGCACCGTTGTCCGTACAAAATTCGGGGGCAGGGTAAAAGACTTGCCCTTTTAAACTTTGCATTAATTGCTGTAAGCCTTGGCGTAATTGCTTGTTTGCACTGACCCCACCCGCAATAACTAAACGATTGTAGCCCGTTTGGGCTAATGCTCGTTTGCATTTAATCGCTAAGGTATCGACCACGGCAGTTTGGAACGCATGCGCAATATCCGCTTTGTCTTGTTGGCTGAGTTCGCCTTGTTGTTTGATTAATTGGTTGATCGTATTGGCCGCCGCCGTTTTTAAGCCAGAAAAACTGAAATCTAAGCCCGGTCGATCCGTCATAGGTTTGGGAAACACAAAACGCCCCGTTTGCCCTTGTTCGGCTAAACGAGAAAGGGCGGCGCCACCGGGGTAATCTAAACCGAGTAATTTGGCGGTTTTATCAAAGGCTTCACCTGCAGCATCATCAATGCTTTCGCCCAATAATTGATAGCGTCCCACGCCCTCGACTTGCACTAATTGCGTATGTCCACCCGACACTAACAAGGCCACAAAAGGAAACTGCGGTCGATTTTCCGGCCGTTCTAACATGGGCGCGAGTAAATGCCCCTCCATGTGATGTACGCCAATAGCGGGAATATGCCACGCATAAGCCAGTGATCGAGCAATGGTGGCGCCCACTAACAAGGCACCGACTAAACCTGGGCCAGAGGTGTACGCAATGCCATCAATATCCTGAGCGGTGAGATTGGCTTGTTGCAAGGCTTGCTGAATTAAGGGCAAGGTTTTGCGAATATGATCACGGGAGGCCAATTCTGGCACCACACCGCCATAATCCGCATGCAAGGCAATTTGGCTATACAGTTGATTGGCGATCAAGCCTTGTTGTTCATCATAAATCGCCACGCCGGTTTCATCACAGGAAGTTTCAATGCCTAGGATCTTCATCAAATACTCTTTATTTTGTTATTCTGCTAAAAAATAAGTGAGATTTTACCGCACTTTAGCGATTTTGCACAGAAAAGATCAAAATCCTACTTTACTTTTAGGGGTAAATTAGATTAAAATTGCGACCTTTATCTAATAATGCCGTAAAACACAGCCCTTTAGGGTGGTGATATAAGGCACAAAAAGAAATAGAAAATTACTCAAATTTTGAGTATAATTGTACTTGTACTAACAGAGATATGCTAAGGCTTTCTCAATGACGGTATATTCAGGGTAGGACATACCCGTAGAGCTTGTGAAGTGAATCTCACTAGAGATCAGCAGCAAGAACCCTCCGAAAGTAGCCCCGAAAGGGGGAGCTAGTAGGAATCCTCGTCCTTTCGGGAGGGGAGGATGTCAATGAGTAAGTTACTCAGTAATTTTGCAAAATTAACTCAACTTATTTATCAAATTTTAATAGAGGTGATGGCTTATGCCAGTAATTAAAGTTCGTGAAAACGAATCATTTGACGTTGCATTACGTCGTTTCAAACGCTCTTGCGAAAAAGCGGGTATTTTAGCAGAAGTGCGTGCACGTGAATTCTACGAAAAACCAACAACAATTCGTAAACGTGAAAATATTTCTCGTGCTAAACGTCACGCAAAACGTGTTGCACGTGAGAACTCTCGCAACACACGTTTATATTAATTAGACGTTCTAATTAACATTTGCGCTAAACAAACCGTGAAACCGCTTGGAATCACGGTTTTGTTCATTTAATTGTTGTCTTGGTTTGGCTCACATAAAGGGTTATCTATGGCTGGTTTGATTCCACGTTCTTTTATTAATGATATTGTGGCAAAAGCGGATATTATTGATGTGGTGAATTCTCGGGTAAAACTGAAAAAAGCCGGTAGCAATAATTATCAAGCCTGTTGCCCTTTTCATCATGAAAAGACCCCGTCTTTTACGGTCAGCAAAAGCAAACAGTTTTACCATTGTTTTGGTTGTGGCGCCCATGGTAATGCCATCAGCTTTTTAATGGAATACGACAAACTCGAATTTGTTGAGGCGGTGGAAGAATTAGCCGCCATGCTTGGCTTAGAGGTACCACGGGAAGAACGCCAGCATAAGTCTGATAAACCTTATGTGAATTATCAAACCAAAAAAGATCTGTATCAATTAATGCAAGAAATTGCAGAATTGTATCAACAGCAACTGCCACAATTTGCCCATGCACAAGCCTATTTACAACAACGCGGCTTATCCGACGAGATTATTGCCCGTTTTGCCATTGGCTTTGTCCCCGATAGCTTTGATCTGGTGGTGCGTCACTTTGGCCATAACAAAGCCGAACAGGAACGTTTGTTTTCCTTAGGCATGCTAAAACGCAGTGAACGTGGCAAGGTCTATGATACATTCCGTGATCGTGTGATGTTTCCTATTCGTGACCGCCGTGGTCGAGTGATTGCCTTTGGTGGACGAGTGATTGGCGACGGCACGCCCAAATACCTTAATTCCCCAGAGAGCGTGACTTATCACAAAGGCAATGAGCTGTATGGTTTATATGAGGCCTTGCAAATTAACGATAGCCCGAAAGCCTTGTTGGTGGTGGAGGGCTATATGGATGTGGTGGCGTTGGCGCAATTTGGGGTGGATTATGCGGTGGCCTCACTTGGCACAGCGACTACGCCAGAACAAATTAATCAGCTCTTTCGTACCACCGATCAAGTGATTTGTTGTTACGACGGTGACCGAGCGGGTCGAGCTGCTGCATGGCGAGCCTTAGAAAACGCCTTGCCTTATTTAGAAGATGGCCGTCAGCTACAATTTGTTTTTCTGCCTGAGGGGGAAGATCCCGACACCTATATTCGTCAATATGGCAAACAACAATTTGAGGATTATTTACAACAAGCCCAATCCTTGAGTGATTTCTTATTTGATCACCTACTGAAAGACGTCAGCTTAGACAGTAAAGAGGGCAAAAGTAAATTAGCGTCGTTAGCGGTGCCATTAATTGAACGTATTCCGGGTGACATGTTACGCATTTATTTAAAAAATAGTTTAGCCCATAAATTAGGGATTATCGATCCTCAACAAATTGAACGTTTATTAGCACAACCACAACAAAAAAGTGCGGTGAAAAAAATGCCCGAAGTCAAACGAACGCCTATGCGTTTGATGATCGCCCTATTATTGCAAAATCCGCAATTGGCACTAGAATTTGACTATGACGTTTCTCCCCTAGCAAGTTTAAATGAACCGGGTTTGGCTTTATTCGATAAATTAACCACATTATGCCGTGACAATGTGGGGATGACCTTAGGGCAAATTTTAGAACATTTTCGTGATACCGAAGACTATAAGCCCCTTGAAATTTTGGCCACATGGGATCATCTAATAGAAGATGAACATATTAGTGCAACCTACATTGAAACCTACAATTTCTTGTTGGTACAAATTGTTGAACGTCGTATTGAACAATTAATCGCCAAAGACCGAACCCACGGTTTAGACGAAACAGAAAAACAAGAGCTTGCTCATTTATTGACGGTACGAGCAAAATAAATAGTGAAACAGTGATAATAGTGCTAAAATTTAGTGCATTTTATCTTAACCAATCAACGTAAAGGCGGAGCCATTTATGGAGCAAAACCCACAATCACAATTACAATTGTTAATCGCCCAAGGGACAGAACAGGGCTATTTAACCTTTGCTGAGATCAACGATCATCTTCCTGAAGATCTTGTTGAAGCAGATCAAATTGATAATATCTTCCAGATGTTCAATGATATGGGGATTCAGGTATTAGATTCAGCCCCTGATGCAGATGATCTGTTATTAAGTGATAATATTAATGATGATGTGGTGGAAGAAGCTGCCCAAGTGTTATCAAGCGTAGAAGCAGAACTTGGACGCACAACGGATCCCGTACGCATGTATATGCGTGAAATGGGGAGCGTCGAATTGTTGACCCGTGAGGGCGAAATCGACATTGCGAAACGCATTGAAGAAGGGATTAATGCGGTACAAAGCGCGGTGGCTGAATATCCGGAATCCTTGACTTATTTGTTAGAGCAATATCAAAAAGTAGAAGAGGGGTCGGTTCGTTTAGTGGATTTAATTTCTGGCTTTGTGGATCCGAATGTGGTTGAAGAAGAAAGTATTGAGGAAATAGATGGCGATCTGTCGGAAGATGAAGATGATGAAAATGCAGACGTCGCTAATGTGAATTTGGATGATGAGGAAGATGAAGAAGAAGCGGAATCCACCTCTGATGATAGCGATAGTGCCATTGATCCTGAAGTAGCCAGAGAGAAATTTGCCGAATTAAAAGCGCAACATATTAAAGTGTTAGGCTTGATTGGAAAACACGGACGTACGCATAAAAAAGTGCGGTCAGAAATTCAAGCATTATCTGAAATTTTTGTACAATTCCGCTTGGTACCACGTCAATTTGATTTATTGGTGATGTCGATTCGAGACATGATGAAACGCGTGCGTAAAGAAGAACGCCAAATTCAACGTTGGGCGGTGGATTATGCCAAAATGCCAAAAGAGGATTTTACCAAAGCCTTTGCTGGCAAGGAAACCAACGACGCTTGGTTAGTCAAAATTCTAGACAGCAAGAAAACCTATGCACCGAAATTAGCCGGATATGCTGATGATATTCGTCAAGCGATTGTACGCTTACAACAGCTTGAACAAGAATCTCGCTTAACTATTCCACAAATTCGTGAAATTGGCGAACGTGTTGCACAAGGTGAATCCAAAGCCCGTAAAGCCAAAAAAGAAATGGTGGAGGCTAACTTGCGTTTGGTGATTTCCATTGCGAAAAAATATACCAACCGTGGATTGCAATTCCTCGATTTAATTCAAGAGGGGAATATTGGCTTGATGAAGGCCGTGGATAAATTTGAATATCGCCGTGGTTATAAATTCTCAACTTATGCGACTTGGTGGATTCGTCAAGCGATTACGCGTTCTATTGCGGATCAAGCACGGACTATTCGTATTCCAGTACACATGATTGAAACCATCAATAAATTGAACCGCATTTCCCGTCAAATGTTGCAAGAAATGGGACGCGAGGCCACACCTGAAGAATTGGCAGAACGGATGGGCATGCCAGAAGATAAAATTCGTAAAGTGTTGAAAATTGCTAAAGAACCGATTTCTATGGAAACCCCAATCGGTGATGATGACGATTCACATTTAGGCGATTTTATCGAGGACAGTACCCTTGAATTACCGTTAGACAGTGCAACAGCACAAAGCCTACGAGCCGCCACCCATGAAGTGTTGGAGGGTTTAACCCCGAGAGAATCCAAAGTACTACGCATGCGTTTCGGGATTGATATGAACACCGACCATACGTTGGAAGAAGTGGGTAAACAATTTGATGTAACCCGTGAACGTATTCGTCAAATTGAGGCTAAAGCGTTACGCAAATTACGTCACCCAAGTCGCTCGGAAACATTGCGTAGTTTCTTGGATGAGTAATAAAGGTAAGTTGTAATAGAATATCTCCCCTTTTCATTATTGGCACAA
This sequence comes from Lonepinella sp. BR2271, assembly GCF_051851515.1. Taxonomy (NCBI): domain Bacteria; kingdom Pseudomonadati; phylum Pseudomonadota; class Gammaproteobacteria; order Pasteurellales; family Pasteurellaceae; genus Lonepinella; species Lonepinella sp. BR2271. Next base: position 30,267 of record NZ_JBPDVF010000011.1, on the reverse strand, counting down.
AATAAAGGCATTATTCTAAAGGGGATAAAACTGAACATTGGACACGTTTTTGTGTCCTTTTGTTTATTGGTAAGTCTCGCATTTATTTGTTATTTTTCTAAATTTTAGTAAGAAAATATATTGCATATATTGTCGGGAGTGCTACAATCCTTAGCGGAATCCTTAGCGGAATCCTTAGCGGAATCCTTAGCGGAATCCTTAGCGGAATCCTTAGCGGAATCCTTAGCGGAATCCTTTTATAAATACATATAAAGTCAAAGGAGATGCTTATGAAAAAATGTTATATTGCCCTTATCGTTTTGTCTGCTTTAGGTTTGGTGGCTTGTGGCAGTAGTGGTGGCGGTTCTAGCGATTCTTCACCAACTCAGCCAGATAAAACTCTACCAGATAAAACTCCACCTAGTCCTCCACAAATGGAAGAAATTCAAGAATCAGGTTTCCAAACGGAAGCAAAAACTATTTATGGAAGTAATAATAAACAGACTACTGGGGTTTTCTGGACTGTACCTAAACATGGAGGAAATATAGAGCTTACGTTCCGAGCGAGTAATGATCCATTAAATAATATTATAATAGGAGATAAACCTATTGAGCTGTATTCTGAAAATTCAGGAGCTTCTTTTTCCCACATAGCGAATGGTATACTGTCAAATGGCTTGAGAGGAAACTATGTGGTGAATGCAGTAGTATCCGATGAAGATGACGATAATGTTTATATTGTGGAACAAGGCTCAACACTGACACCGGCAATAGATATGCCGACCACCGGTGAATTTCAATACAAAGGAAACGGTTTACATTCTTATACTACTAACGGAGATGTCGTAAACAAATATAATGTTGAGTCTGATGTATCCTTGACGGCGAATTTTGCGGATAAAACCCTAAAAGGAACAATTTCAAGCGCAGATCCAGAGAAGTCATTTGACAGCGTGCAGTTAGCTGCGAAGATTCGGGATAATTATTTTGAGGGAAAAGTAAACGACGTTAAGACTGTGGGCGGATTCTATGGTCCTGCTGCGTCAGAAATAGGCGGTATCTATACAAAAGATAATGCGTATTTCGGTACATTTGTAGCTCAGAAAAAAGCGCAATAATCCATTGAGATTTGTTAATTCTAGAAAATAAACGTACGCTAAGATTAAATTAGCGTACGTTTTTTTGTCTATTTTAAGATTTAAGCGAAATAAAATTATTACTTCATATAAAAAGGTTGTATAATAATCGACGCTTTTTTGTATCCGTTTTAGCGTGCGGCTATCAAAAATATTTTTTTACCCTCACCCTAATCCTCTCCCAGAGGGAGAGGGAACGGAATAGAGATGTATATAATTTGAGCGCACCCAATTCTCTCTCCCTCTGGGAGAGGGTTAGGGTGAGGGGAAAATATTTTTGCTAGTCGCAAATTGGAACAAAAGAGCAGTGTGTTATATCAACCAATCAAATGATTAAAAAAGGAAAAACATTGTGAATCCAATTGTGAAACAATTTAAATACGGTCAACATACCGTGACGCTTGAAACCGGTGCTATTGCCCGTCAAGCAACCGCCGCCGTGATGGCAAGCATGGACGACACAACGGTATTTGTTACCGTTGTCGCCAAAAAAGACGTAAAAGAGGGACAAGATTTCTTCCCATTAACCGTGGATTATCAAGAACGTACCTATGCAGCCGGTAAAATCCCGGGGGGATTCTTCAAACGTGAAGGTCGTCCATCAGAGGGAGAAACCTTAACTGCTCGTTTAATCGACCGTCCAATTCGTCCATTATTCCCAGAGGGATTTTTAAACGAAATTCAAATTATTGCGACCGTGGTGTCAGTAAATCCGCAAATCAGCCCTGATTTAGTGGCCTTAATCGGTGCCTCTGCCGCATTATCTTTATCTGGTGTGCCATTTAATGGCCCAATCGGTGCGGCTCGTGTGGGTTTCATTGATGATCAATTCGTGTTAAACCCAACCATGGCAGAACAAAAACAAAGCCGTTTGGATTTAGTGGTGGCAGGGACAGATAAAGCGGTATTAATGGTGGAATCTGAAGCCGATGTATTAAGCGAAGAACAAATGTTAGCTGCGGTGGTATTCGGTCATCAGCAACAACAAGTGGTGGTAGAAGCCATTAAAGAATTTGCTAAAGAAGCCGGCAAGCCACGTTGGGATTGGGTTGCACCTGAACCAAATACGGCATTAATTAATAAAGTGAAAGCGATTGCGGAAAGCCGTTTAGGTGATGCTTATCGTATTACGGAAAAACAAGTACGTTATGAGCAAATTGATGCCATTAAAGCGGATGTGATTGCACAAATCACCGCTGAAGATGAAGACGTCAGCGAAGGCAAAATTATTGATATTTTCACCGCACTTGAAAGCCAAATCGTGCGTGGCCGTATCATTGCAGGCGAACCACGTATTGACGGTCGTACCGTTGATACCGTACGTGCGTTAGATATTTGTACTGGCGTGTTACCACGTACTCATGGTTCAGCGATTTTCACGCGTGGTGAAACGCAAGCCTTAGCGGTGGCAACTTTAGGTACTGAGCGTGATGCACAAATTCTTGATGAATTAACGGGTGAACGTCAAGATAATTTCTTATTCCACTACAATTTCCCTCCGTATTCTGTGGGTGAAACAGGTCGTGTGGGTTCACCAAAACGTCGTGAAATTGGTCACGGTCGTTTAGCAAAACGTGGTGTCGCCGCTGTAATGCCAAGCATTACGGAATTCCCTTATGTGGTGCGTGTAGTGTCTGAAATTACCGAGTCCAACGGTTCATCTTCTATGGCGTCTGTATGTGGTGCTTCCCTTGCGTTAATGGACGCCGGTGTGCCAATTAAAGCCGCTGTTGCTGGTATCGCCATGGGCTTAGTGAAAGAAGATGACAAATTTGTGGTGCTTTCTGATATTTTAGGTGATGAAGATCACTTAGGCGATATGGACTTTAAAGTCGCTGGTACTCGTCAAGGTGTGACTGCGTTGCAAATGGATATTAAGATTGAAGGTATCACCGCTGAAATTATGCAAATTGCCTTAAATCAAGCGAAAAGTGCTCGTATGCACATCTTAGGTGTGATGGAACAAGCCATTCCTGCACCACGTGACGACATCTCTGATTTTGCACCACGTATTTACACCATGAAAATCGATCCGAAGAAAATCAAAGATGTGATCGGTAAAGGTGGTGCGGTGATTCGTGCGTTAACCGAAGAAACTGGCACATCTATTGATATTGATGATGACGGTACGGTGAAAATTGCCGCCGTTGACGGTAATGCAGTTAAAGCAGTGATGGCACGTATTGAAGATATTACCGCTGAAGTCGTGGCAGGTGAAATTTACAAAGGTAAAGTCACACGTTTAGCTGACTTTGGTGCGTTTGTTGCTATTCTTGGTGGCAAAGAGGGCTTAGTGCATATTTCTCAAATCGCTGAAGAACGTGTTGAGAAAGTGACAGATTACCTTGCGTTAGGTCAAGAAGTGCAAGTCAAAGTGGTGGAAATCGATCGTCAAGGTCGTATTCGTTTAACCATGAAAGACATTGCAGAAAAACAAGAAAATGTTGAACCAGCTGAACAAACAGCGGTCGAACAAGAATAATTTGTAAAAAAGTGACCGCACTTTATGCTGAATGCTTAAAGTGCGGTTTATTTCTCACAAATTTTGTCTAATTTAAGGCATTATAGGCAATGATATTGCTAGAAAGGTTAGTTGGAACCAGTAAAATACTACTGCGTTTAGTTTTTGTTGTTGTGTTATCAGGTTGTGTTAATAGCACGAACGGTGTATTTGTAACAAAAAATAAGGTGACCTTGGCGGAGCAATATCCAAACATTCACTTTGAACAAGAAGTGATGATTGCTCGAATTAGCCAAATGTTGGTGATTGGACAGCTATCAAAAGACGAACGAGCAAATTTACATTTTGAGCGTGGCGTGCTTTACGATAGTCTAGGGCTTTGGGGATTGGCACGTTATGACTTTACCCAAGCGTTAGAACTGCAGCCGAACATGGCCGCAGTTTATAATTATTTAGGTTTATATTCGTTATTAGATGAAGATTATGATGCGGCGTTGGAGGCTTTCAACGTGGTATTTGAATTGGATCCCGATTATGAATACACCTATTTAAACCGTGGTTTAGATTTTTATTACACTGCACGTTATAACCTGGCACAACAGGATTTTTTGAAGTTTTACACTTCCGATAAAAAAGATCCTTATCGTACCCTGTGGTTATATTTAAATGAGCTTAAATTTAAACCCAATGAGGCGAAACAGAATTTAGTAAACCGAGCGGAACAGCTTTCTACTGAATACTGGGGGACTTTTATCGTCCAATATTATTTGGGCAAACTTTCAGAACAAGCATTATTCGACAAAGCCAAATCCTTTGTTGATCCGCAATCATCACAGTATGCGGAAATCTTGACTGAAACGTATTTTTATCTAGCAAAACAAAAACTCAATATTGGTAATTTGAGTGAGGCGGAAACCTTATTCAAATTGGCATTGGCAAATCAGGTGTATAATTTCGTTGAGTATCGTTTTGCATTGTTTGAACTGGCTAAATTGAAAGACATGGAAACCAGCGAGCAAAACAACGTGGTTACACAAAATAGCCCGACAAAATAATCGCCAAAGTGCGGTGATTTTTCTGCTATTTTTGGCGTAATTGAATTATACAAACTGAGAAAGCCCATTGAGCTTTCCTAGGGGCAATGCCCCCTAATAAACAATTCGAGTATTTTAATGACTGAAACAACTATGACTTTTGGCGACTTAGGTTTGCCAGAATTTATCCTTTCTGCAGTAACAGAAATGGGCTTTACTAATCCATCACCTATCCAACAAGCCTGTATTCCACACCTATTAAACGGTCGTGATGTGTTGGGTATGGCACAAACCGGTAGCGGTAAAACGGCGGCATTTTCCTTGCCATTATTGGCACAAATTGATGTGGAACAAAAACATCCACAAATGTTGGTAATGGCTCCCACTCGTGAATTAGCCATTCAAGTGGCAGATGCTTGTGAGCATTTTGCGAAAAACGCCAAAGGTATGCGTAGTGCCACCCTTTACGGCGGACAACGTTATGACATTCAATTACGTGCTTTAAAACAAGGCGCACAAGTCGTGGTGGGGACACCCGGACGTATTTTAGACCACATTAAACGTGGTACCTTAAATTTGTCTGAATTGAAATTCATTGTGTTAGATGAAGCGGACGAAATGTTACGCATGGGCTTTATTGAAGATGTGGAAACCGTGATGGCGGAATTGCCAGAAAAACACCAAACGGCGTTATTCTCAGCAACCATGCCAGAACCGATTCGTCGTATTACCAAGCGTTTTATGACCGATCCACAAGAAGTGAAAATTCAATCTACCCAACGTACCAACCCTGACATTGCTCAAAGCTGTTGGTATGTACGTGGCTATCGTAAAAATGATGCCTTATTGCGTTTCTTAGAAGTGGAAGATTTTGACGCAGCGATTATTTTCACTCGCACCAAAACGGGCACCATGGACATCACCGAATTATTAGAAAAACACGGTTTCAGTGCCGCAGCGTTGAACGGTGACATGACGCAACAAGCTCGTGAGCAAACCTTAGATCGTTTACGTAACGGTAGTCTTGATATTTTAGTCGCTACCGACGTTGCCGCTCGTGGTTTAGATGTGGAACGTATCAGCCTTGTAGTGAACTATGACATTCCACTAGATGCAGAAAGCTATGTGCATCGTATAGGCCGTACTGGTCGTGCTGGTCGTTCAGGCAGTGCATTGTTGTTTGTGGAACCAAGAGAACGCCGTTTATTAGGCAATATTGAACGCTTAATGAAGAAACCAATTGATGAAGTGGGCGTACCGAATCATGAACAATTACAGGCTTGTCGCCGTGAAAAATTCGTGCGTAATATTACCAAACAATTGGAACACCATGATTTGGAAAAGTACCGTGGTTTAATTGAAGATTTGTTTACTGCGGATCAAGATTTAGAAGATATTGCGGCCGCCATGTTAATGTTATTACAAGGCAAACAAAAACTGATTCTTCCACCGGATCCACCAATGGAAAAACGTTCAAGCCGTGATCGTGATGATCGTCGTGGTGATCGTCATGAGCGTCGTGACCGCAGTGATCGTGGTGAACGCCGTGGTTATGGTAATCCTGTGCCAATGGATCTTTATCGTATTGAAGTAGGCCGTGCGGATGGCGTGGATGTGCGTCATATCGTGGGAGCGATTGCTAACGAGGGCGATATTGATAGCCGTAATATCGGTCATATTAAATTATATGATGAGTATTCCACGGTGGAATTACCAAAAGGTATGCCGAAAGAATTATTGCAAACGTTTAGCAAAACGCGTGTGTTAAACAAACAAATTCGTATGACATTTGTCAGTGAGGCACAAGGTGGCGAGCGTGGCGGACGTGATGATCGTCGTGGTGGCAATGGCAATAGCCGACGTCGTAGTAATGACCGTAACGATCGTGGCGAGCGTAGTTTCCGTGGTGATCGTAAATTCTCGGGTAAAAATGACCGCAGTTTCAAGGAAAACAGTGGCAAAGATTTCCGTGAGAAACGCCAACGTTAATTGATCTGTCTAAGATGAAAAAGGGACGCTATATTGTAGCGTCCCTTTGTTTTGCCTGAAGTGAATTAAAACACACCCATATTGCGTAATCCCGTGGTGATAATTTCCACCCCAAGGGACATCAATAATAGCCCCATAATACGAGTGATGACGTTTGAGCCTGTTTTGCCTAATTTTTTAATGACAGGTTCAGAATAACGGAACAAAATATAACAACTTAAGCCAAATAAAGCGATAGTAATGGAAGAATACACATAATCCATTGCCGTATGTTGGCTTGAACCAAACACAATGGTGGCACTAATGGAACCCGGCCCCGCCAAAATTGGCATAGCGAGAGGCACCACGGCGATATTGTTGTAATCTTCTAAGTTCTCATTTTTTTCTTCTTTATTGATTTTATGTTCACCGATTTTACCGTTAATCATGGTTAACGCAATCATGGCCACCACGCCACCGCCAGCAATGCGGAACGAATCAATGGAGATCTTGAATGTGTCTAAAATAAAATTACCGAAAAAGAAACTGACTAGCAAAATGACCACGATAGAAAAGCAAGTGACCAACGCCGTACGGTTTTGTTGTTCTCGGGTTTGTTCTGACGTCATGGAGTAGAAGATTGGCGTGACGCCAATGGGGTTAACCAAGGCGATCAGCCCCATAAAGAACTGGAGATAGATAGCTAATTCCATATTTTATCCTAAGGAAAATGATTTTGGCGTTATTATAATGGATAGCGTAGCAGAGATAAATAAGCCTGATATAAAAAAAGTGCGGTGAAAATCACCGCACTTCAGGGGGAAATTTAAACAGGGGGGATTACATCATACCGCCCATGCCACCCATACCGCCCATACCGGCAGCTGGATCTAATTTATCGTCTTTCGGTAATTCAGTGACCATACATTCAGTCGTGATCATCAAGCCTGCCACTGAAGCGGCAAATTGTAATGCAGAACGAGTGACTTTGGTTGGGTCTAAGATACCCATTTCGATCATATCGCCGTATTCTTCCGTACCAGCATTATAACCGAAGTTACCAGAACCGGCTTTCACCGCACTGGCCACCACAGAACCCTCTTCACCTGCATTTTCTACGATTTGACGTAATGGGGATTCTAAAGCACGTAAGGCTAATTTGATACCGACATTTTGCTCTTCGTTATCGCCAGTTAAGGTTTCAGCCACTTTCGCTGCTGCACGGACTAAGGCCACGCCACCACCGGCAACGATACCTTCTTCCACCGCTGCACGAGTGGCATGTAACGCATCTTCCACACGGTCTTTCTTCTCTTTCATTTCCACTTCAGTGGCTGCACCGACTTTAATTACGGCCACACCGCCAGCGAGTTTCGCTACACGTTCTTGTAATTTTTCTTTGTCGTAGTCAGAAGTGGATTCTTCGATTTGTTGACGAATTTGGGTTACACGACCTTTAATCTGAGCCTCGTCACCGATACCGTCAATAATCGTGGTGTTGTCTTTGTTGATGACCACACGTTTGGCTTGACCTAAATCTTCCAAGGTCGCTTTTTCTAATTCCATACCGATTTCTTCAGAAATCACGGTACCGGCCGTTAAAATCGCAATGTCTTGTAACATAGCTTTACGACGATCACCAAAGCCCGGCGCTTTTACGGCGGCCACTTTCACAATACCACGCATGGTGTTCACGACTAAAGTCGCTAAGGCCTCACCCTCAACATCTTCTGCAATGATTAATAATGGTTTACCGGCTTTTGCTACGCCCTCTAACACGGGTAACAATTCACGAATATTAGCGATTTTTTTATCCACTAATAAAATATATGGATTGTCTAATTCAACGGTGGCGGTTTCAGGTTTGTTAATAAAATATGGGGATAAATAACCACGGTCAAATTGCATACCCTCAACCACCGCTAATTCATCTTCTAAACCGGTACCGTCTTCCACGGTAATTACACCCTCTTTGCCCACTTTTTCCATGGCTTGCGCAATTAATTGACCGACCACGCTGTCGCTGTTGGCAGAAATGGTGCCCACTTGTTCAATTTCTTTCGAGGTTTCACATGGTTTAGACAAGGCTTTTAATTCCGTTACCACTGCAGCCACGGCTTTATCGATCCCACGTTTTAAATCCATTGGATTCATACCCGCAGCCACGGCTTTTAAGCCCTCATTTACGATAGCTTGGGCCAAAACAGTGGCGGTCGTTGTACCGTCACCGGCGGCATCATTGGCTTTAGAGGCAACCTCTTTCACCATTTGTGCCCCCATATTTTCAAATTTATCGGCTAATTCAATTTCACGTGCCACAGACACACCGTCTTTGGTAATTGCTGGTGCGCCAAAGGCTTTATCTAAAATCACATTACGACCTTTCGGGCCTAAGGTCACTTTCACGGCGTCCGCAAGCACATTTACGCCGGCTAACATTTTTACACGAGCATCATTGCCAAATTTTACATCTTTTGCTGCCATTTTCTTATTCCTTCTCTATTATTCTACGATTGCTAAAATATCATTTTCAGAAACGATTAACACTTCTTCGCCGTCAATTTTTTCGGCTTTCACGCCATAACCCTCATTGAAAATCACGGTGTCACCCACTTTTACATCTAACGGTTGCACGGTGCCGTTTTCTAAGATACGGCCTTTGCCTACCGCAAGCACTTTCGCACGAGTGGATTTAGTTGCAGCCGTGCCGGTTAACACGATACCGCCAGCGGATTTGGTTTCTACTTCTTCACGTTTGATAATTACACGATCGTGTAAAGGACGAATTGCCATTTGAATTTCTCCTAAATTAGATTTATTAAAAAAGTATCAATAATATGGGGCGAGAATTTAGGCTTTCAAGAGGAAAAATAAATTTTTTTGCAAAATGTAGGCATAAAAATAGGGCAAATCACTTTCGCCCTATTTTTGAAATTTGCGGATGTTGGCTTTCTAGCCCATACCATATTGTTTTAATTTTTTACGTAAGGTACCACGGTTAATGCCTAACATAATGGCGGCACGGGTTTGGTTGCCACGGGTATGTTGCATAATGATGTCTAGCAAAGGGAGCTCCACTTCAGCTAACACAAGCTCATAAAGATCATTGACATCTTGACCGTCTAATTGAATTAGATAATTTTTAATTGAACGTTTTACTGAATCACGTAAAGGTTTATTCACCGCTTGTGATTGTGCATTTAATTCTGGCACGATAAATTTTGTCGAAATTGTGGTTTGTTCAGTCATTTGAATTTCCATTCTTATTAATAAAATTAAAAAAATCTTCCAATGCAACTAACTGCTCAGTAGCGTTGCTAATGGCATTAAAAGTCCGTTTAAAATCGGAATCGGGTTGAATTCCTTGTAAATACCAGCCAACGTGTTTGCGAGCAATGCGATAGCCTTTTTCAGGACCATAGAATTGATGTAATTCTTCAATATGACGTAAAATTACACCGCACTTTTCCGTTAAGCTAGGGGCGCTTACACAGGGTGTTTCCCCTGTTGAGTTGGTGTCAATGTGTTGTGCCAAAGATTGAAATATCCAAGGATTACCCAACGCACCACGCCCGATCATAATTCCATCTGCACCCGTATAATCAAGTACAAATTTTGCTTTCTCTTGCGAGAGAATATCGCCATTGGCAATGATGGGAATCGACACCGCTTGTTTCACGGCTTTAATATTCTGGTATTCTGCCTCCCCCTCGAATAAACATTCACGAGTACGTCCGTGAATGGTTAACGCAGTAATACCACATTGTTCCGCAATTTGAGCGATTTCTACGCAATTTATATGCTGTCGATCCCAACCTGTACGTATTTTCAACGTAACAGGTACCTCCACGGCATTCACCACAGCGGTTAAAATGTCTGTGACCAAATCGGGGAATTGTAGCAACGCAGAACCCGCTAGCTTTTTATTCACCTTTTTGGCGGGGCAGCCCATATTAATATCAATGATCTGCGCCCCATATGCCACATTCACTTGCGCCGCTTGTGCCATTTCTTGCGGATCAGAACCCGCAATTTGCACGGCATTAATGCCGGCAGCTTGGTGATGAGCCAAACGTAATTTTGATTTTTCCGTATGCCAGACTTGTGGATTGGTGGACATCATCTCCGAAAACGTCAAGCCCGCCCCATAGTGCGAGCAGAGTTTGCGAAACGGTTGATCCGTAATCCCCGCCATGGGGGCAAGCAGAATGCGGTTTTTTAATTGATATGAACCAATCCGCATTTTCTCCCCCAATTTCTCACATACAGAAAAAAATTAAGCCGAATATTGATTAAATATTCGGCATTAATAACCGACAAGGTTGGCTATAATACGCAAATTTTCGTCATTTGCAAAGCATAATTTTTAAACAATTTAAAGAAAATTTGCCTTTTTGCCGTTGACATTTTGAAATTAAGCGAAATTAAGCCAATTTTCCGGTAATTCGGCACCATTCTTCCCGTTCCACCACAGGATCAAGGGCGAATGTTTGCTGATAAGCCTCGCAAACCGATGGCGCTTGGGTGGACAAAATACCCGATAACCCCAAATCGCCATGTGGTTTGACTAACTGGCTAATCACTGGATAAAGCTCTTTGAGTGGGCCTGCCAAAATATTGGCGACCACCACATCTGCTTTTAACGCCGTTGGTTTGTCGTCTGATAAAAATAATTGCAAGCGTTCTGCCACGCCATTGTTTTCCGCATTATTGCGACTGGCTAAAATGGCTTGTGGATCAATATCAATGCCAATCGCCGATTTTGCCCCGAGTTTTAATGCCGCAATGGCCAAAATCCCCGAGCCACAACCAAAATCAATTACGGTTTTACCGTTTAAATCCAAACTATCCAACCATTCCAAACACAATGCCGTGGTTGGGTGTGTGCCTGTACCAAAGGCAAGACCGGGGTCAAGCATGACATTCACCGCCTTTTCATCTGGCACCTCACGCCAACTTGGGCAAATCCATAAACGTTTACCAAATTGCATTGGGTGGAAATTATCCATCCATTCCCGCTCCCAATCTTTATCCTCAATTTGCTCAATTTTATAGGCAAAATCGGGTGCTAACAGTTGGCTGTTGCGAAGTGCGGTTAAAATTAACGCCATTTCCGTTTCCGCATCAAATAACGCCACCACATCCGTATTGCCCCAAAGGCGAGTTTCCCCAGGGAGGGGTTCAAAAATCGGCGTATCTTGACTGTCCATAAACGTCACCGACACCGAACCGATTTCTTCTAAAAAATCACTGATTTTTTCTGCTTTTTCGCTGGTACTGTTTAAGCGAAGTTGTACCCAAGCCATAATTTTTTCCTTTTTTTATTGAATGTGCTAAATAAATTGGGGTTATTTTAGCATAAAAAAAGATCGCCACAGGCGATCTTTCAAGGGAAATCGAATAAAGATTAAAGCTGTGGTTTCACCACATTTTTACGTTCTTCTTCAAGTTGTTTTTGTCTCATTGCCTCATTGTAGGCTTTTTCACGTTCCATTTTTGCATCTAAAAGATCAGTCGAAATTAAGTAAAGGGTTTGATCAGTGGTTCGATAAACAAGCTGATTGGATTGGGCTTCTTGCTCATTTTCTATTTTTCCTGCAGACCAGATTATATTGCCCGCCCATTTAGTGGTGGGTTGACCGTATTTTTCAATGATCGATTGATAAAAGGCCTCTTTATCGGAGGGGGTAAGATACTGTTTGCCTAATGCTTCTGCGGAATTACCAAAGCTATACATAATAGATGTGACACGCACATTTTTAAGACATTCATCAATATTTTCGTCTAACCATCTATCCACGGAATACGCAATATTTACTGTGCCGAGATTAGGGATTGACGCCATGAGTTGCCCAATATCGTCACAGGAATTTCTTTCTTTAATGCGTTTGACAATGGAAAGTTGGTCAGCCACTTCTTGCCCATATTTACTGGTTAATACCTTGTCAACTTCCTCTTGGGTCATGCCCAATTTTAGCCCGAACATATCAAAGTTGTTCACATCGTAGGTATTTGCTGCCATCACTTGTGATGACATGAGTGCGGCACATAACACCGCAGAAGACTTAATGAGATGAGAGATTTTCATAATACATCCTTATTATATTAAGTGAAAAATGATTTTATATTGCTCAAAACAACAATAAGCCTTAGGCTTTTATATAAGCCATAAGCCATAAGCCATAAGCCATAAGCCATAAGCCATAAGCCATAAGCCATAAGCCATAAGCCAAGGCAATTTTGTCCGATTATATGGAAAAATGCAAGGAAGAAATTCAAAAATGTTATTTTTTTGTTACTGAACCACCAACAACCCGATAGCCCCTTTATCCGCCTGCACTAAATCCCCTGAGCCAAAAATAAACGGATGGGTATTGGCAGATAAATTATCAAATTTCACCAAAATACTGGCTTTATTTTCGATCCACAAGGTGTCTTTCCAGACCAATTCATTTTCGGGAGTGTGGTTATCATTTTGGCTTTCCACCACAAATCTTGCCCCTTGAATGCGGAAGCTGACCGGGGAAGAAACGCTGATTTGCCAACGTTCAACGCTGCCTTGTTTAGCACTCACATCAATACGACGGGGGTCAAAGCGTTTTTGGTTAATCATGGCGTTGATATTGTCTAAATGAAATTGGCGTTCTTGCACGATTTCCGTTGGCAAGCTGGCAATCTGGCTAAATTGATAGCGTGGCTTATTGGTAAACGCTGCGAGTAACCCTTCGGGACGCAGTTCTAATATATGGTTATCCGCCAATTCGCCGTCGTTATCAAAGAATAAGCCGATTTTATCGAGTACCCCTCGTTTTTTGCCGGTAATTAAGCTGACATTGCCGCCCTCGTTTAAATCCACTAGGATTTCAAGGCGTTCCCCTGAGCCGAGCATAACGGATTTTACCGTTTTCGGTTCAGGCAAAAAGCCCTGATCTTGGGCGATAATCAGAAAATCCCGTTCATCATCAAAACGCAATTCATACGCACGAGAAAGCGAGGCATTCAGCAAACGTAACCGCACCCAACCCCGAGCCACGCTCAAATAAGGCGATTGTTGGCCATTCACAAATAAGTGTTCGCCCAGAAAGTGCGGTTCATTTTGTTGAAATAATTGCGAGCCACTGCTGTTTAGGCTTAAATCTTGTAAAATCAAGGGAATATCATTGACGCCATAGTTATTGGGTAGCGACGATTTTTTGCTTTCGTCATCTTCCACAATCCATATGCCCACCAACCCACGATAATTTTGATAAGCCGAACTGGCAAGGGAACAAGATTGGTAATAACACAGCCCAGCGGACTGCGTAACCGGCACAATCGGCGCCCAACTTTCACCGGGTTTTAAACTATGCCCAATGCCCCCGAGAAATTCGCTGTTCACTTGCAAACCCTGAATATTCATGGCCACCAGTTGCGGCAGGTTATTGCGATAGTTGAGTTTCACAAAATCCCCTTGACGCACTTTCACCGTCGGGCCGAGATATTGACCGTTAAAGCCCCACACTTCAACCAAATTATTTTCCAATAATTTCACTTGGGTGCTTTCTAAGCCTAAAAACAGCGGTTTACCTCGACGAAGTTCAATCAAAGGCGGAATCACCAACGGTTGATTCACCGCCGCCCACAAAGCTGTCGGCAAGGTGGCTAAAGCGGTGGCAAGGGCGGTTTTTTTAAACAACTGACGGCGAGCATAATCCATGGTGACATCCTTTATGATTGAGCAATTTCCGCATCTAATTCAGCGATACGCTGTTGCATGAGTTGATGGCAATGGTTGGCAAATTCACGCACATTGTCTTTATTAAATTGGCGACTGTCAATGGGTGGTAGAATTTCACAAATCACTTTGCCATTATGCAAGCGATTTAAATCAATTTTGCCTTGTGTGGTCGAACACACCACTGGCACAATCGGCACGCCCGCCGCAATGGCCGCATGAAATGCCCCTGTTTTAAACGGCAACAAGCCACGCCCACGACTGCGAGTACCCTCGGGGAACATCCACACCGACAGATTATCTTGATTGATTCGTTGCGCCACTTGTCCCATGGTGTTGTGGGCTTTATTTTTATTATCACGATCTAGCAGAATGTTGCCCGTTGCCCAGTAAACCAAACCAAAAAAGGGGATCCAGATGAGGCTTTTTTTGCCGATACTGACGGTGCGAGGTTGCACCATATAAGACACTGTGACCATGTCGTAGTTATTTTGGTGATTGGCGATATAGACGCAAGGGCCAATGTTGGCGGATTCGGGGGAATAACGATGTTCAACGGTTAAGCCGAAGAGGGGATATAAGCGGCCAAACCAACGTGCGACGACACTCACGTTATTGGGATTTTTGAAACGAATAAGTGAGTAGATCGTGCCACAAATACAGATAATTAGGCAGAATAGAACGACAATAAGAATTCTGGCGAGTTTTAGCATGTTGTTGTTTTCCTGTTTGGGTTTTTGGGGGATTATAACAGGTTTTTATTGTTTTTTTAATATCGGTTTTCGCCGATGGCGACTTACTTTTTCTTTGCTTGTGCAAAGAAAAAGTAAGCAAAAAGAAAGCACACCCCGACTTCACCGCTTTTCTGAGCTTATTTGGTATTTTCTTTACGCTAAATTTTGAACTCGCTACGCTCAGACATGCAAAATTTAGCTAAAAATACCAAAACGCTCAGGCGGTTCAGACGGGGCCCCAGTGGGGATGAGGGTTGTTAAAGTGCGGTGAAAAATACTGAAATTTTTCACCGCACTATTTAGCTACGAAGTAGCGTTACTATGCTTAACCTAGTACGTTAGTACTAGGTAGATTATGCACTAATTCTCGCTTTCGCCTCTTCAATCGCTTCCGCCACTCGCAACGGAGACACCCCACCCTTGGCATTACGTTTATCCAAACAGGATTGCAATGATAAAATAGGGTAAACATCTTCGCCAATGACATCACTAAATTGACGAAATTCTTGCACGGTTAAATCTTCTAAGCCTTTTTGAACTTGAATTGCATAAACCACGGTTTCACCCACAATATGGTGCGAATCACGGAATGGCACGCCTTTTGCGACTAAGTAATCAGCGAGTTCGGTAGCGTTAGAGTAGCCTTTGAGTGCAGCCTCTCGAGTACGGTTGACATTAACTTTGATGTCCTCTAATACAAATGCAGCCATGGTTAAGCAATCGTGCCATGTGTCTAAGGCATCAAAAATGCCCTCTTTATCTTCCTGCATATCTTTGTTGTAGGCTAACGGTAAACCTTTTACGGTGGTCAACATACCCATAAGTGAACCGATCACACGCCCAGTTTTACCTCGAATCAATTCGCACGCATCGGGGTTTTTCTTTTGTGGCATTAAAGACGAACCAGACGTCACTCGGTCGGAAAGTTCCACAAAATCCGCCTCACCACTGTTGAAAATAATCATATCTTCAGCGAAACGAGAAAGGTGTGCCATACTTAATGACGCAGTGGAAAGCAATTCAATAATATGATCACGGTCAGAAACACTGTCTAAGCTGTTGCGAGTGGCGAAGTCAAAACCAAGATCTTGTGCTAATTGTTCACGGTCGATAGGATAGGCTGTACCTGCTAATGCCCCACTGCCGAGTGGGCAAGTATTCATACGGCGATAGGCATCTGCTAAACGGCTATAATCTCGTTCTAACATTTCTACATACGCCATACACCAGTGAGCAAAGCTGATTGGTTGGGCACGTTGTAAATGGGTATAACCAGGCATCACGGCGTGTTGATTATTTTCTGCGGTTGCTACTAATTTGGCTTGTAGTTCACGTACGCTGTATTGCAATTCCGTGACTTGCTGTTTGCACCACATTTTTATGTCAAGGGCGACCTGATCGTTACGGCTACGTCCTGTGTGTAGCTTTTTACCTAGATTGCCGACTTTATCGATGAGCTTACTTTCTACCCAACTATGAATATCTTCCGCATCATCTTGCAAAATTGCCAGCGGATTTGACCGCACTTCAATTAACAACTGATTTAACGCTTGTTCCAGTTGAGCCTGTTCATCTGTGGTGAGAACACCGACACTCACTAATGCCTTTGACCAACCCACCGAACCCTCAATATCTTGTTCAGCTAAACGATAGTCAAAACGTAGTGAATCATTAAAATCTTTAAAACGTTTATCTGCCGCTTGGGTAAAGCGACCGCCCCATAATGCCATGTTGTTGTCCTTTTATTTTTATTTAGGGATAAATTCTTGTGCCGATAATCTCACCTGCAAAAAGTGCGGTGAGTTTTTCAGGATATTTCCAATTCGCAATATCTACGCCACGTTGTAATAATTGTGCCGCATCGAGTGCCGCTTTTACTTTAACAATCATGCCGTCAGTAATCACTTTTTCCGCAATAAGTTGCTCAATTTGCACCGCAGTTAGCTCGGCAATACGTTGCTTATTGCCGTCCAGTACGCCGTCAACATCAGACAACATCACCAAATCCGCATCAATCAACGCTGCAATAGCGGTGGCAGCTTGATCGGCGTTGACATTCATTAAACGCCCTTGATCATCAACAGCAATAGAGCTAATAATCGGTAAAAATTTGTTGGTTAATAATTGCTCTAATAGCGTAGCGTTTTTTGCTTGTACATTGGCGACATGACCTAATTCAGGATCAAATTGCATCGCACTGGTCAAATTGCCGTCAGCAAGACTTAATCCGACAGGATTTAACTGAAATTTTATGGCTTGTGCCAACAGTTTTTTATTGGCAATGCCAGCCAATGCTCCCACGATAATGTCAATTTGATCGCTTGGGGTTACTCGCAAACCATTTTTCTTTTGCACCGGTAAGCCTAATTTTTTCATTAAATCATCGACTACGCAACCGCCACCATGAACAATAACTAAAGGGCGGTTAGCTTGTTGTAGATAATCAGCCAGAGCCGTGAACAAATTTTGCATAGCATCAGGCGTATCTAATAATACGCCCCCTAATTTAATCACTAAGGGTTTCATCTATTATCCTTAAAATAAGCCTAATGTTTCATTATAACCGAAACGAATATTGGCACATTGTACCGCTTGAGATGCCGCCCCTTTTAACAAATTATCTTCCGCTCCGATAATCACAATATGCCCGTTATGGGTAGCAAAACCAATATCACAATAAGGGGTAAATTCCACCGCTTTAATGCTTGGTAAACCTTGCTCATACACTCGCACGAGCGGGCAATTAGCGTAATATTGTTGATAAGCGGATCTGATTTGCTCGTCGGTGACGCCCTCTTTTAATTTGGCCGTAATGGTGGCTAAAATACCTCGTTTAAAATTGCCTAAGTGCGGTGTAAAAATGACTTCGGTGCCTAAATGGGTAGCAATTTCAGGTTGATGACGGTGGGTAAAGACACCATAAGCGTTCAGGCTCACTTCGCAGAAACTGCTAGTAATGGCTGGCCGACGACCGGCACCGCTCACGCCACTGACCGCATTAATCACCGGTAATTGATTGAGATCTAATAAATTATTTTCAATTAATGGTTTTATGCTTAATTGTGACACCGTTGGATAACAACCGGCTACCGCAATTAAATCGGTTTGTTGAATCTGCTTACTGTTCCATTCGGCAAGGCCATATACCGCAAAATTGAGAAGTTCAGGATATTGATGTTCAAAACCATAATATTGGGTGTAAAATTCTGCATTATTGACACGGAAAGCCCCCGATAAATCGAATACTTGGCAATCTTGTTGTAAAAAAATCGGAGCAAGGTTATGGCTAACTTCATGTGCGGTGGCGAGAAAGACTACATCCACATCATTAGCCAACAAAGACAAATCCTCTGGCAAGGGTTGCAAAATCAAATCGCAATAGGTACGCAATTGCGGATAAAGGCTGGAAATTGGCTTATTGGCATCTAAACTTTGTTGCGAAACATAAAGTCCTGATAATTCAAAATGTGGATGACGAGTTAAAATTTGTGCTAATTCTGCACCAGTATACCCGCTGGCCCCCACGATAATAGCTTTTTGTAACATAACTTCCTCCAGTCTTGTAGTGATTATTTATGCTATTATTCTGCATAAATATTTAAAAAGCAACTGTTATTGCGAAAATGTGCCGTACTCTGAAAAACTCGGTGAAATTATACCGCACTTTTAGCTTTATTGAGGGCTAAATTCCACCATTCAGCGAAATTCTGTAAAAATCCCGTGAGAGATTTGTTAAATAATTGTAATGTATTAATTTTGTTTTTGATATTTATCAAATTAAGGTGATTTTCTTATTAAATATCCTACTATTTTTATCAACTATTTCGTATGATTGAGTAAGAACAATTATCAATCGAGGTGATTTTATGAGAAAACAAACCCTTTTAGCCGTGGCGGTGTGTGCTGCTGTGCAGTCTGCTTTGGCAACCGATCTTGCCGATCCTGATCAAATTCAACCGTTAAAATCCTTTTCCCCACCGAAACCTATCGCTCCCAATATTGCCCAAGGTTATATGATTGAAAATCAATTTGATCGCACTGACCGTTTGTCGTATTTTTCCGTGGCGAATAAAGTCAATGAGGGCGTTGCCCCGTTAAAATTAAGTTCAGGTTTTTATGGGACGAGTTTTTATAATTCCCTGTTTTCAGGTTTCCGTGAAGCCAATTATTATGCGTTGTTTAATGTGAATCACACCAAAGCCAATCGCTATAAAGACGGGCAGCATAACAAGGTGAATTTTGGTTATGAACGCTTTAATCAAGCGGCGGTGTTGGGCTGGTTGCCGAATGACCGCACGGAATTTCGCTTGACTTTTATTCATGATGATTTAGACGAGGATAAACAGCCTGAACATCAAATGGATCCTGTGAGTACCGAGCGTTATGTGGTGCGGTTAAATGGGCGTTTTGGGCTGGAGGATTTGAGCAATACGCTCAGCACCGAATTGACCTATCGCCATGTAAAACGCCATGCGGATAACTATACTTTACGCTCTGTGGCAGGTAATAATGTGTATGTGTTGTTGCACCGTGAAATTTTTGATGCGGCCGTGAAATATGATGTAGATTGGGATAAATTCCACAATCAAATTGGCGTAAGTTATCAGCATGATGACCAAGATGGCGACCGTTATTTGCACACCGCCGCACGGGATATTTTAAACGGTTATCGTTTTGGTAATGTGCATATTGATCGTTATCGGGTGTTTGATAATCTGCATTATACCTTTAATGATCAGCATAAACTGGGTTTAGGTGTCACCTATGAATATAACAGTGTGGATGTGCGGAAATTCAATAGCAATTTGCCAAATCCAATGATGCCTGGCACGCAATTTGCCAATATTCAAACCCTGTGGAAAACCTATTTCGGGCGGAATGCTACCGATGGCAAAATCAAGCAAAATGCTTTGTCTGCGGAGTTGAAATATGAATTTACCCCAACGGCATTCCAGCGTTATGAATTAAGCCTAGGGCATTTAGAACGGGTAGGCGACAATATGGAACGCTTTAATTCCTTGGCGTCTATTGTGGTTCGTCCGAATGGCACAACCATGAATCAACAGCCTGCCAGTGCCATTGTGGATAATCCTTGGCTAAAACCTGAAGAACATAATCGGATTAAATTTGATTTTGATCTGAAAAATGAATTTTACAAAGGTTATCTAAATTCTATTTTGGATAACGGCTGGAATATCGGCGGTTCCTTGGTGTATGACGATGTGAAAAACTTGATTATTTTTGACCGCACTCGTGGACAATCAGGCACGGTAGACCGCAGCGGTGGCATTATTACTCGCAATGTGGATGCCAAGTTAATCGTGGCGAATTTATACGCCAACTACAATTTCTTGCAAAATTGGGCGGTGGGGGCAAAAGCCTTTTATAACTACGGCAAAAACGACACCGATAATCGCCCGTTATATCAAATTCGTCCTTTTGAGTTGAACGCTAATTTGGATTACCGCAACTATTTCCAATACGGCAGTTACAACCTTGGGGCGGCGGTGCGTTATGTGGCGAAACAAAACAAAGGCGATTTTGACCGCACTTCTGGCTTAGGCATTGACAACCGTGAAGCGGCGAAACAATTTACCGTGGTGGATTTGTATGCAGGCATCAATTTTCAGGATAAATACGCCGTGCGTTTGGGCGTGAATAATCTGTTTAACCGTCAATATGCCGAATTTATCAGCGGCGATCATGTGTTGGCACTCACCCCAAATGTGGTGAACGCCCCAGGTCGCACTTTCTGGTTAAGCCTACATGCTTCATTCTAAGATTGGGAGAAAAAAGATGAATACTGAAATGCACTATGAAATTGAGCGTAGAACTTTCTTAAAACTGAGTTCCGCCCTATTATTATCCAGTGCCGCACCCCGTTTGTTTGCGGCAAGCAAAACTGCCTTTACCATTTACGGTGCACCTGCCTTGCCAAGTTTGACTATCGCCGTTGCCACCCTACAAGGGCAATTAGCCAAACAAGCGGACACCAGCCTTAAAATCTGGAAAAATCCTGATCAACTGCGTGCTGGGGTTGCCAGCGGTGAATTTAAAGTGATGATGAGCCCAAGCAATGTGGGCGTGAATTTGCAAAACCAAGGGCAAAATGTCGGCATGATTAACATTTTGACTAATGGCATTGTGCAATTATTAGGCAAAATTGACATCAGCTCCCCTGAGCAATTGGTAGGCAAAAAAGTCATTATGCCCTTTAAAAACGATATGCCTGACATTACCTTTAGAGCCTTGTTAAAACAACGGGGCATTGATGAAAGCAAGGTGGACATCACTTACACTGCAACGCCAGCAGAAGCGGTAAGCCTATTTTTAACTCAACCTTTTGACATTGCCTATTTGCCTGAACCGCTTGCTAGTGCTTGTATTTTGAAAGGCAAAAAAATGGGCGTAGAAGTGGTGCGAACCTTTGATTTCTTGCAAAGTTGGGCGGAAAGTTTTAACACCCAACCGATTATTCCACAAGCAGGGATTATCGCTAATCGTGATTTTTATCAAGCTCATACCGCAGAGTTTGAATTGCTACATCAAGATTTGCAAAGTGCCTTGACTTGGGTGAAAAACAATGCACAAAGTGCGGCGGAAATTGGTACAAATTATTTCCCAGCGCCTGCACCTGCCATTGCAAACGCCATTCCGCACGCCAATTTAACCGTGCGAAAAGGTTCAGAAATCAAGGAAGAATTGCTGAAATTCTATGACATTGTGTTGCGTTACAACCCGAAATTATTAGGCGGAAAATTGCCAACGGACGACTTTTTCCTATGTTAAGCGTGGATAAAGTTCGCAAGCCACAAACGCCCATTTTCTATGTCATTGATTATTTATGGGGTGGTTTTGCCACCCTTGGCGTGGTGGCAATGTTGCTCGCCATTTGGCAATGGGGCAGCAATAGCGTAGGCGAATTTCTGCTCCCTAGTCCGCTTGTGGTGTTTCAACAAGCTGCTGATTTATTGCAAAATTTTGGCGAAAATCAACTTGATCTTTCCCTGTGGCGTGCTTTGGTCGGCGTAAGCAGTGCCTTATTGCTTGGCATGATTGCAGGCTTTATCGCTGGTACATCAAAAACCCTGATGGCAATGCTCAAGCCTTTAATGACCATGTTACTCGCCACACCGCCGATTATTTGGGTGGTGATGGCGTTATTTTGGTTCGGCTTTGGCAACGCCAGCGTGCTGTTTACCATTATTATCATTGTCACGCCACTGACCTTTGCCAGCAGTTCCGTGGGCATTGCCACGGTGAGCCAGCAAATGAAAGAAGTGTTTGATGCCCATCATCTCGGCTGGGCGAAAAAACTGCGTTATCTGTATATTCCCCATTTAACGGGCTACATTATTGCCAGTATCAGTGTCGCCGTAGCATCGGGTATGCGTATCGTGGTGATGGCGGAATTATTGGGGGCGAGTGATGGCGTGGGATCTCGCATTGCTGATGCTCGAGTAATGTTGGATACGCCAACGGTGATGGCGTATGTGTTGTTGGTGATTTTATTAGTGGCGTTATTTGAATATTTGATTATTAAGCCACTGGAAATTTTGTTTATGCCGTGGAAAAGGTAAGCAGGAAAAAGAGAATATGCTGACATTATCCCATTTGCATTTTGCCATTTTACAAGATGTGATCGTGCAAGATTTTAGCCTTGAATTACAACGGGGCGAAATCAAAACCCTGTTTGGGCCTAGTGGTTGTGGCAAAACCACGGTGTTGCGGTTAGTGAGCGGTTTAGACAAACCCAAATCAGGCAAAATTATTAATCAATTCAACAAAATCGGCTTTCTATTTCAAGAAAATCGCCTATTAAACAATCTAACTGCGGTGAAAAATATTGAAATTTTTATGCCAACCCCTGATCGTCAAAAAATTTACGCTCTAGCGGAAGAAATCGGCTTAACCCCAGCGGATTTAAATAAATACCCCACGGAGCTTAGCGGCGGCATGGCAAAACGAGTAGCATTTTTGCGTTTATTATTAAGCGATTGCGACTTGGCGTTATTAGATGAACCCTTTGTGGGTTTAGATCGGGATTTACGCCAGCGTTTAATCGCTTTGTTACAAGAACGCATTGAACAGCAAACCTTAGCTTGTTTATTAGTTACCCACGACCGCTTTGAAGCCGTGCGATTAAGCCACGAAATTTTGTTATTATCAGAAAAAGGCATGCAAATTCAACAACATATTCTACTCAACGAACCACTTGCTTTGCGAGATAATCAGTATGAAGAAAAAATCGTGAAACAGTATTTTCAAGGAAGAGTATATTATGACTAGCCTGTTTTTCTTCGTCCATCTCGCCGTATTGGCAACCCTTTGGGAAAGCGTGAATTTCAGCCTTCGTTTAAGCGCAATCGCCTTAAAAAACAGTCAACTTAAAAATCCGCTTTTTATCCCTAATCTTATTTACCGCAATTTATTGCTGGTATTGCTATTTTTTTATGGCATAAGCTCCATCCTTTTGCCTGACAATGTCAGCGGTTTTCTCGCCATTGGTATCGGTTGTTTGTTTATGGCGAATTTGAAAGAATTTCACTATTGGGATTTACTGCGTTTTCCTGCACTTGCTGTCTATTATCTGCTTCAGTTGATTGGCGGTATGGGGTATTTTTATTTAGGAATTTGCCAACTGAGTCAACAATCTTTGCTCATTGCTCAAGGGTTAATTTTGAGCTATTTGGTTGGGCTATTGAGTTTATATTTGCTTTGGCAACGACATAAATTTTCACTGACGAAATAGTCAAGTTGTGCTATGCTTGCCAGTCAAATCGCCTTTGTAGAGTAATGCAGAAAGTAGCCCAATGAAAAAACACCCGTCCTTTATTCAGATGTATTCCCAGCTGATTGCCATTCCAACGATCAGCAGTATTGAAAAAAACGCCGATCAATCGAACCGCAGTTTAATTGAGCTGTTAGCAAATTGGCTAAAGGATCTTGGTTTTCAGACAGAAATTTTACCTGTGCCGAATAGCAATGAGAAATATAATTTACTGGCAACCTATGGTGAGGGCGAAGGCGGTTTATTATTAGCTGGGCATACGGACACCGTGCCTTTTGATGAGGGGCGTTGGACATTCGATCCCTTCAAATTAACAGAACAAGACGGCAAATTTTACGGTTTAGGCACGGCGGATATGAAAGGCTTTTTTGCTTTTGTTCTGGATGCCATTCAGCAGATTGATTTAACCCAACTCACCAAACCTTTACGCATTCTAGCCACGGCTGACGAAGAAACCTCCATGTTGGGGACAAGAACCTTTATTCAACATGCCCATATTCGCCCCGATTGTGCGGTGATTGGCGAACCCACGTCTTTACGCCCAGTGCGTGCCCACAAAGGACATATTGGCAAAGGCTTGCAAATTATTGGCAAGTCGGGCCATTCTAGCGATCCCGAAAAAGGTGTGAATGCCATTGAAATTATGCACCAAGCCACAGGTTATTTAATGCAAATGCGAAATGAGCTGAAAGAAAAATATCATCATGCGGATTTCGCCATTCCTTATCCCACCATGAATTTTGGTTCCATTCACGGCGGTGATGCGGTCAATCGTATTTGTGCTTGTTGTGAATTGCAATTTGATATTCGTCCCTTGCCTGCTATGCAGTTAGACGATTTGGAAAGCATGTTGCGAGAAAAATTGGCTCCGCTATTTGAACAATATGGTGATCTTCTCACCTTGCGAAATTTGCATGAGCCGATACCGGGTTATGAATGTGAGCATTCTGCACAAGTCGTGCAAGTGGTGGAAAAATTGTTGAGAGAAAAATGTGAAGTGGTAAACTACTGTACCGAGGCACCCTTTATTCAACAACTTTGTCCGACGCTTGTGTTAGGGCCAGGTTCCATTGAACAAGCCCATCAGCCGGATGAATTTTTATCGGCAGAATTTATTAAACCAACACAACAACTGTTGACGAAGTTGATTAACCATTTCTGTTAAGGATTAAATTAGAAATAATCTAATTGAAAAGCATTAATTTTAGATATAATATAACAATAGTATTTATTTGTTAAATGTAACCAAAAATATTATTGTGATCTTTGAAATAATTGGTTACTTTTTCTATGCAACCACATTGCAAGAATTTACTGACTCTTAAAATTTAACTTGGAAGGAAGTTTCTATGTCAAACACACAAGCGATTGCTAACGTATTTAAACTTATCGAAGAAAACAATATCAAATTTGTTCTTCTTCGTTTTACGAACATCAAAGGCAAAGAACACGGCGTATCATTACCTGCCAGTGCCATTGATGAAGATTTCTTTGAAGAGGGCAAAATGTTCGACGGATCTTCCGTTGAGGGCTGGCGAGCGATTAATAAAGCCGATATGCTATTAATGCCAATTCCAGAAAGTGCCGTAGTGGATCCCTTTGCACAAATCCCAACCCTATCAATTCGTTGTAGTATCTATGATCCGAACACCATGCAAAGCTATGATCGTGACCCACGTTCTATTGCCTTGCGTGCCGAACAATATATGCGTTCAACCGGTGTCGCAGATAATGTCATGTTTGGGCCAGAACCAGAATTCTTTTTATTTGATGATGTGCGTTTTTCTACGGAGCCAAATAAAGTATCTTACGCCATTGATGACGAAGAGGCCATGTGGAACACTAACCGCAAATACAAAGAACAAGGCAACAATGCTTATCGTCCATTGAAAAAAGGCGGTTATTGTGCCGTAGCACCGATTGATAGCGGACATGATATTCGTTCTGAAATGTGTTTATTGCTTGAAGAAATGGGCTTAGTGATTGAGGCACATCACCATGAAGTAGCGACTGCAGGTCAAAATGAAATTGCGACAAAATTCAATAGCTTAACTTTGAAAGCGGACGAAACTCAAATCTACAAATATATCGTGCAAAACGTGGCATTAGAACACGGCAAAACCGCTTGCTTTATGCCAAAACCGTTTGCCGGTGACAATGGTTCAGGTATGCACTGTAATATGTCATTAAGTAAAGACGGTAAAAATATCTTTATGGGTGACAAATATGCAGGCTTGTCTGAAACGGCGTTATATTATATCGGTGGTATTATCAAACACGCCAAAGCCTTAAATGCCTTTACTAACCCTAGTACAAACTCATACAAACGTTTAGTGCCAGGGTTTGAGGCGCCCGTATTATTAGCTTACTCGGCCAGCAACCGTTCTGCATCTATTCGTATTCCTGCGGTGACCAGTCCGAAAGCAACCCGTGTCGAGGCTCGTTTCCCTGATCCAATCGCAAATCCGTACTTATGTTTTGCAGCCTTATTAATGGCGGGGTTAGACGGTGTGGTGAACAAAATTCACCCAGGCGATGCCATGGACAAAAACCTTTACGACTTGCCACCAGAAGAATTAAAAGAAATTCCAGCGGTGTCAAGCTCATTAGAGGAGGCTCTTGATAATCTTGCAAAAGATTATGAATTCTTAACCCAAGGTGGTGTATTCACTAAAGACTTTATCGAAACTTATATCGGTATGAAACGTAAAGAAGTGGAACGTTTGAACATGACCCCACACCCAGTGGAATTTGAAATGTATTATGCGTAGTTAGTTAAGTAAGAGAAAACAGGATTAGTGATAATCCTGTTTTTTTATGGAAATCTTGTCATGGTCTAGTCATTCAAGGGCATAATTTAAAAAAGAGAGTTAAAACCAATATCAGGCTTTAACCCTCTTTTTAACAATTGTTTTGCCTATTAAGTCTGCAATATAATATCGACAAAATAGGCGAGCGTTTAAATTACCAACCTTTCACTACACCATCTTTAAAGTGTTTTACCGCTTCTTGGTAAACTTCTTCGGTTTGGTAAGATTTTACGAAGTTTTGTACCGCTGCGCTGTCTTTGTTATCGGTACGTGCAACGATGATATTCACGTATGGGCTGTCTTTATCTTCCACGAAAACGCCGTTGTCAGTGGTAGTTAACCCGACTTGGCTGGCATAAGTGTTATTGACTACGGCTAAATCTACATCATCTAAAGCACGAGCGGCGACGGCTGTGTCAACGGGTACAACTTGTAGATTTTTTGGATTTTCTACAATGTCTAACACGGTTGAGGCCAAGTTAGTGTTGTCTTTTAATTTTAATAAGCCTTGTTTTTCTAACAAGATTAATGCACGGCCGCCATTGGTTGGATCGTTTGGAATGGCAACTTTGGCACCGTCTTTTAATTCAGACACGTTTTTAATGGTTTTTGAATAACCCGCTAATGGGTAAACAAAGGTGTTGCCGACGATCACAAGATTAGTGATGTTGTTGGCTTTGGTGTCTGTGTCTAAATAAGGTTTGTGTTGCATCGCATTGATGTCTAAGTCGCCTTTGCTGACCGCTGGATTTGGTAAGGCGTAGTCGTTAAATTCAACGAATTTAACCTCTAAATTGTATTTTTCTTTCGCAATTTTTGCTGCAATTTCAGCGACTTGATGCTCAGGGCCTGACATCACACCGACGGTGATGGTTTGTGGCGCAGCTTGTGCTGCAGCAGCGGCCTCTGGTTTTTTGTCATCTTTACACGCCGTTAACGCAAAAACAGAGCTAAGTGCGGTGATGGTGAGAAGTTTTTTAAAATTCATGGAATGTTCCTTATTAAGTAAAGTTAAATTAACGATGATCGAAACGATCAGCGAGTTTGTTGCCGTATCTTTCGCAGATCATCACGATTAATACGATGATAATGGTGGCGATCCAAAGCACATAAGGCATATTGCGGTGTAAACCGTAAGAAATCGCAGTATTACCTAAACCGCCACCGCCCACGGCACCTGCCATGGCAGAGTAGCCGATTAGGGTGACGAGAGTGAGAGTAGTAGCCTTTATCAGCATTGGCAAGGCCTCAGGCAGATAAAACTTGGTGACTAATTGCCATACACTGGTTCCCATGGCTTTGGCCGTTTCGGTTAATCCGCTCGGAATATCGCCTAAAGCATTAGCCGTTAAACGTGCAAAAAATGGCATAGCCGACACACCTAAGGGGATGATGGATGCTGTGGTGCCAAGCGTCGTGCCGACTAAGAAACGGGTAACCGGCATTAAGTCGAATAACAAAATGATAAAGGGAATGGAGCGCCCGATATTAATCACGGCCTCCAACACACGATTGACTTTGGCGTTTGCCAAGGCTTGTTGTGGTTGGGTTAAAAATGTCCACACGCCCAGAGGTAAGCCAAATACAATGGCAAACAGGGTAGCGGCGAAACTCATATAAATGGTTTCGTAGGTGCTTACCCCGATAAGTTCCCATACTTGGGGGCTGATGTTGTTAAAGCCGTTGATAAAATTATCCCACATAACCAAGCACCTCCACACGTACATTGCTTTCCATTAAATAAATTTTTGCTTGGGTGATTGCATCTTCATCTCCCTCGACTTCAGCGATGGTAAAACCAAATTTGGTGCCGCCTGCATAATCAATCTGTGACATTAAGATATTAAAGGACACATTAAAACGTCGTGAAGTTTGGGAGATCAACGGTGCGTCCACAGAGCGACCAGTAAATTCAAAGCGAATAATTGGCGAAGAATGCGCAGATTTCGGTGTGTCAGATAGCAAGGCCAAATATTCTTCGGGTAAATAGTTTTGGAATGTGGCTTGAATAAAGTCTTGTGCCAACTCGGTTTTCGGATTGGAGAAAATTTCGCTCACCGTGCCTTGTTCAACTAAACTGCCACGGTCGATAACGGCTACTTGGTCGCAAATGCGTTTGACTACGTCCATTTCGTGGGTAATCAATAAGATAGTGATACCTAAAGTGCGGTTAATATCTTTTAATAATTTTAAGATCGATTGCGTGGTGGCCGGATCTAATGCACTGGTGGCTTCATCGCAAAGTAATACGTGGGGATCGCTCGCTAAGGCACGTGCAATGGCAACCCGTTGTTTTTGTCCACCGGATAAATTGGCTGGATAAACATCTTTTTTATCGGTTAAGCCAACTAATTCTAAAAGTGCGGTGACTTTTTGTTGAATTTTTTGTGGGGTCGCTTTTTCAAGTTCTAACGGCAGGGCGATGTTGCCAAAGACCGTACGTGAACTCAAGAGGTTGAAATGTTGGAAAATCATGCCGATATTACGGCGTTCTGCGATGAGTTGCGTGTCATCTAGCGCCATAAGATCTTTGCCGTCAACAATAACAGCACCTGATGTTGGGCGTTCTAATAAATTAACGCAACGAATAAGCGTGCTTTTGCCTGCACCAGAGGCACCAATCACACCACAAATACTGCCCGCAGAGACATGTAATGACACATTGTCTAGTGCCTTGAGTTTTTTTCCTGCACTATCAAAAATTTTGGTGATATTTTCTAGCTTAATCATATAAGCCCTTTGATAAATGATTAAAAATGTCGTCTGGTTATTTTAGATGTCTATATGGCTATGTCAATCATTATTCGTGGGCTTTTTAGAATATATCGTTATCAATTATAATATTTGTGTGATAATAAGCGGATAAATCGGACAGATATATAAAAGGAAAAGCAAATGAATAAAGCAATTTTTTTGGATCGAGACGGTACGTTAAATATCGATCATGGCTATGTTCATCAAATTGATGATTTTCAATTTATTGAGGGCAGTATTGAGGCGTTAAAAGCATTGAAAGCAATGGGCTATTTGTTGGTGGTAGTGACGAATCAATCGGGCATTGCGCGTGGTTATTTTAGCGAAGATCAGTTTTTGCAATTAACCGAATGGATGGATTGGTCGCTCGCTGATCGGGGCGTGGATTTGGACGGCATTTATTATTGTCCACATCACCCAGAGGGAGAGGGTGAATTTCGTCAAGATTGTGATTGCCGTAAGCCGAAATCGGGAATGTTGCAACAAGCAATTAAGGAATTAAAGATTGATCCTCGCCGATCTTTTATGGTGGGCGATAAAATCGAAGATTTGCAAGCTGGTTTAGGGGCGAATGTGGCGTATAACGTGTTAGTGAGAACGGGAAAAGCGATTACGGCGCAAGGGGAAACCTTGGCGGATTATGTGATTGATAGTGTCGCAGATTTGCCCCAATTAATTAAACAGTTGAAAAACTAAGCAGTCAGAGAGAATTCGCAAAATTTTTGCAAAAAACACTTGCAAAGGATTTTCAGATCACTATAATACGCCACACACAACGACGCACTGTTGTGAAAATCGAAGTTTCTAGCGTGCGTCGTTGTTTTTTGTTCTTTAACAATTTATCAGACAATCTGTGTGGGCACTTGTTGATTGACTTGTTTTAAAA
>NZ_JBPDVF010000010.1:0-108594 GCF_051851515.1 Lonepinella sp. BR2271 | reverse complement strand
AGACTTCAAGTTTTATTTAATTTTTTAAAACAAGTCAATCAACAAGTGCCCACACAGATTGTCTGATAAATTGTTAAAGAACAAATCGCTATCTTTAAGCGAAAATAAAACGACGCACGTTAGAAAGTTTAAGGTTTCACAACAGTGCGTCGTTGTGTGGAGCGTATTATAGTGATCTAAAGATTCTTTGCAAGTATTTTTTGCAAAAAAATCTAAAATTTTAACTAACTGTTTATTTTTCCAACTTTACCGATTATTTTTACGTCAACTGCCGATATACTTTTAACGCATAAGCATCTGACATGCCTGCCATATAATCACAAATAATCCGTTTTTTGCCTTGCGGTTCGGCATTTAACCAACGATTTACTGTATTTCGTGGCAATAAACGTTCTGGATCACTGGCAAAAATTTGGAACATTTCAGTTAAAATGCGTTGCCCTTTATATTCAATGCGTTGAGTTTCCACATCACGAATCACATATTTAAACACAAAGGCTTTAAACACGTTTAACACGTCTTCCACTTCGGTGGGTAATTCGGCATTATAACGTAGCAACGGTTCGGCAAAATCCGCCGTTAATTTCCACCGTACATTGGTAATAAAGAAATTCACCAATGCCCCAATGGCATTTTTACGTTCATAATGGTATTCTGAAAATAATTTGGTCGTTAAGGCATCAATATTTTTGACAATCCATTCTGATGAACAGGCTTTTAACTCTTGTAACGCAATTTGCCACAGATTTTGATCAATCATGCCCACCACGATGGCATCTTCAAAATCATGTACGCCATAAGCAATGTCATCCGCCAACTCCATAATGCTACAATCTAAGGACTTAAAACATGTTTTCAAAAATTCGCTCGGTTCCGACCGCACTTTTTTTAATGAAGTAAATAACTGTTTATCTTGTGTAGATAAAGGTTGCAATAACCAATCAAACACTGGCAAATCATCACGAAAAATACCTTTCCCTGGTCGCCAATCAAAGGCCCTAAAATCTTGCTCCGAAGAAGAAAGTGCGGTGTATTTTGGTGAAGTTTCATCTAAAATCGCCGGATATTTCACGATCCCCAACAGCGTCCGGCGAGTCAAGTTCATTCCCGCATTTTGCGTATAAGGCTCTAATTTGGTTAATAAACGGAACGTTTGCGCATTGCCCTCAAAGCCCCCCACATCATACATCATTGAATTTAAAGCCGTTTCGCCACCATGCCCAAAAGGTGGGTGGCCAATATCATGAGCAAAACACAGACTTTCAATCAAATCTGCTGTAGGCAAAAGTGGCTTGATTTCTTGTTGTAACAAGGCTTTGTCTAGCTGTAATTGGTCCGCCAAGGCTTTGTAAGTATCAATTAATTTTAATTGAGAAACAAGGCTACTGCCAATTTGCGCCACCTCTAAAGAATGGGTTAATCTTGTACGGAAAAAATCATTTTCACCCACGGCGTGAATTTGCGTTTTCGCCTGTAAACAACGAAATGCCGCACTGTGCAAAATTCTCGCACGATCACGTCGAAAGGGGGGACGATGATCTTTCTCTCTGGGTTTATCATTAATAAAGCGTTCAAGCCAAATGGGATCTAACGTATTTTTTAACATTTATGCCACCATATACAATAAGTGAAAAACCAAAGGTGCAAGCACAGAACTCAAAATACCGCATAGCACCAACGCAATGGAGCTATACGTCGAGGCGGTCACATCATGTTCCATTAAAGCGGCCGTACCAATCGCATGGGAAGTGGCTCCCACCGCAATACCAATGCCCTCGGAACTGGTCAGGCGAAGTTTACGCAAAATAACATACCCCACCACGGCACCTTGCACCCCCGCCACTACTACGCCCACCGAGGCCATGGACGGAATGCCACCTAAATGGCCTGAAATCGCCATGGCAATCGGCATGGTGACCGATTTAGACATCACGGTTGCCACGATTTCTGGGTTAGCACCTAACCACAACGCAAACCCACCTGCCGTCAACATGGCAATTAATGAGGCCAATGTGGTCACAAATAAAATGCTTTTCCAAAACGCCGCAATGCGTCGTAATTGTTCATATAACGGCAAGGCTAACGCCACAATACTGACGGCCATTAAATTGTTTAAAGGGGCATTGCCGTCCATATAATTTTCATAAGGCACGTTGGCGAGCAACAAAGCACCAATCAAAATAGACGCCGTCAACACAAAGGTATTTAACAACACCGATTTTAAGCGTTTATTAATTTTCACCGCCAAAAAAAAGCTGGCAATGGTTAACAAAGAATAGGCGTAAATCATGCTTGCTCCTTAATTCGACGCTGTAATACTTTTTTGCGTAAGCGAGTAAAAGAACGTCGCATAAATAAATAATCCGTCAAGGTTCCCACAATAATCAAAGTAATTAATGAACTCAAAATATTCGGAATTAACAAGGCTTTTGCTTGTGAAATAAGCATATCAAAATGTTGCATAATCCCCACACTAATCGGCACAAACAGCACCATCATATACCGAATAAGTAAATTGGCCCCGAAAAAAATCCATTCTACTTTAATCACTTGCGTGGTTAAACCCAAGAAAAGTAACAATAATCCCACAATACTCCCCGGAATGCCAAGTGGAACCCAATAGACAATCCCATTTCCGAGCCAAAGAAAAGCATATAAAATCGCTAAAGAGCGAACTAAATCAATTATTTTTTGTTTCATCTTCTCTCTCGTTTTTATTCAACTTTTTTGATAAATTTTATCAATTTATTTTACGCTTATTTTTTTCACTTTTGTGTTTTTTTCGGTAAAATGTCATTCACCTTTGATTTATACCAAAAAATAATGAAAAAAATAACCTTTTTATTCACCGCACTTGTCTTTTTTCTATTCAGTCACAACGCCTTAAGTGCAGAACGTTGGGTCAACTGTCGTGCGGTTGGCATTAGTGACGGCGACACCATCACCTGTTTATTAGCCAATAATAAGCAACTCAAAGTACGTTTGGCCGAAATTGACGCCCCCGAAAAGGCCCAAGCCTTTGGCAATCGTGCTAAACAAATGCTAGCACAACTTATCCATAAAACCCAAGTCACCTTGCAAATTTCTGACTATGATCGTTACGGTCGCACCGTGGCAACGATCTACAAAGATCGGGAAAATATCAATCTTAAAATGGTACAATTAGGCATGGCTTGGGCTTATACAAAATATATGCGTCACCCAGAATATCTCCAAATGCAACAAATCGCTCAACAACAACGTATCGGCTTATGGCGTGATCCCAATCCCATGCCACCCAGTGAATTTCGCAAACTCAAACGACAAGGTAAAAAATAATGTTTAATGCGATCCCATTTCGTCAAGATTTCCCTTATTTTAACCAAACAGATGCCGTCGTCTATTTGGATAACGCCGCCACCGCTTTAAAACCGCAAGCGTTGATTGATGCCACCGTGGCATTTTATCAATCTGCAGGCTCCGTCCATCGCAGCCAATATGATGAAAAAAACACCGCACTTTATGAACAAGCTCGCAGCCAAGTGAAACAGCTCATTAATGCAGAAAGTGAACAAGCGGTGGTTTGGACATCCGGCACCACCCAAGCCATTAACACCGTGGCCAACGGCTTACTTCCCCATTTTCAACCTGATGATGAAATTATCATCAGCGAGGCCGATCACCACGCCAATTTTGTCACGTGGCACGCTATTGCCGAAAAGTGCGGTGCAAAATTACATATTTTACCGATCTTAGATAACTTTTTAATTGACGAACAAGCTCTCGTTTCCGCCCTAAACGCACGCACAAAATTGGTAGCCTTAAATTTCATATCTAACGTCACAGGCACACAACAGCCCATCCAACAACTGATTGAAAAAATTCGCCAATTTTCCACCGCACTGATTTTAGTGGATGCCGCTCAAGCCATTAGCCATCTCAAAATCGATCTGCAAAAATTGGATGCAGATTTTATCGCATTCTCCGCTCACAAAATTTACGGCCCAAGCGGCTTAGGCGTGTTAAGCGGCAAACTGTCCGCCTTAGAAAAACTGCAACCGCTACAATACGGCGGAAAAATGGTAGCCTTTGCCTCAAAACAAGAAATTCGCTATGCGGAACTCCCCTATCGTTTAGAGGCTGGCACGCCGAATATTGCCGCCGTAATCGGCTTTAATGCTGTGTTAACATGGTTAGAAAAATGGGATATTGAACAAGCAGAACAGTACGCTTTACATCTCGCCGAACAAACAAAAGTGCGGTTAAAAACTTACCCAAATTGTCGTTTATTTTCTGCCCCACAACCTAGCTCCGTAATTAGCTTTGTGTTTGACAATATCGCCTGCTCTGATCTTGCCACCCTGCTTGCCGAACAACATATCGCCTTACGCACTGGCGTACATTGTGCCATGCCTTATCTCGCTCGTTTAGGTGTACCTAGCACATTACGCCTCAGTTTTGCTCCTTACAACACCGAGCAAGATGTACAAGCCTTTTTTACTGCCTTAGATAAAGCACTGGAATTATTGGACTAAAAAATGGACATTATTGAACAAATTCAACAAGCTAACAACTGGGAAGAACGCTATCGCTTGCTGATTCAAGCAGGAAAAAACCTCACCAAACCCAGTGACGAAGAATTGGCCCAATGGCAAGAAATTCAAGGTTGCGAAATCAGATTATGGTGTAAAATCTCACCAAATTTAGACCGCACTTTACAGTTACAGGCTTATAGTGAGGCACGGATTATGAATGGTTTGCTGTATGTGTTGATTAACCACGTCAATAACAAACCGACAGAAGAAATTCAACAATTTGATTTAACGAGATTTTTCACCGACTTGGGAATTGCACAACGATTAAGTAGCACAAGGTTAAATGGCTTGAAACAAATTGAGCAAAAAATCCAAAATTTATGCTAAAGTGCGGTGTAAAAAATTCCAAAAGAATTTTCAACATGGCTTGCAACGAGGAAGCGACGCCCTAAACAATCTTGTCAGGGATGATGAGTAAATTCAGATAATTTTTAACTATAAGGAATAAATGATGGCTACAAGTATTCAACAACGTGCCGAACTACAACGCCGCATTTGGCAAATCGCCAACGAAGTGCGTGGCTCAGTCGATGGCTGGGATTTCAAACAATATGTACTCGGCACATTATTCTATCGTTTTATCAGTGAAAATTTTTCCGCTTATATTGAAAATGGCGATGACAGCATTTGCTATGCCGAATTATCCGACGATATTATCACGCCTGAATTAAAAGAGGACGCCATTAAAACCAAGGGCTATTTTATTTACCCGAGCAAATTATTTTGCAATATCGCTAAAAGCGCTTACCAAAACACTGAACTCAATACAGAATTAGCGGAAATATTTAACGAAATTGAGAGTTCTGCCAACGGCTATGAATCCGAGCGAGATATTAAAGGCTTATTTGCTGATTTTGATATTACCAGTAATCGCTTAGGCAATACGGTAGCGGATAAAAATAAAAGACTCGCTGCTGTATTAAAAGGTGTAGCAGATTTAAATTTTGGTCATTTTGAAGATAACCATATTGATTTATTTGGTGATGCCTACGAGTTTTTAATTTCGAATTATGCCGCCAATGCGGGCAAATCAGGCGGTGAATTTTTTACCCCACAAAATGTGTCTAAATTGATTGCACAACTTGCCTTACACAAACAAATTAGCGTAAATAAAATTTACGACCCTGCTTGCGGTTCGGGTTCACTTCTCTTACAAGCGAAAAAACACTTTGATAGCCATATTATTGAAGACGGTTTCTGGGGGCAGGAAATTAATCACACCACCTACAACCTTGCCCGTATGAATATGTTTTTGCATAACGTCAATTACAACAATTTTGATATTTCACTGGGCGATACCCTATTAAATCCGCAATTTAAAGACGACAAGCCTTTTGATGCCATTGTGTCTAATCCGCCTTATTCCATTAACTGGATAGGTTCGGACGACCCGACTTTAATTAACGATGAACGCTTTGCCCCAGCGGGCGTAGTTGCCCCAAAATCGAAAGCCGATTTTGCTTTCATTATGCACGCCCTGTCTTATTTATCACCTAAAGGAAAAGCAGCGATTGTTACCTTTCCCGGAATATTCTACCGTGGCGGTGCGGAGCAGAAAATCCGTCAATATTTGGTGGATAATAATTTTGTGGAAACCGTGATTTCCCTTGCCCCGAATTTATTTTTCGGCACAAGCATTGCGGTGAATATTTTGGTTCTAGCCAAAAATAAGCAGGAAAATAAAACCCAATTTATTGACGCCAGCGAATTATTTAAAAAAGAAACCAATAATAACGTATTAACCGATGAACATATCGCCCAAATTATTGCTGCTTTTGATGAGAAAAAAGACATCGCTCATTTCTCGCAACTCGTAGATAACAGCAAAATCGCCGAAAATGATTATAATTTGGCAGTAAGTAGTTATGTGGAAGCGAAAGATACCCGAGAAGTAATTGATATTCAGGTGTTAAATTCACAATTAAAAACGATTGTGGCGAATATTGATAGTTTGCGTGAGCAGATTGATGAAATTGTGGAGCAAATTGCGGCGTAAAATGACAAAATTTTTGAAATTTTTACCGCACTTTTGCAATCATTTCAGTTATTCGAGATTTTCGAATAACTGAAATGCAGCAATGAAAGGAGATGAAAATGACCGAACAAAATTTTTTAATTTACAGCTTGCCCGATGATAGTTTGCAAGTTAATGCCTTAATGCAAGATGAGACTATTTGGTTGACGCAAAAGGCGATGGGCGAGCTGTTTGACGTGGCAAAATCCACCATTAGCGAACACCTAAAAAATGTGTTTGAAAGCGGTGAGTTAGATGAAAATTCAGTTGTTCGGAATTTCCGAACAACTGCCGCAGACGGCAAAAATTACAGTACTAATTTTTATAATCTTGATACGATTATCTCCGTTGGCTATCGGGTTAATTCCAACCGTGCGACAAAATTCCGCATTTGGGCAACCAGCGTTTTGCGTGAATATATGATTAAAGGTTTCGCCCTTGATGATGACCGTTTGGCACAAGGCAAAACGCTGTTTAATCAGGATTATTTTAAAGAGCTGTTGGGGCGTGTTCGCTCCATTCGTGCCAGTGAACGGCGGATTTGGCTACAAATTACCGATATTTTTGCCGAATGTGCCAGCGATTATGTGGCAAACTCTGCCGAAGCCAAAGACTTTTTTGCCACCATACAAAACCGCTTTCACTATGCCATTTCAGGCAACACGGCTGCGGAAATTATTTATCAATCTGCCAATCACACCCAGCCAAATATGGGCCTAACCACTTGGAAAAACGCTCCAGACGGACGCATTTTACAAAGCGATACTTTAACAGCTAAAAATTATTTAAGCGAAACCGAAATCCGCCGTTTGGAACGTGCGGTATCTGGCTTTTTTGATTATGTGGAAGATTTAATCGAAAACCGCCACGCTTTTACAATGGCAGAATTTTCGCAATCGGTGAATAAATTTTTGGCGTTTAGAGAATACAAAATTTTAGACGGCAAAGGCAACATCTCGCACGAGCAAGCAGTAGAAAAAGCCAAAGCCGAATATGCGATTTTTAACAAAACCCAAAAAATTAATTCGGATTTTGAACGCTTTTTGCAAAAATCCTTGAAAAAATAACCGCACTTTCAAAAACCAGAGAAAACCAAAATGAGCAAACTGTTAGATCAAATTAGAAATTGTAATGTGGAATGGAAACCGTTGGGGGAAGTTATTCATTCTCTCAAAACGGGGCTTAATCCAAGAAATTTTTTCAAGCTGAATACTGATGACGCTAATAATTTTTATGTAACTATCCGAGAATTAAAAAGTCATACAATTATTTTTAACGAAAACACTGATAAAATAAACAATGAAGCATTAAGACTTTGCAATAATCGCTCAAATCTTGAAGTTGGGGATATATTGTTCTCAGGAACTGGAACTATTGGAAATGTTGCAATTATTGAAAAACAACCAATGAATTGGAATATAAAAGAAGGTGTTTACGCCATAAAACCCAAACAAGATATAATTGACTCTAAATTTTTACTTTATCTTTTTGAAAGTGAAAATATTCGCAAAGACTTTCTTTCTCGGTCTGCTGGCGGGACTGTTAAAAGTGTGCCAATGAAAGAGTTGGCAAAAATCTTAATCCCAATCCCCCCGTTTTCCCTACAATCCGAAATTGTGCGGATTTTAGACATATTTACCGCGATTACCAGCGAGCTTACCAACGAGCTTAGCCTACGCAAAAAGCAATATCAATACTATCGCGATAAATTGTTGTCTTTTGGCGATGATGTGGAATGGAAGACGTTGGGGGAAGTGGCGAAATACGAGCAACCGACAAAATATCTCGTACAATCATCAGATTATCACGATGATTTTGATACGCCTGTATTAACTGCTGGAAAGACCTTTATTTTGGGTTATACCGATGAAACCGATGGTATTTATAAAGCATCGCAAAATCCTGTTATTATTTTTGATGATTTTACCACTGCAAATAAATGGGTAGATTTTGATTTTAAAGCAAAATCATCAGCTATGAAAATGATTACATCAGCAGATGAAAACAAGGTTCTCTTAAAATTTATTTATTACTGGCTAAATACTTTACCGAGTGAATTAGCGAGTAACGATCATAAACGTCAATGGATTAGTAATTTTGCTAAAAAACTAATCCCAATCCCCCCACTTGCCGAACAACAACGCATTGTGGAAATTTTGGATAAATTCGATACGCTAGTAAACTCACTCACTGAAGGCTTGCCGAAAGAAATTGAGTTAAGACAGAAGCAGTATGAATATTATCGGGGATTGTTGTTGGATTTTCCGAAATCGTTTTGCTAATCAAAAATAAAGAAATATGATTGACAACATAATTTGTTGCTCATAAATGTGGGACAAACCACTTTGTTAATCACAAAATGAAAAATTTGATTGACAAACTTGTTTGTAAATCACAAAGTGCGTGTTTAATCATGAATTTAGGAGCGTAAATAATGACCACCGAAACCACCCCCATCGCCGAAACCAGCAATTTCATCGTGTTAGACAAATACGTCAATATTGAAAAAGGCACGAGCTATCAAACGGAAAAAGAACTGGAGCTAGAACTCATTGCAGATTTGAAAGCACAGGGCTATGAATATTGTCCTGAATTAAATCAGCCCGCAAAATTGCTCGCTAATTTGCGTGAACAGTTGAGCAAGCTGAACAATATTCGTTTTTCTGATGGGGAGTGGCAACGTTTTTTAACGGAATATTTGGATAAACCATCCGATGATTTGGTGGAAAAAAGTCGTAAAATTCACGATGATTATATTTATGATTTTGTGTTTGATGATGGGCGGATTCAGAATATTTATTTACTCGACAAACAACAAATTCAACGCAATTTTTTGCAAGTGATTCATCAGGTGACACAAAAAGGCACGCATAAAAATCGCTATGATGTGACGATTTTAGTGAATGGTTTGCCGTTGGTGCAAATTGAATTGAAAAAACGGGGCATTGCCATTGCCGAGGCGTTTAATCAAACTCATCGTTATAGCAAAGAAAGTTTTAATGCGGAACGCTCATTGTTTAAATATCTGCAAATTTTTGTGATTTCCAACGGCACGAATACTCGCTATTTTGCTAACACCACCAAACGAGAGAAAAATAGCTTTGATTTCACCATGAACTGGGCGAAATCCAATAATGAACAAATCAACGATTTAAAAGATTTTACCGCCACATTTTTACAAAAACATACCTTGCTGAATGTGCTGATTCATTATTCCGTATTTGATGCCAGCAATACCTTGCTCATTATGCGACCTTATCAAATTGCCGCCACCGAACGGATTTTGTGGAAAATCAAATCATCATTTAATGCAAAGAAATGGAGTACAACCCAAGGCGGTGGCTATATTTGGCACACCACAGGGTCAGGCAAAACCTTAACCAGTTTTAAAGCTGCTCGCTTGGCAACAGAACTGGAATTTATTGATAAAGTGTTTTTCGTGGTAGACCGAAAAGATCTGGATTATCAAACCATGAGAGAATATCAACGTTTTAGCCCTGATAGCGTAAACGGTTCGGAAAGCACCGCTGGATTGAAAAAGAATCTTGAAAAAGATGATAACAAAATTATTGTGACCACCATTCAAAAACTGAATAATCTGATTAAAAGCGAAGAAAATTTGCCCATTTATCAAAAGCAAGTGGTGTTTATTTTTGATGAATGTCACCGCAGTCAATTTGGTGAAGCGCAGAAAAATATCAAACGTAAATTTAAAAAATATTATCAATTTGGTTTCACCGGCACGCCAATTTTTGCGGGTGTCAATTCCCTTGGCGATAAAGGTACAGCGGATGTGTTTGGCGCGGAATTACATTCCTATGTGATCACCGATGCCATTCGGGACGAAAAAGTATTGAAATTTAAAGTGGATTACAATGATGTTCGCCCGACATTTAAAGCCATTGAAAACGAACAAGATCCGCAAAAATTGAATAATATCGACTTCAGCAAAGCCTTTTTACATCCAAATCGGATTGAAGAAATTGCTCAATATATTTTAGCCAATTTTGCTCGCAAAACCCACCGCACTTCGTCAAGTATGGGCTTTAATGCGATATTTGCGGTGAGTTCTATTGAGGCGGCGAGAAGCTATTACGACACCTTTAAGCGATTACAACAAAATAGCGAAAAACCGCTCAAAATTGCCACTATTTTCTCTTTCGCCGCCAATGAAGAACAAGATGCCATTGGCGAGATTGTGGATGAAACCTTTGATCCGAGTGCGATGAATGAGAGTGCCAAGGAATTTTTAGCGGGCGTGATTAACGATTACAACGCTTATTTTCACACCAATTACGGGGTAGAAAATCGTGAATTTCAAAATTATTACCGTGACTTAAGCCAACGGGTCAAAAACCGAGAAATTGATTTGCTGATTGTGGTCGGCATGTTCTTAACGGGATTTGATGCGCAACGGTTGAATACGCTGTTTGTGGATAAACATTTGCGTTATCACGGCTTAATTCAAGCCTACTCTCGCACCAATCGCATTTATGATAAAACCAAAACCTTTGGCAATATCGTCACGTTCCGCAATTTAGAAAAAAATACCGTGGATGCCTTAACGCTGTTTGGCAATGCGAATACGCAATCTGTGGTGTTAGAACGTCCGTATCGTGAGTATTTGTATGGTTTCACTGATGATAACGGCGAAACGCACCGTGGTTATGTGGATGTGGTGAAAGCCTTGCAAGAAACCTATCCTGACCCGAGCAAAATTAGCCGAGAAGCCGACAAAAAAGCCTTTGTAAAATTGTTTGGTGAATATTTGCGATTAGAAAATATTTTGCAGAATTATGATGAATTTGACACCTTAAAAGCCTTTCAGACATTGGATTTAAGCGATCCTGTGGCGGTAGAAAATTTTAAAGCCGATCACTATATCAAAGCAGAACAAGACATCACAGATATGGTCACCATTCCTGTCCCGACAGAGCGACAAATACAGGATTATCGTTCTACCTATAATGATATTCGTGATTGGCTACGCAGACAAAACGGTGGAGAAAGTGGCGGGAATGATACCCCCGTTGATTGGGGCGATGTGGTGTTTGAAGTGGATTTATTAAAATCCCAAGAAATTAATTTGGATTATATTTTGCAGCTTATTTTTGAGAAAAATAAACATAATCCTGACAAAACCGAAATGGCGGAAGAAATCCGCCGAGTCATTCGTTCCAGTGCCGAAAATCGTGCTAAAGAACATTTGGTGATGGATTTTATTCATCAAACGGATTTAAACCGTATTTCAGATAAAACCAATATTATTGAAACCTTTTTTACGTTTGCTCAAACCGAACAACGGCGAGAAATTCAAGATTTAATTGATAGCGAGCAATTAAATGAAGAGGCGTTAAAACGCTATTTGGCGGCATCGTTGAAAAATGGGCAAGCCGTTGAAAGTGGCACGGCATTAAATGATTTACTGCCAAAAATGAGTCCGCTCAATCCGCAATATTTAAGCCTAAAACATCGAATTTTACAGAAGATCAACGATTTTGTGGAAAAATTCAAAGGGGTTGGGGGAACACTCTAAAACAGCACGCCAAAAACCGCGGTGTAAAAAACTCGACTTTTTTACACCGCACTTTTTTCTACACAAACACCCCTTGCACCAACCCCATATACAATACCGTCCCCACCACCATAGAGAGAAACATATTTTTCTTCCAAAGGTGTAAGGCTAAGGTCACCATACCAGCGAGAAAGTCAGGGATGCCGTGATAGCCTTGCAAGAGATCAATGTTTTTATAGCAATACACCACCAACATACCAAACATAGCCGCAGGCAACACTTTGCCTAAATAACGAATATATTCAGGAATCGGGCGGTTGGCGGGGAAGATCCAAAAAGGGATTAATCGGCTCAACTGTACGCCAAGTACGCCCATAGCAATGGTGATAATTTGTTCGGTTAAGGTCATGGATTTTCTCCCGTTAAACGAATAATTTTGCTTTCCAGTTTCGCTCGGCGTAAGGTCAATACGCCCCAAATGGTGAACAAAGTCGGGATAAGAAAATGTTCCTTTCCAACGGTCACGAGGAAAAATAAGGTAATGCCTAAGCCCAATAAACTGCTTTCGTGGGATTTTTCTTTCAGCCAATTTTCCGCAAAAATCACGATAAATAAGGCGGTCATGGCAAATTCAATGCCTTTTAAACTAAGGGGAAGAATGTCCGTTGCCAAGTTGCCAGCCACTGCCCCAATCACCCAATAGACTTGTAAATAAAGGCTAACAAAGAAGTAATACCAACCCTTATCTAAATGTTCTGGCACCTTGGCCATATAATTTAATGAAAAGGCTTCGTCTGACATGGTTGAAATTAAATACCAACGTTTTTTACCCAACTGTTTGCCGTATTTTTCTAACATGGAAATGCTGTAAAACACTTGGCGACCGCTCACCATTAATGTCACCAACAGCACGGAAAGAGGGGAAAAAATAGCGGTCAAGGAGGTGGCAACAATAAATTCCACAGATCCCGCATAAATCAAGGCTGCCATAAAAAACGGAAACCATACGCCAAAGCCGAGCACTTTCATATAAATACCGTAAGCCACGCCGAGGAAAAGATAGCCGATAATCATGGGGACAGAATAAGGAAAAGCCGCTTTGGCAGCCGCCCAAACTGCGGTGCTTTTTGGCTGATTTTTCATGATTACTCCAAAATCGACAACCCAGGTAACGTAGAAAAACTTTGCGACTTCACCGTGTCATAAAAATCATCAATAAAGGCACTGTCGCCATCAATTTCTCGGTAAGCACAATAAAGATTGCTATAAAGTCGTTGTTCAGTGATTTGACGTGCCACCACATAACCCCGATCTAAATAAGGTTTCACCGCCCAAAATGGCAATGCGGCTATGCCTCGTTTACTGGCGACTAATTGAATAATCGCAATGGTCAATTCACTGGTACGGCGTGTGGGATTAATCCCCGCCGGACGCAAGACTTTTCGCAGTAAATCCAACATATCATCGGGTACAGGATAAGTAATCCACGTCTGATCAGCAAAATCTTCCGCTTGCCAGATTTCTTTTTGAGCTAAGGGGTGATCTTTGGCACACAGCCCCACCATTTCGTAGGAAAATAACGGCTTATAAATAATCCCGTCAGTGGGTTCAATTTCCGACACAATCGCCCAATCCGCACGGTGAGTAAGTAATAAGCCGACGGTGTCCGTATGAAAACCCGATACAATATCCAATTCAACCAACGGCCAATGGGTACGGAAACTGTCCATCGCCGGCATGAGCCAGTCAAAGCAAGTATGGCATTCTACCGCAATACGTAACTCCCCCGCCTCGCCCTGTTTGACGCGAGAAAGATCTCTTTCCGCCTCAATAACTTTAGGTAGCACATCGTTGGCTAATTTAATTAATCGTTCCCCTGCAGGCGTAAAATGTAAAGGGGTGGTTTTGCGTTCAAATAACGGCAAACCATATTGATCTTCCAATAATTTAATCTGATGCGATAAGGCGGATTGTGTGAGATAGACCCGTTTCGCTGCTAAAGAAACCGACCCCGTTTCTTTTAAGGCTAATAAGGTTTTGAGATGTCGTAGTTCAAGGAAAATGGGTTTCATGAGCGTAATTCATACAAAGCAACAAAAGAATGAATTATATTCTACATTAAAATGTACCACAGTTTAACTTAAAAATAGAGGATTCATTTCAAATCTTATTTTTCATCAAAAAAAATGCTTGCAAATTTCAGTAAATACAGTTATTTTTCTGCGCGAATTATTTATATAGGGAAATAACAATAATGAAATTGAAAAAAATAAGTTGGGCGATCATGCTCAGTTTGGGAATCATTCCCTCTGTCAGTGCGGTGGAAAAAACAGAAGTTTTAGAGATCATTCAAGTTACTGAAACAAACCAAAGCCCCATGAAAACGGTTCAGCAAACTGAACTCAAAAACGGGCCAACGTCGTTGGGGAATGCTTTAGCGAAACAAATGGGCATTCAATCTAATCACTTTGGTTCGGGGGCCTCGACGCCAGTTATTCGGG
Organism: Lonepinella sp. BR2271; assembly: GCF_051851515.1. Taxonomy (NCBI): domain Bacteria; kingdom Pseudomonadati; phylum Pseudomonadota; class Gammaproteobacteria; order Pasteurellales; family Pasteurellaceae; genus Lonepinella; species Lonepinella sp. BR2271. The sequence goes on along the minus strand of NZ_JBPDVF010000010.1, from coordinate 93,990 downwards.
GACAAGAAAGTTACCGCAACAAGGTTGTGCAAAATGGCGGAGATGTGGTGGATATGGCCAATATGTCGCCCGATCATGCGATTATGGTGGATCCAACATTAGCAAAAGACATCAAAATTATTCAAGGTGTGGATACGCTATTATATGCCTCGGGAATTACGGGCGCCGTGGTGAATGTGGAAGATGATAAAATTCCTACACAACGTCCAACACGCACGGTGGAGGGCAGCTTAGATGCGCATTATAACGCCAATAATCAAGAGCAATTATATAATCTCGCCACCAATGTCAAATTATCTGACCATCTGGTTTTGCACCTTGAGGGCCTACACCGTCAGGCTAAAAATTACAAATCAGCGGGCTATACGGAACGATACACGGTGGAAAACCCTTGTAATAATTCCGATACACCAGAATGTATTGAGGCTATTTTCGCTGATGACTATGAAGAAAACATTGAAGAATCAAAAAATTATCGTTATATCAATAACTCTGAGGCCAAATCGAAACAAGGGGCGATTGGGTTATCTTGGATTGGTGAAAAAGGCTATTTGGGTATCGCTTACACCGACAGACGTGATCGCTATGGATTAACCGGACACGAACATAAAGCCCATTTTTGTCATATTCACACCCATGAAGAAAATGACGAATATTTGGAGGGGATTAACCTGCATTGTGAGCATACTAGCGTCAATATTGATGAAGATTTCCACAATCACGATCCAAGTCAACCAGAGCAATATGCCAAACTTAGATTACACTTGAAACGGGTCGATCTGCGTGGTGCATTAAATCAGCCAATAAAAGGCATTGAGCAAATTCGCTTTATGGCCAATGATAGTCGCTATGAACATAAGGAAATCGAGGGGCAATACACCATGTCGAGTTTCCGCCATAATGGTCAATCTTTGCGAATGGAAATGGATCATCAACCCACTGCACAATGGTCGGAAACCGTCGCTTTGCAATACAGTAAAGATCTGATCGACAGTGCCGGTTATGAGGGGATTTTAGATAAAAATACCACGCACTTATACGGCTTATCTGGCGTTGAACGCTATCAATGGCAAAATCTCACCTTTTCGTTATCAGGGCGAATTGATCATCAAAAAATTCAACTTGCCGACGATAAACAGCTACACCGAGGTAAACGCATGGATCCGTTACGCAGCATGCAATATGAAACCACCACGTATTCTTTTGCTACGGGAATAGACTGGCAACTCACCTCAGAATGGAAAAGTGGCTTGACCTTTTCACACCAAGAACGTGCGCCAAGTGTACAAGAACTCTATGCCCGAGGTACCCATGTGGCCACCAATTCCTATGAATTTGGCGATGAGCAATATGACCGTACCATTAATAATTTGTTGATTGATACCCAAGTTTACGATCAATTTGGCATTCATGAACGGCTGAAAAAAGAAAAATCCAATAATTTGGATATCAGCCTACAATTTAACAATGACCAATGGCAAAGCTATGTGGGCGTTTATTATAAACATTTTAGTAACTACATTTACGCCCACACCATGGATCGTTTTGCGCATTTCCGCCTCTTGCGTTATGCTCAACAACCGGCTCGTTTTTATGGCGCCGAGGGCAATATCAGTTATCGTTTTCACCCCAAATATCGCCTGAGCTTATTCGGTGATTATGTGCGAGGGAAATTGGACAATGGCAACGTGCCTCGTATGCCTGCCGCCCGTTTAGGCAGTCGCTTTAATGCGGATTTAACCGATAATTTATCCGCTAGCCTTGAATATACGCATACGTTCAACCAACACAAAACCGCACATAATGAATTACCCGTCGGCGGACATAATATGCTGAATGCAGCCTTGAGTTATGTCGGCGATTTGGGTCAACGGGTTAATTATCGCTTGACCCTTGATGTGAATAATATTCTTAATCAAAAAGTGTATGCGAGTACCTCGTATCTCTCGCATATTCCATTAATGGGACGAAATGTTGCCATGGGCGCCAGTGTGTTATTTTAAGCTGACAAAAAAATGCCCCGTTTTCAACAACGGGGCATTTTTTATTATCTTCTTTTTTTCTTCATTCCCTGACGGGCTTTAAAGCGAGGATTTTCCTTACAAATCACATACACCACGCCATGACGGCGGACGACTTTACAGCCTGGGTGACGTGTCTTAGCACTTTTTAATGAGGATAATACTTGCATGCTGACTCCTTATTTTGATTTTAATGCGCCGAATTTGCCATAACGGTTGGTAAAGTCACTGGCTCGGCCCTCATTACCAATTTGACGTGTTTTACCCGTGTAGAACGGGTGTGAGGCAGAAGATGTATCACACATAAATACAGGATATTCTTTGCCATCTTCCCATTTCATGGTATTGGTGGTTCTGGCACAAGAACGGATTAAAAAGCCTTGTTTGGCGTTGCTATCATAAAATAACACGGTACGATAATTATCGGGATGGATTCCTTTTTTCATATTTACACCTTATTTTTTATTGAAAAATAACTAGACTGCGAATATTACCCTAAATAGGCGTATTTCGCAAAACTTATTTTTCAAAAACAAAAAAGATTTTCACCGCACTTTTGTTTATCTATTTTTTATCCAATATTCAATCATTAAAATTATTCATACAAAAAATGAAAATTATGAGTTTGCTTAATAAACTAGAATTCGGCATTATCTCAATCAAGCGGACGTTTAGCCGTCTAAATAGAAATTTATTATTCCCATTATAATAGGAGCAAGATGATGACCACATTTCATGTATTAGGATTCCCTCGTGTTGGTGCAAAACGTGAACTTAAATTTGCACAGGAACGCTACTGGCGTAAAGAATTAAGCGAGCAAGATTTATTAGAGTTAGCCAAAGCCTTGCGTGAAAAAAATTGGCAACACCAAGCGGATGCCAATGCCGATTTCGTGGCAACCGGCGATTTCACGTTCTACGATCACATCTTAGATTTACAAGTGGCCACTGGCGCCATTCCTGCACGTTTCGGCTTTGATAGCCAGAATTTAACCTTAAGCCAATATTTTGAATTAGCACGGGGTAACAAAGATCAATTTGCGATTGAAATGACCAAATGGTTTGATACTAACTACCATTATTTAGTGCCTGAATTTGCCAAAAACACCCAATTCAAAGCAAATCCCGCCCATTATGTGAATCAATATCGTGAGGCAGTAGCGAAAGGACATAAAGCCAAACCTGTGATTGTTGGCCCATTGACATTCCTTTGGTTAGGGAAAGAAAAAGGTGAAACCTTTAATCGCTTTGATTTATTGAAAGATTTAGTACCAGTTTATCAACAAATTTTAACCGCACTTGCCAACGAGGGCGCCGAATGGATTCAAATTGATGAACCTGCGTTAGCCTTAGATTTACCACAAGCATGGATTAATGCGTTCCAATCTGTGTATGCGGAATTAAGCCAAGTTAAGGCGAAAATTTTATTAGCCACTTACTTCGGTTCTGTGGCAGAACATGCGCCATTATTGAAAGCCTTGCCAGTGGCAGGTTTACACCTTGATTTAGTACGTGCGCCAGAACAATTAGCCGCTTTCACCGATTATAACAAAGTGCTTTCTGCGGGCGTAATTGACGGTCGTAACATTTGGCGTGCGAACTTAAATAGCGTGCTTGATGTGTTAGAACCATTAAAAGCAAAATTAGCGGATCGTTTATGGATTGCCCCAAGCTGTTCATTATTGCACACGCCTTATGATTTAAGCGTAGAAACCCAATTACAAGCGAACAACCCTGATCTTTATTCTTGGTTAGCGTTCACGTTACAAAAAGTGGAAGAATTAAACGTATTAAAACAAGCGTTAAACCATGGCCGTGCGTCAGTGCAAGCCCAATTAGACGCTAGCCAAACGGCGGCTGATGCTCGTGCGAACAGCAAAGTGATCCACAAAGCGGAAGTGGCAGCACGTTTAGCCAACTTACCAACAGGCGCCGATCAACGTAAATCACCGTTTGCAGAACGTATCGCTAAACAAAATGCGTGGTTAAATTTACCCTTATTACCGACCACCAACATCGGTTCATTCCCACAAACTAGCGAAATCCGTCACGCACGTGCCAGTTTCAAAAAAGGCGAATTGTCTTTAGCCGATTATGAAACAGCAATGAAAAAAGAAATCGAATATGTGGTGCGTAAACAAGAAGAATTAGACTTAGATGTGTTGGTGCACGGTGAGGCAGAACGTAACGACATGGTGGAATACTTTGGCGAATTATTAGACGGTTTTGCATTCACTAAATTCGGTTGGGTGCAAAGCTACGGTTCACGTTGTGTGAAACCACCTGTAATTTTCGGTGATGTCACCCGTCCAGAGCCAATGACCGTGCGTTGGTCGCAATATGCGCAAAGCCTCACCAAAAAAGTGATGAAAGGCATGTTGACAGGTCCAGTTACCATTCTGCAATGGTCATTCGTGCGTAACGATATTCCACGTTCAACGGTATGTAAACAAATCGGCGTGGCGTTGTCTGATGAAGTGTTAGACCTAGAAAAAGCAGGCATCAAAGTGATTCAAATTGACGAACCTGCGATTCGTGAGGGCTTGCCACTCAAACGTGCGGACTGGGATGCCTATTTACAATGGGCAGGCGAGGCGTTCCGTTTAAGTTACATGGGTGTCGCAGATGATACGCAAATTCATACGCACATGTGTTACTCTGAATTTAACGACATCTTGCCAGCCATTGCCGGCTTAGATGCAGACGTGATCACCATTGAAACCTCACGCTCTGATATGGAATTATTAACCGCATTCGGCGATTTCCACTATCCGAACGACATTGGTCCGGGTGTATACGATATTCACAGCCCACGTGTGCCAACAGAGGCAGAAGTGGAACACTTGTTACGCAAAGCATTAAACGTAGTGCCAAAAGAACGTTTATGGGTCAATCCAGACTGCGGTTTAAAAACCCGTGGTTGGCCAGAAACTATCGCGCAATTAGAAGTGATGATGAACGTGACGAAAAAATTGCGTGCTGAATTAGCGTAATATGAAATAGGCTATTTAGCCCCGTATGCAAAATACGGGGCTTTTTTTATGGTTGATTTTTTGCTACACTCAAAAACCTAGTCGGGGTGCTTTTTCATCAAAAGCTGAGAAGATACCCGTTGAACCTGAAACAGATAAGGGGCTGAGAGTGTGTTATTATTTTCCTGCGTTGTTGCTTAAAAAAGCCACAGGCAAGGAAAAAAATGCAGAAAATAGTGGTTCTATTTTCAAATTTTTTGACGCAGAATGTGGCTTTTTTAAGCACAACCCCACGGGACGGGACAAATTTTAGCCTACTCTGCGTTGAAAGACGCTTGTTTAGAATGACTAAACTACTCGTCTTTCGCCTTGATTAGGCTAAAATTTGTCTCCGTCGCAGAAAAATAATAACACACTCTCAGCCCCCAACTGCCGTAGGAAACTAAATTATGATCTATAAAACTCATTTTATTCAAACCCTTATCCAACAAGCTCAACCTCACTGGCATGATTATGTTGAACACGATTTTGTGCAACAGCTCGGGCAAGGTACACTACCAATCAGCCGTTTTCAATATTATTTAAAGCAAGATTATTTATACCTTTTCCACTACAATCGTGCCTTAGCCTTAGCGATATTTAAAGCGGAAAATTTTGAGCAAATGCGAGAAATTCATCAGGCCATTACAGTTTTATTAGAAGAAATTCAATTACATATCGATTTCTGTCAAGAATGGGAAATTGCTGAACAAGACTTACAGAATCTTGCTGAAGATCCCGCTTGCGTGGCCTACACTCGCTATGTGTTAGATTGTGGTATTACAGGAGGACTTGCGGAACTTTATGCAGCGATTGCCCCTTGTGCCATTGGCTATGCGGAAATTGGCTTGCGTTTAAAACAGCAAAGCGCGCCCAATAATCCTTACCAAAAATGGATAGATGCTTACGCCGATGAAAGTTTTCAAACGGCGGTGGAAAAATATCAAGATTTTTTAACCGCACTTTGCCAAGATTTAAACCCAAAACAATTAGCCAATATTCAACATATTTTCACCACAGCGACCCGAATGGAAGTGGCATTTTGGCAAATGGGGTTAGATCATTAATTTTTTTATACTTTGCTGATGAAATTATTGCTATAATTCACACAATATTTTATTTCAGCACGGTTCATTCAATGAAATTTAAACTGATTTTAGGCTTATTATTAGGATTATTGCCCGCTGTTGTGTTGGCACAATGGAAATCTGTCGGCAAGGCAGATTATAACTGGGGGCCGTTTTTGGTGTATAGCATTACGCTGTCAACCGAAACGGGGCAATATCAAGAAAATCAACGCCCGTTAATGCTGACGTTTACTTTCGATAAGCAAGTTGAAGGGAAAAATTTCGCTGTGACGTTGGTGCGGGAAATGGAAAGTTTGAAACTGACGCAAACGGATACGTCCGTTTGGTTAAAAGCGTTGCAACGTATTTTCCCTGACTTTTCGCCACAAGACCAACTGAGCTTTATTGCGTTAAAGGATAAAAGCTATTTTGTGCTAAATGATACGGTGTTAGATTATGAATTTGAGCCCGAATTTGCCCCAATTTTAACCGCAGTTTGGCTGTCTGATAAAACGAATTTTAGTAAAATGCGTGACATGTTGTTAAATCAACAAAATCTCGACAACGAAGAACCCAAAATAGAACGAGAAAACATTCCGTTAGATGAAGAAAACATCAATCCGCAGTTGCCTCCGGAATACCCGTTAGATGAACAACCCGAAGTGGTGTCTTAATTTTGCTATCAGCCCTGTTTAACAGGGCTTTTTCATGGCATGATGATATTTTCGTTCTAACTGCATGATCATGGCTAGAGCAATATCCACACCGCTTGTTTTTTCAATTAATTCAAGGCCTGGGCTAGCATTGACTTCTAGCACCAATAAACCTTGTTCAGAACGAATTAAATCCACCCCTGCTACGTCTAACCCCAAGGCTTTGGTCGCTTGAATAGCGATACTTTGCTGTAGTGGTGTGAGGGTGATTTTTTCGGCCAGTCCACCACGGTGGAAGTTGGCCCGAAACTCGCCTTGTTGTCCTTGACGTTGCATGCTAGCAACGACGGCTTCGCCAACAACAAAACAACGGATATCCGCATTTTCTGCCTCTGACACAAAATCTTGTAACAACGCCACCACATTGGCCTCTTTCAATGTTTCCAAAATACTCACCGCACTTTGTGCTTTTTCCGCCAACATCACGCCGATCCCTTGTGAGCCAGTGAGGGTTTTTAAAATCGTTGGGCTGTCCATTTGTGCCACTGCTTGCTTGGCGGAAAATTCACAGCCAGCTAAACCGCTACTTGGTACTGCCACACCCGCTTGTTGCAATAATTGCAGACTTTGCCATTTATCTCTAGCACGTAAAAAGGCCTGATCCTCATTTAAACACACCGCCCCCTGTGCGGTAAAATGACGTAACACGGCACAACCCATTTGAGTGCTTGCAATACCAAAACGAGGTAACACCGCCTCATATTGAGGCAGTAAACGAGGGGAGGCTTGCGCTGAATCTTGATAGTAAATAGCAAAGTGCGGTGCATTTGCGCTGAGTTTTAATAAACAACGATTTGGGTCGAGAATATCCATGGTATGTCCTCGCTGTTCTGCGACTTCTTTTAAGCGTTGGCAACTGTATAAACGAGGTTCTCGGCATAGCATTAAAATATTCATAAGATTTTGGCGACTTAAGTGTTAGAAAAAAACAATTTATATTTTTACTTAATTTCACGTAAAATACCACCACATTTAGTCAAAAAGGAAAAAACGATGTTTGTTAAAATTTATGGTCGTATGACTTGCCCATTTTGTGTGCGTGCAAAAACCTTAGCCGATAAACTTTCAACGGAAGTTGAGGGATTTAGCTATGAATTTATTGATATTATCGAAAAAGACATGAGCAAAGAGGATATTGCCAAAGCCATTGGTGTCGCCGAAGTCAAAACCGTTCCACAAGTGGTAGTGGATAATCAACCGATTGGCGGTTGCACAGATTTCCAAGCCTTTGCGCAACAAAAATTTGCGATTAGCCTGTAATTTTTCCACAAAAAACCTAGTGCATTAACACCGCACTAGGTTTTTTATTTAAACAATTTGCGACTATTATTTAGATAACACTTTTTGTAGCGCTTGATACAAAGTTTGCGCTTTCTCGCCACTCAAGGCAAATTTATCTTCATCGCTGATTACCACGGCACTTTCATTGCCATAAGCACTGATTTGCATGGAATATTCGCCCTTTTCAAGATCAGGTTTCGTTAAGCCAAAACGTGCCCACTCGGTATCATCAAGCGGTTTATATTTTAACAACGCATAACCTTTACCTGCCGTGGATTCTTTATATTCAAAGCCAAGTTGCGGTAACGCTTGTTGTAATTTTTGCCATGCTTGACGGAAAGTAATATTCATTGCCAAAGCTGTATGTTGATTGCTGTCGGTCACAATAGCAGATTGCACTGCACCGGCGGCCACATCAGCGGTCGCAACTTGTTGCTGCTGTTGACGATAAGCCGCATTGAGTTCACCGACTAATTGATTTAAACGATCTGAAGTATAACGTTCTTTATCTTTTACGGTTGGGGTAAAAATCACTTCATCACGTTTCATTTGCGCCAATGCCACCACTAACGCATTGGAATCGCTCGTGCCGACTTCCTCAATGATATAACGTGCTTGTACATCACCGATATCATCAGCACGCCCCGTTTTCGCCCAATCAGTTTGCACCTGATTGCCCGAAGTGGTGAATGGAATGCCTTGCTCGGTTAACAAACGTTTCACTTGCTGAATATTATAAACCGTTTTTTTCTCGGCAGGATAAACAATAGAAGAACGCTCACCATCAAATTGTGCCACGGAATTGCCAATAATCGCCATCGGCGTAGATGGCGGACGAATATCCGTACCATCCGTTTTCACCGTCACATTGGTTGGCAGTTGATAAGTATTTTCTTGCCCTAAAATCGTGACGCCCCCCGTATCTAAGGTGGTGAACACGGGAATAATGCCACGTTTTTCATAACTGTCATTCGCCGTTTGCTTACTTTCATTACTGGTTGAGCAAGCTGTCACAGTGGCTAACACGGTGAATGCTAAAAGCCATTTTTTCATCATCAATCCCTTTAAAAAATTTTGTAAAATAGACCGCACTTATAGACCACAAAAACGGTAAAAAGTTTAGGGCTAATCAAATAGCCCTAAAGTGCGGTGAAAATTAAAGTAATTTTGCTTGTTGTAAGGCGGCTAATACTTTTGGTTGTGCCGTTTCACTCAATACGGTTAATGGTAAACGTAAAACAGGTTGACTAATCAAGCCTAATTTATAGGCCGCCCATTTCACAGGAATTGGGTTGCCCTCTACAAATAGATCATGATGTAAAGCCATTAAACGTTGATTAATTTGCTCCGCTTGTTCAAATTGGCCGGCTAATGCCAGTTCGCACATTTTCGCCATATCGGCAGCCGCCACGTTATTGGTCACGGAAATCACACCTTGACCACCTAATTTAATACTTTCTAAACCGGTCGCATCATCACCACTCAAGAAAATAAACTCTTCACCGGCTAATTCTTTAATTTTACGTACTCGGCTCACATCACCTGTGGCCTCTTTAATCCCGACGATATTTTTAATTTCCGCCAAACGTCCCACGGTTTCTGGTTTCAAATCGCTCCCCGTTCTGCCCGGTACGTTATACAAAATTTGCGGTAAATCCGTGCATTCAGCAATGGCTTTAAAATGTTGATACATCCCCTCTTGGGTCGGTTTATTATAATAAGGCACCACGGATAAACAACCGGCCACACCGCTGTTATTCAATAATTTGGTCATAGTGATGGCTTCTGCTGTGGCGTTGGCGCCAGCGCCCGCAATCACAGGAATACGGCCCGCAGCAAATTCGACGGTTTTCAAGATGGCTTTCAAATGTTCATCAGGAGTTAAGGTAGCAGATTCTCCGGTAGTCCCCACCGATACGATGCCATGGGTGCCTGCCGCCACATGAAAATCCACTAATTTTTTTAACTCAGGATAATCCACTTCGCCGTGGCTATTCATGGGGGTAATGAGTGCAACAATACTGCCGTGAAATAAAGGTGTTAAAGACATAAAAACCTCTCGTGATATTTTGTTGATGTTTGCTTGATAAATTTCCTTTATCATTGCTAAAATAATCACAATTTGCAAGTAAGTTTTATTATTTTTGTGCAAAAATAATAAAATGAATCAAGATAGTAGGAATTTATTGATGAATTTTTTAAAAATAGGTGCCATTGCACCGCAGTTTGCATTACAAAATCAACACGATGAAACCATTTGCCTGAGCGATTTTAAAGGTCAAAAAGTCTTGGTGTATTTTTATCCTAAAGCACTCACCCCAGGTTGTACCACGCAAGCCTGCGGTTTACGTGATGCAAAAGCAGAACTGGATAAACTCGGCGTGGTGATTTTTGGCATTAGCCCTGACAGCCCGAAAAAACTGGCGCAATTTGTGGAAAAGAAAGCACTTAATTTTGATCTGCTCGCCGATCCTGATCATCACATTGCTGAACAATTTGGCGTTTGGGGCGAGAAAAAATTTATGGGGCGGACCTATGATGGCATTCACCGCATTAGCTTTTTAATTGACGAACAAGGCAAGATTGAACAGGTGTTTGATAAATTCAAAACGGGGGAACATCATCAGGTGGTGTTGGATTATTTATTAGCACATTAATTGCCTAAAATGGGGTAAAAAAATGGATAACACATCATGAGGTTATCCATTTTTCTTTATTGCTATTTAAAAAACACTCTCGCATTTCTAAACAACCGCATCCAAGCACCGTCTTCGTTCCAGTCTTGTGGATACCAAGAGTTGCTCACGGCACGGAATACCCGTTCTGGGTGAGGCATCATAATCGCGACGCGTCCGTTGGCATTGGAAAGGGCGGTAATACCGTCTACTGATCCGTTCGGGTTGGCTGGATAGACTTCCGTTGGTTGAATATTGTTGTCCACATATTGGGCAATAATCAAGCCTTGATCACGCAAGCCTTGTAATTGGTTGGCGTGTTTAAATTCGACCCGACCTTCCCCGTGGGATACGGCAATTGGCATATGGGATCCTGCCATACCAGCAAACCAAGGGGAATTATTTTGGTTAATTCGCACTAATGCTGCACGAGCTTCAAAACGTTCAGAGGTGTTACGCACAAAACGTGGCCAGTTTTCTGTGCCTGGGATAATCTCGGAAAGCGTGGAAATCATTTGGCAACCGTTACAAATCCCTAATGCTAGTGTATCTTCACGTTCAAAGAAGGTTTGGAATTGATCACGAAGTGCGGTGTTAAATAGAATAGATTTTGCCCAGCCACCGCCTGCACCGAGAACATCACCATAAGAGAACCCACCACAAGCTACTAACGCATTGAAATCTTTGAGGTTATGGCGTGCATTATGCAGATCGCTCATGTGTACATCAATGGTCGCAAAGCCTGCACGATCAAAGGCGGCTGCCATTTCAACATGGCTATTCACCCCTTGTTCACGCAAAATTGCAATACGTGGTTTTAGTCCTTTCGCAATATAAGGTGCAGCCACATCTTTATTAACATCATAGCTTAAATGGGCTGAGAATCCTTTATTATCGGCATTTTTCTTGGCTGCAAATTCTTGATCCGCACATTCAGGGTTATCACGTAAACGTTGCATTTGGTGGGTTAATTCCGCCCAGATACCTCGTAATTCAGAGCGTTTTTCACTAAGTAATAGTTTATTGCCACGGTAAATCTCAAATTCATCATTTTCTGTCACATAGCCCAGTTCTTTGGTTAGATGAAGTAGCCCGTGTTGGTTTAACACATCACGTACGGCATTAAGCTCACTTTCTCGCACTTGAATAACCGCACCAAGTTCTTCATTAAATAGCACGCTAAGATCGTTATCGCCTAAAGTGCTAATATGCACTGATACACCACAATGTCCTGCGAACGCCATTTCAGCCAAAGTGACAATTAAACCACCGTCTGAACGGTCATGATAGGCTAACAAGTTACCCTTTTGAACCAGAGTTTGCATCGCATTAAAGAAGTTTTTCAATAAGCTCACATTGACTACGTCCGCTGGTTTGTCGCCTAATTGTTTATAAACTTGTGCTAATGCCGTTGCACCAAGGCGATTTTTCCCTTCACCTAAGTCAATTAACAATAAACGAGTTACCCCTTGATCGGTGCGTAATTGTGGGGTCACGGTTTTGCGTACATCTTCCACCCGAGCAAAAGCACTGATTACTAACGATAACGGAGCTGTCACGGATTTTTGTTCGCCGTCTTCCTGCCAAGTGGTTTTCATTGACATGGAGTCTTTGCCCACAGGAATGGTTAAGCCTAAAGCAGGGCAAAGTTCTTCACCCACGGCTTTGACTGCTTGATATAAACCTGCATCTTCGCCTTTGTGTCCTGCCGCTGACATCCAGTTGGCAGAGAGTTTAATGCGTTTAATATCGCCGATATTGGTGGCAGCGATATTGGTGATACTTTCCGCGACCGCTAAACGAGCAGAAGCGGCGAAATCTAATAATGCCACGGGAGCCCGTTCGCCAATGGTCATGGCTTCGCCGTGATAGCTGTCTAAGGAAGCTGTTGTGACTGCCACATCAGACACAGGAATTTGCCACGGACCGACCATTTGATCACGAGCCACCATTCCCGTGACAGAACGGTCACCAATAGTAATTAAGAAGGTTTTTTCTGCCACCACAGGTAAGCGTAAAACACGGTGCAATGCTTCTTTTAATGCAATATTGCTTTGCGAAACTGGCGAATTTTGCACCGCAGTTGACTGCACATCACGGGTCATTTTCGGGGTTTTGCCTAATAACACATTCATTGGCAAATCAATGGGTTTGTTACCAAAATGGCTGTCGTTAAGAGTTAAATGAAGTTCCTCGGTGGCTTCACCGATTACCGCATAAGGGGCACGTTCACGCTGACAAAGTGCTTCAAATAACGGTAATTTTTCAGGCGATACCGCTAACACATAGCGTTCTTGTGATTCGTTACACCAAATTTCTAACGGCGACATGCCCCGTTCATCACTTAAGATTTTGCGTAATTCAAAATTACCGCCACGACCGCCGTCATGTACAAGCTCAGGCATTGCATTAGACAAACCGCCAGCACCCACATCGTGAATAAACAAAATCGGGTTGTCATCCCCCAACTGCCAACAACGGTCAATCACTTCCTGACAACGGCGTTCCATTTCAGGGTTATCTCGTTGTACGGAGGCAAAATCTAAATCTTCTTTGGATTTACCTGATGCCATAGAAGATGCCGCACCGCCACCTAAACCGATATTCATGGCAGGACCGCCCAACACAATTAATTTTGAGCCAACGGCAATCTCGCCTTTTTGTACGTGTTCGGCACGGATATTACCGATCCCGCCTGCCAACATAATCGGCTTGTGATAACCACGCACTTCTTCACCTGCAAAGCTGTTCACTTTTTCTTCATAGGTACGGAAATAACCCAACAAGGCAGGGCGACCAAATTCATTGTTAAATGCCGCACCGCCTAAAGGTCCATCTATCATAATGTCTAACGCCGAAGCAATGCGATTTGGTTTGGATAACGGATTTTCCCAAGGTTGCTCAAAACCTGGGATCGCTAAGTTAGATACGGAAAAACCCACTAACCCTGCTTTTGGTTTGGCCCCCCGTCCCGTCGCCCCTTCATCACGAATTTCACCGCCCGAACCTGTTGCCGCCCCTGGGAATGGTGAAATGGCGGTTGGGTGGTTGTGGGTTTCCACTTTCATCAAAATATGAGCATCTTCATTGTGATAGCAATATTGCCCGTCTGCATCAGGGAAGAAACGCCCGACTTTTGAACCATTCATCACCGCCGCATTGTCTTTGTAAGCGGACAGCACATAATCGGGGGTTTTCTCAAAGGTATTTTTGATCATTTTAAACAAGGACTTTTCTTGTTTTTCGCCGTCAATCACCCAATCCGCATTAAAGATTTTATGGCGGCAATGTTCCGAGTTGGCTTGTGCGAACATATACAATTCAATGTCCACGGGGTTACGCCCAAGTGCGGTGAAATTTTCCACTAAATAATCAATTTCATCGTCCGCCAACGCCAAGCCTAAATTCACATTAGCCTGTTCTAAGGCGTGACGACCACCGCTTAAAATATCTACAGTAGTAAAGGCTTTCGGATCTTGCTGTTCAAATAATTTTGCTGCATCTTGTGGATCACGCACCACATTTTCCATCATTCGGTCGTGAATATGGGAAGTCAACGCAATTTGTTCATCTTCCGTTAAGCTACGCTCAAATGCAAAATAAAACGCTAAACCACGCTCTAACCGCAACACCTTATCTAAACCGCAATTATGAGCAATATCGGTAGCTTTCGATGACCAAGAAGAAATGGTGCCAACCCGAGGAATCACGACAAAGCATTCGCCCTGCGGTTCGTGTTGTGCCAGTGTTGGACCATAATGCAGAAGTTCTTCTAATTCTGTGGTTTCTTCGGCTGTCAATTCAGCAGACAAATGAGCAAAATGCACATACTCGGCATAGCAGGATTTGACAGGTAAATGGGCTTTTTGAAAGCGAGTCGCTAATTGATTTAAACGAAATTCAGATAAGGCTGGTGAGCCACGGAAAATTTGGAACATTGGTTTTTCCTTCGAAAATAGTGGGATAAATAAAACACGCTTATTATAAAGGAAAAAACGTTTAACGAAAACGTTTGCGTAAGAAATTCAAAGAAAAAGGGAGAAACGTAAAAACCGATGTCAATTAAAATAATCAATACCATCGGATTTCATTTCGCCAAAAAGCAAGATAATGTTATAATCCTCCCTTTCATTTTAAAGGAAAGACAAGATGACTGCACCATTAACCTACTGGCAACGTACCAAGATTGCCTTTCAATATGTCATGCCACAACTTTATTTAACCCAATTGGCGGGCTGGTTTGCCAAGCAAAAATGGGGCGCCGTGACGCATTTTGCCATTAAGTTATTTGCGAAAAAATATCAGGTGAATATGCAAGAAGCGGAAAAAACAGCGTTTACCGCTTATGCCAGTTTCAATGAATTTTTTATCCGCCCGTTAAAAGCAGACGCACGAGAAATTAATCAAGAAAGCACCGCACTTTGTCTGCCCGCAGACGGACGAATTAGTCAATGTGGGCAAATTGCCGACAATTTATTATTGCAGGCCAAAGGGCATTTTTTCAGCCTTGAAGATTTATTGGCTGGCGATCAGGCATTAGTGGCTGATTTCAAAAATGGTACCTTTGCCACCACTTACTTGTCGCCTCGGGATTATCACCGTGTGCATATGCCTTGTGATGGCACACTCACTAAAATGATTTATGTACCGGGCGAGCTGTTCTCGGTCAACCCATTTTTAAATACCCATGTGCCGAATTTGTTAGCACGCAATGAGCGGGTAATTTGTGTGTTTGATACCGCTTTTGGCAAGATGATTCAAATCTTAGTCGGCGCCACCATCACCGCCAGCATTAGCACCGCTTGGGCGGGCGTGATTAATCCACCTCGAGCCAAAGAAGTAAAAAGCTGGGATTATTCTGGTGGCAATGCACCAACCTTGCGTAAAGGGCAAGAAATGGGCGCTTTCCAGTTGGGGTCAACGGTGATTAATTTATTCCAAGCCAATCAAGTGCGTTTAGCAGATAATTTGGATGTCGATACGGTCACGCAAGTCGGCCAAGTATTGGCTTACAAAAAATAATTTATTAACCAAAAAGGAAAAATCATGTCAATTTTTGATACAGTAAAATTAGAAAGCACCGCCGAAAAAGGCGGTTACGGAATCGGTTTACAAATCGGTCAACAGCTCGCTGACAGCGGCATGCAAGTGTCCGCTGAAGCCGTGGCGAAAGGGATTTATGATGTATTAAACCAAAATAAACCCGCTATCGCCTTAGAAGAAGTGAGCAAAGCCTTACAACAAATTCAACAAGAGGCTCAAGCGGCGGCGCAAGCACAATTTCAACAAATTGAAGAAGAAGGCCGTGCGTTCTTAGTGGAAAATGCGAAAAAAGAGAGCGTGAAAGTCACTGAAAGCGGTTTGCAATATGAAATCATTACCACCGGAACAGGCAATAAACCAAGCCGTGACAGCAAAGTGCGTGTACATTATACGGGTAAACTGATTGACGGTACGACTTTTGACAGTTCTGTGGTGCGTGGCACGCCGGCTGAATTTCCAGTTAGCGGCGTGATTGCCGGTTGGACTGAGGCCTTACAATTAATGCCTGTGGGTTCCAAATGGCGTTTAACCATTCCACATAATTTAGCCTACGGCGAACGCGGTGCCGGTCAATCTATTCCGCCATTTAGCGTGTTAGTGTTTGACGTGGAATTGTTAGGTATTCTTTAATCACAAAAAAGTGCGGTGTTTTCCACCGCACTTTCTCTATCTTTTTTCTGAGTTAACTCACTTCTTTAATCCGTAACTCTTTCGGCACTTCAAACACAATATCTTCTTCTTGCCCTGCCAGTTCTTCGACGTCGGTCACGCCCAATGCTTTTAGGCGATCAATCACCGATTTCACTAATACTTCAGGAGCAGATGCACCCGCCGTTAAACCAATGGTTTCAACCCCATTTAACCATGCAGGATCAATATCTGCTGCATCGTCAAGCAATTTGGCTGGCGTTCCCATACGGTTAGAAAGTTCTGCCAAGCGATTTGAATTAGATGAATTTTTAGACCCCACTACAATGACTAAATCCGATTGTTCCGCTAAATCTCGCACCGCTTGTTGACGGTTAGTGGTGGCATAACAAATATCATTTTTGCGTGGCCCTTGGATACTTGGGTATTTCTGTTTCAAGGCTTCAATCACATCTGCCGTATCATCAATGGATAGCGTGGTTTGGGTCATAAAGGTGAGATCTTCGTCATCTCGTAATTTGAGTTTAGCAATATCTTCCACATCTTCCACTAAGAAAATACCGCCGTCATCATTACTATATTGCCCCATAGTACCCTGTACTTCAGGGTGACCATTATGACCAATTAAAATGGCTTTGGTGCCTTTTTTACTGGCTCGGGCCACCTGCATGTGGACTTTGGTCACCAATGGACAAGTGGCGTCAAATACTTTCAATTCCCGATCTTTGGCTTCTTGTCGCACCGCTTGTGACACACCGTGAGCAGAGAAAATCACAATCGCCCCATCAGGCACTTCGCTTAATTCTTCCACGAAAATTGCCCCACGTTCACGCAAACCATTCACTACAAAACGGTTATGCACCACTTCGTGACGCACGTAAATAGGGGCGCCATGAATTTCTAAGGCAAGCTCAACAATGCTAATAGCACGATCGACACCGGCACAAAATCCCCGAGGGTTGGCTAAAATAATTTTCACTATTTTTTCTCCACCTTATTTTTATCACCGTTTTTTAATGCGTCTAGCACTAATAAACCGGCGCCCACACAAATGGCAATATCGGCCACGTTAAACACCGGATAATGCCAATCTTGCCAATAAAAATCAAAAAAATCCACCACAAAACCGTGGTACATGCGATCCACCATATTACCTAATGCACCGCCGATAATTAAGGCATAAGCGGTGTTTTGTAGCTTTTGAAGTGCGGTGTTTTTTTTCAAAAAATAAATTAATACGGCGGAAATGGCCAAAGCTAAGATAATAAAAAAGTATTTTTGCCAACCGCCGTGATCAGCGAGAAAACTAAAGGCTGCGCCAGTGTTGCGGGCGTAGGTGAGGTTGAAAATGGGGAGGATGTTAATGCTTTCGTAGAGTTGGAAGTTTTCTACGATAAGGTATTTGGTCGCAAGATCGGCGATAAAGGCGATAAGGGCGAGCCAGAGGTAATGTAAGCCGTTTTTGTTTTGTTTTGATGTCATTTTTTGTTTTTTATAAAATGGGTTGATTTTAATTTAAATCGGGTTTCGCCGTTGGCGACTTACTTTTTCTTTGCTTTTAGTAAAATCGTATTTCGCCCAATGGGCGACCATACTTTCTTTTGCTTGTAGCTAGAACGTATTTCGCCGTTGGCGACTTACTTTTTCTTTACTTTTAGTAAGATCGTATTTCGCCCGATGGGCGACCATACTTTCTTTTGCTTGTGCAAAAGAAAGTAGGCAAAGAAAAGCACACCCCGACTTCACCGCTTTTCTTGGCTTGGTTGAAATTTTTTAACGGTAAAATCGCAACTCGCTACGCTCACAAACGCTTTAGCGTTTGAACGTTGCTTTAGCAACGACCCGTAGGGCGAACGCAGTGAGTAAACATGGCGATTTTACCTAAAAATTTCAAGTCGCCAAGGCGGTTCAGACGGGGCCCCGTTACGTCCGTATCTATTATATTTACTACAAAAATTATGCTCATTATTCCCTCTCCCTTTGGGAGAGGGTTAGGGTGAGGGTTTTCACCTACGCAAATTTCCGCACTTCGCCATTGCCATTGACATTTTCTTCGCAGCGTGAACACAAGGTGTTTTCTGCTGGGCTGTCGGAATAGTGCCAGCAACGTGGGCATTTGTGGTGAGCAGAGCGAATCACTTTGATCGCTAAGCCTTTTACTTCGCCCTCGGCCACGTCGGCTGTGGCCAATGGTTTTACATCCGCTTTGGATGTGATTGTCACAAAGCGTAATTCATTGCCTAATTTTTCTAATAAGGTTTGGTATTCTTGATTAGCAAAAATGGTGACTTCTGATTCTAAGCTACCACCAATCACTTTGTCATTACGTGCGGTTTCTAATACACGGTTGATCTCATCACGTACGGTTAACACTTGTTGCCAGTAAGCGTCATCAAATTGTGTATTTGAGTCTAAGGCAAATAAACCGTCGTAAAATTCTTCGGTAAACACAAATTCACTGCGTTCACCTGGGATATAATGCCAGATTTCATCGGCAGTAAAGGATAAAATCGGGGCGATCCAACGCACTAAGGCCTCGGCAATATGCCATAAAGCGGTCTGACAGCTACGGCGTGCAAGGCTGTCCGCTTTGGTGGTGTATTGACGGTCTTTGATAATATCTAAATAGAATGACCCCATTTCGATAGAACAGAATTTCATCAAACGTTGCACCACGGCGTGGAATTGATAGTTGTCGTAATTATCTTTAATTTCATTTTGTGCCTGTAATGCACAATCCACGGCCCAACGGTCTAAGGCGATCATGTCTTCTGGTTTGACAAGATCACGTGTCGGATCAAAACCGTTTAAGTTCGCCAATAAGAAACGTGCGGTGTTACGAATACGGCGATAGCTGTCAGCAGCACGTTTTAAGATTTCATCTGAAACCGTCATTTCACCGGTATAGTCTGTGGAGGCCACCCAAAGGCGTAAAATATCACCACCGAATTTATCCATCACCTGTTGTGGGGTGACGATATTGCCGATAGATTTTGACATTTTGCGACCTTGACCATCCACCGTGAAACCATGGGTCAGCACTTGTTTATAAGGGGCTTTATTGTCCGTTGCCGTGGAAAGCATTAACGATGACATAAACCAACCACGATGTTGATCGGAACCCTCTAAATACATATCCGGTTCATTACCACCAAATTCAGGACGATGTGGCGCTACCGCAGAATAGGTGGATCCCGAGTCAAACCACACATCAAGGGTGTCTGGTACTTTGTGGTAATGTGCTGAATCGTCACCAAGCAAGTCTTTTGGATCGAGATCCCACCAAGCCTGAATGCCGTTTTGTTCCACTAATTTTGCCACTTGTTCAATTAATTCTTGCGTGCGTGGGTGTAATTGTTCGGTTTCGTTATGAATAAACAACGCCACCGGCACACCCCAAGTACGTTGACGTGAGATACACCAGTCTGGGCGGTTTTCCACCATTTTTTCAATACGCGCTTGACCCCAATCTGGGATCCAACGGACTTTTTTAATTTCGCTTAATGCCTGTTGACGTAACCCTTTGGTTTCCATACCAATAAACCATTGTGGGGTGGCACGGAAAATCACTGGGGTTTTGTGTCGCCAGCAATGTGGGTAGCTGTGGCGGATTTTTTCTAATTTGAGTAATGCCCCCACTTCGTCTAATTTTTCTAACACTTTGCCGTTGGCTTCAAACACGCCAAGACCAGCAAAAAATTCTGTTGAACTGATAAATTTACCGTCATTGCCAACCAATCCAGCCATGCCAATATCATATTGACGCGCCACCACATAGTCGTCTTGACCATGATCTGGTGCAGTATGCACTAAACCCGTACCGCCGTCTAAGGTAACGTGATCGCCTAAAATAAACGGCACTTGATAGGCATAAAATGGGTGATTGAATGGCAATAATTCCAGATCGGCACCTTTGGCAGAACCAAGTACTTTCCAACTTTCTACGCCAATGGCTTTCGCCACTGATTCCACCAGTTCTTTGGCCAGAATCAAGCGTTCGTCACCGAATTGCACGATTTGATAGTCAAATTCTGCATTCAACGCAATGGCTTTATTAGACGGAATGGTCCAAGGGGTTGTGGTCCAAATCACTGCGGATAATTTGCCTTGCCCTTTTTCAGTTAAATTAAAGGCTTTTTCCACCGCACTTTCATCGGCGGCTTGGAATTTTACATAAATAGACGGTGAGGTTTTATCTTCATATTCGACTTCCGCCTCGGAAAGCGAAGAGGCACAATCTAAACACCAATATACCGGTTTTGCCCCTTTGTATAAGTGTCCATTCGCTACCGCTTTACCAAACGCACGGATAATATTCGCCTCGGTCGCAAAATTCATGGTTAAATAAGGATTATCCCAATCCCCAATCACGCCCAAACGGATAAAATCTTTTTTCTGACCTTCTACTTGTTCAGTGGCATATTTACGGCATTCCGCACGAAATTCAGCCGCCGTGACATTCTGATTCGGCTTACCCACCAAGCCCTCGACTTTCAACTCAATCGGCAAGCCGTGACAATCCCAACCCGGCACATAAGGCGAGTCATAACCTAATGCGGTTTTGGATTTGACAATCATATCTTTTAAGATTTTGTTCACCGCATGACCGATATGAATTGTGCCGTTTGCATAAGGAGGGCCGTCATGCAAAATAAAGGTTTTCTTGCCTTTGCCTGCTTGGCGAATTTTGCTATAAAGATGCTTATCGTACCAATTTTTTAACATAGCGGGTTCACGTTTCGCCAAATCCCCACGCATTGGAAAACCTGTTTCAGGTAGGTTTAAGGTATTTTTGTAATCAACTTGTTCTGACATATTTTTACCAATTTATAAATTTACATAAAAGAGAGCGTATTAACCAAAATTAATACAAAGGAATGCACGCATTATACGCTGAAATAAGGAAAGATTAAACCTAAATTACATACTTAAAAGAAAGGGATATAGTGCATTTACTTGCTAAGTAAACTGCAAATCTATGCGAAGATAACAACACATCAACTCGCCAGCAACATCACATTACGAATTAATTCATTAACCTGATGAATTTTAGTAGCTGGTTGACGCTGTAACCAATCGCTAACATCTTTCTCTAGTAACTGTGTTGGCAATGTAGTTTGTACTTTTGCCACTAAAGGGTGCTGAATAATAGTCGCATGTTCAATATCAAAGTCATCAAAATAGCCTTTATCTATTTCTGTATTTTTGCTCATATCTTTTATCTGCCTTTATTGCTGTAATTAAACGAATATGGTTTTCTCTTTCGGCCCAAGCTACCACTAATAATCGAGCCTTAACGCTTAATCCGATGGTGATATAACGGTTCTCATCATACTTAAAGCGGTTATCCTCAACCGTCACACAATTCACATCATTAAATACGGTGATACATTCTTCAAAGTGAATATCATGTTGGTTGAATACCAATTTTTCTTTATCGCTATCCCATTCAAAGACAACACCATTCACAATTTTCCTAACGGTAGCCACGGTTTGAAACCCTACAATTTATATTTATTCTGATTCTAAGTTATTTTCTTTAGTTTGACAAGCAGAGTAAAATCTAAACAATTTTTCTTAATTATCTAGTTGTAGCAATTTTTGCTGTTTTTTCTGCTCACGTCTTTGCTTAAAAAAATCACTCAATTTTTCACCGCACTTTTCCGCTAAAATGCCCCCTGTAATTTCTAAAACATGGTTCATTTTATAATCATCAAAGAAATGAAAACGTGAACCTACAGCCCCAGTTTTGTAATCGTATGCACCAAAAACAAGGCGTTTAATGCGACTGTGTAAAATGGCACCGGCACACATGGTACAGGGTTCGAGAGTGACATAGAGTGTGGTGTTGAGTAAGCGGTAATTTTGGATAGTTTCTGCCCCTTGACGTAATGCGATGATTTCGGCATGAGCGGTGGGATCGTTGTGGGTGATGGATTGATTCCAGCCCTCGCCGATGATGTGGTTGTTTTCGTCAACGAGGACGGCACCCACGGGGATTTCGCCGAGATCTTGGGCTTTTTGGGCGAGATCGAGGGCGTGTTGAATGAAATGTTGATCGAGTTGGTGTTGGGTTTGAATTTGATTTTCTTTCATCATTTGTCTTTGTATTTTAAATCGGGTTTCGCCGTTGGCGACTTACTTTTTCTTTACTCGCTACGCTCGCCCTTCGGGCCGTTGGCATAGCCAACGTTCAAAATCCTTTGGATTTTGTGCTCGTGCAAAGCAAAAGTAAGCAAAAAGAAAGCACGCCCCAACTTTGCCTTGTTTCCTGAAAATACTTTAATTTGCTTAACGGAAAATGGCTGAACTCGCTTCGCTCAGACAGACGCCATTTTCCTACAAATTAAAGTATTTTCAGGCGGCAAACATGGGGACCCCATTGGTGAAATAACAAAATTCAGTGCAAGCTACGGAGTAGCTTTACTGTATTTAACCTAGTACGCAAGGGCTAGGTGTATTTCGTGGTAGAACCTAGTACTCTCGTACTAGGTTAAGCATGGAAACGCTACTCCGTAGCCCGTAGCTTAAAAAATACCTATTTTCTCACCGCACTCTTACCTACGCTCGATCAAAAACTGGGGCCCCGTCTGAACCGCCTGAGCGTTTTGGTATTTTTAGCTAAATTTTGCCTGTCTGAGCGTAGCGAGTTCAAAATTTAGCGTGAAGAAAATACCAAATAAGCTCAGAAAAGCGGTGAAGTCGGGGTGTGCTTTTCTTTGCCTACTTTCTTTTGCACAAGCAAAAGAAAGTACGGTCGCCAACGGCGAAATCCGTTAAACACTGAACGGATATTTAATCGCCCCATGACTCTCATACCCCACCACTTTAAAATCATCCATCGTCACCCAAGTCTCTAAATCTTCAAGGCTTTTAATCTCTGGATTAATCTCTAACTTAGGTGATCGAAACGGCTCACGTTTTAGCTGCACATCACGCATTAATTCAAGCTGATCTTCATAAATATGCGCATTTACAATTTTATGATAGGCTTTGCCGGCTTTTTTACCGGTAATCTGTGCCATTAATGCTAAGAACGTAAACACTTGAATTTGATTAAAATTCAAACCCAATGGCACATCACAAGAACGCTGATAGCTAGTTAAATAAAGAGTATCCCCCAACAAAGAGAATGTGTGACTGTACATACAAGGACGTAAACAGCCAAGCTCAATTTCACCAGGGTTTAAAAAGGTCAAAATCTCACCACGGTCATCAATGCCTTTACTTAAATTATTGACGATTTTACGTAATTGATCCACAGTTTCGCCGTTTGGCTTTTGCCAACGTCTGCCTTGCACACCATAAACTCGGCCCATATCGTCGGTACCTTTACGATTCGGATTAGTTAACCAAGCCTGATTTTCATTGGCATTGGCGTCCCAAGTTTTTGTACCCAATTGACGAAAATCGGCGGCATTATCATAACCACGAATATAACCTAAAAATTCAGCAATGGCGGCTTTCCAATAGCTTTTTCTTGTGGTAATAATCGGAAATTGGTTATTCGCTACATCATATTCCAGATCGGCATTGATCACGGTTAAACAACGTTTGCCTGTTCGTTCGTTCTCAATCCAAGTGCCTTTATCAATGATACGTTGGCATAAATTTAAATATTGTCGCATAAAAATTCCTTACTTTTTCACCGCACTTTTACGGTACGCCCACCATATAATCATCAGCCCGCCGATAATCATCGGTAAACACAACAACTGACCACGGGTAATCAGATCTTGCGCCGTATTCACGTGATGATCGATTTCTCGCACATATTCCACCAAGAAACGGAAACAGCCATAACCAATCAAGAATAACCCTGACACGGCGCCCATTGGACGTGGCTTACGAATAAATAAATTTAAAATCACAAATAACACCACGCCCTCTAATATCGCCTCATATAATTGTGAGGGGTGCAAGGGAATGTCACCTTGATAGCCATAGGGGAACATGGCCCAAGGCACGGCGTCCAGATTTTCAACGGGGCGACCCCATAATTCATTGTTAATAAAATTGCCTAAACGGCCTAAGCCTAAACCAAATGGCACGAGCGGTGCAATCAGATCGGCGGTTTGCCAGAAGCTGCGTTTTTGGCGTATGGATATGAGTATCATGGCTACAATCACCCCGATTAATCCACCATGGAACGACATGCCGCCCTCCCAGATTCGGAATAAATACAGCGGATCTTGTAGGAATTTGTCAAAACTATAAAAGAACACGTCGCCAATACGACCACCTAAGATCACGCCGGCAAAACAGCCATAAAGCAGTTGATCGAATTGATCGGTATTCCACGTGTGTGGCGACTGTTTAACCCGTCGCATACCGAGCCAATAGGCAAAGCCAAAGCCCAATAAATACATCACACCGTACCAATGTAAATGGATCGGACCCAGTGAAAGGGCAACGGGGTCAATATAAGGTAAATGAATAAAATCGTGCATAAATTCCCTTTTGAATTAGCTAATTAACATTTTTAATGCCACAAAAATTAAAAATACCGCAAAACAACGTTTTAAGGTCGCCACCGGTAAGCGATTGGTCACCATCACACCTAATT
This sequence comes from Lonepinella sp. BR2271, assembly GCF_051851515.1. Classification (NCBI taxonomy): domain Bacteria; kingdom Pseudomonadati; phylum Pseudomonadota; class Gammaproteobacteria; order Pasteurellales; family Pasteurellaceae; genus Lonepinella; species Lonepinella sp. BR2271. The sequence goes on along the minus strand of NZ_JBPDVF010000010.1, from coordinate 68,965 downwards.
TGGTGGTAAACATAGAGGTTAACGTAATGCCTAACACGGCGGGTAAATACACATAACCAAGTGACCAATCAGGCATATTCTCTAAGTGCCAACCACTGGAAATATAACTTAAGGATCCCGATGTTGCGAGCAACATACCACAAAAAGAGGAAGAGCCAATGGCTTGTTTCATTTCATAGCCTCTTGCATTTAAGAATGGCACAATAAAACCACCGCCACCAATGCCCGCAAAACTGGAGGCAATGCCAATCAGGCCACCGCCAATAATCGCAGATTGCGTGGTTAAGGGTTTATTTTGCATTTTGGATTTCGCAGACAAGATCATTTTGATCGCTAAATACACGACCAAACAAGCAAAAATTTTACTGGAATAGGCTTTAGGCAGCTGGCTCACAAAAAAGCTGGCTAAATAAGTGGCTACCATAATAGCGGGCGCAAAAATCTTTAAGGATGGCCACACAATGTTACCCGATTTGTAATGATTATAGGCGGAGGAAGCACCTGTAATAATGATCGTAGTGAATGATGTTCCCAAAGCCACTGACATCAACATCGGATCAGGAATCCCCATCATGGGCAATAAATACACCAACACCGGCACAATCACTAAGCCACCGCCAATCCCAAATAAGCCAGCGAGAAAGCCGACCACACAGCCCACGGCGAGGCAAATCAGTAAAAATGATAACATCTTAATATCTCCGTTTTTTCTTGGTTTTTTGTTGAGATTTATGGTAATAAGGCGACCGATTTGGCATGCCTTTTGCTCTCTCTTTCGGGTTGTCTTTTGCGGTTTCTTTCGGCATCTCTTGCACGCTGTCTGACGCCTTTTCTTTTGCTGTCACTTTAGAATTAACCAACAGCACATCCGTTTTATGTGGATCAAATAACGCCAAAGCAAATTCTTTCATGGCTTTACGATACACTTCACGCTTAAAAGACACCACTTGACGCACCGGATACCAAAAACTCACCCAACGCCAACCATCAAATTCAGGGGTTTTACTGCAATTCATATTAAGTGCTTGTTCATCACTCATTAACTGCAACAAAAACCACTTTTGTTTTTGTCCAATGCAAATCGGCTTACTGTCATGACGTAACAAACGTTTCGGTAGCTTATAACGTAACCAGTGCCGAGAGGAACAAACAATACGAACGTCTTTTTTGGTTAATCCCACTTCTTCATATAATTCACGGTACATGGCCTGCTCAGGCGTTTCATTATCATTGATCCCCCCTTGCGGAAACTGCCACGAATTTTGTCCGTACCTTTTTGCCCAAAGCACTTGCCCTTTTTGATTACAAATGACAATACCCACATTGGGACGGTAGCCATCGCTATCGATCACTATCGTTTATCCTTAAAATTAGCTAATCTGAATGTATTGTGTTGGATTATGGCACAATCTGTGATTTTAGCCAATACTCTATCTCTTTTTATCTTCATCAGCGCATTTTCTTGGCCTTGTGTATAACGCGGTGTATAACATGGGGAAAAGCCTTGAATAAAAAAAGATAAATTCATTTATCGCACAAAAACATTTTATTAGACAAGGCATTTGGGCTTTTTGCTTAAAGATCCAGCATAAAAAATCAGGCGTAAATGACACCGCACTTTTCCACAGAATCATACACAATTCCACCTGTACAGGTTGACAAAATCGGTTAAATTCAAAGAAGATGGCACATTTATTCTCTCTGGCTGTGGATAAAATTGTGACAGTTTCAATGATAACCTAAAAGAAAAATTAACTGCGGTGCAAAATAACAAAATTTATCTTTATTTATTAATCAGATAGAAAAACAATATGAAGAAAATAAAATACCGCACATCCCGCCGTCTATTTTTTAGACAAGACAATTCACCGATAAAAAGAGGCATAAACGAACATTTATGCCTCTTTTTCTTATCGGATACTCACCGAAAATGTTATACACATTCATTGACCTGACGATCGCCCAAGGTGCCATCATCAATAATCGCTTTTTCTACGCCAATAATTTCTTTCACTTTTGCGCCATCTTTGAAAAACACAAAACCGCCACTCAGCATTTTTGTCCATTTTTCATCTTTGGTTAATGGGAAAGTGGTAATAATTGTGACCTTATCGCCCTCTTTGGCGTAATCATTAAAGTCAATCACGCCCTCGTCATCAATACGTTGTGCCTTACCAAAAGGTGCTTGACGGGTCAAATAATGGAGGTTGGTAGAACAATGGCCAATCATCCATTCGCCATTCGACAGGATAAAGTTAAAGGTGCCGTGTTGAGATAAAAATTCCGTCACTTCTTGCACTGCTGAAAAAATTTCTTGTTCAGAGGGTTTACGCTGAAAACGTGTTTTTAACACTTCCGCCATATAACAAAACGCTGCTTCAGAATCAGTCGAACCTATCGGCTGACAAAAACTGCCCGTCATATCGGGCAAATCGTGCAAATTGCCGTTATGCGCAAACACCCAATTTTCGCCCCAAATTTCCCGAATAAACGGGTGCGTGTTTTCAATATCCACGCTGCCTTGGGTGGCTTTGCGAATATGGGCAATTACGTTTAATGACTTTATGTTATATTGTTTAACACAATCCCCAATCGGCGACAAGGCGGCGGGACGATTATCACGAAAAATGCGTACGCCTTTGCCCTCAAAAAAAGCAATCCCAAAACCGTCAGAATGACTGTCTGTCAGTCCCGCACGACGCCGAAATCCCTCAAAGGAAAACACGATATCCGTTGGCGTATTACAATTCATTCCCAACAATTGACACATAGAAAAAAACCTAAAAAATAAACCCTTACATTTAACAGTGATTTAACACGATAATTTGAACATTTACAATATTTTTTGAAAAAATTTTTTAGATCAAATTCGAATTAAAACACCGAAAAATACATAAGATCATGCTATCTTCATTTGAAATAACACCGCCTCCACTTCACAACAAAATTGCATTTGCATGGTTAACACCACCCCATTTTCATTAGGTTGAATGTTGCTTTGTATTTCACAAGGCTCGCTTTCTACCGCTCTCGCCTGTTGCGTGAAATAAGCTAAGGTTTGTTCTGCTGCTTGTTGATTAGTAAAATCTTGTGAAATTTTCACCGCACTTTCTGTACCATCAAAAAAGCCGTTGGCTTTTGTTTTTGAACCACAGCGACTGGTTTGTTCAATTCGTTGGGTTAAATTGTTCGACATTGTTTTTCCTCTTTATATTCACAAACATTAATCGTTTCAGCTAAGTTTATCACTAATGATTTACGCTGTAATGCGTTTTCTGACGACTGGTCGGAACAGCTACGTTATGGGCAAAAAAGATTGAACTATCTTGTTGAGTTAATTAGAATTCGACTAATTTTTACAGAAATGTTAACTATTTACTAGGAAAATCCATGAAAAATCTTTTTACTAAAACCTTATTATCCTCTGCTTTATTGGCCGCTACAGGCGCAGCCAATGCCGCAGCATTCCAATTAGCGGAAATTTCAACCTCTGGTTTAGGCCGTGCTTATGCGGGTGAAGCGGCGATTGCGGATAACGCGGGTGTGGTAGCCACCAACCCAGCATTAATGAGTTTATTTAAACGCACTGAACTCTCTTTAGGTGCAATTTATGTGGATCCAAATATTGATATTGAGGGTACTACATTATATGGCACAGGTGCCGATACTAATGCGAACGCAAAAGACATTGCGAAAGGTGCGCTCGTGCCTAACATTTATTTTGTTGCCCCGATCAACGATAAATTTGCAATCGGTGGGGGATTAAATGTGAACTATGGTTTAGCAACAGAATATGATGATAACTATTCTGCTGGCTTTATCGCAGGAAAAACCGATTTAACTGCCTTAAACTTTAATTTAAGCGGTTCTTATAAAGTATTAGATAGTTTAACCTTAGGTTTAGGTGTCAATGCCGTTTATGCAGATGCCATCATTGAGCGTCGTTTAGGCTCATTAACCGCTGCACCTTATCTTGTTGCGGCCCAAACCAATGCAGCCTACGCCACAGCCGCTGCACAAGGGGGCGATTACGCTGCGGCAGCAGGCTACAAATCGGCAGCACAGCAAGCCATTGCATCCGCCCAAACAGCTGCAGCCAATCCATCTTCTGCTACCTTACGTAAAATCGAAGGTGATAAATGGGGATTTGGTTGGAATGCCGGTTTAATGTGGCAAGTCACTGAAAATAGCCGTTTTGGTTTAGCTTACCATTCTAAAATCGATATTGATTTTACCGGTGAATATAGCGATGGTGGCGAAGCATTAAGAATTACACCAGATTACACGTTATCTCAAGGTAATCAATCAGGTTCATTAACTTTACCATTGCCAGCGTACTGGGAATTATCAGGTTTCCATCAAGTGACGGATAAATTTGCTTTCCACTATAGCTGGAAATACACTGAATGGTCTAAATTTAAAGAATTACGTGCGGTAGGTTCTTCTGGTAACGAATTATTCCAAAAAACCGAAAAATATCGTGATAGTTCTCGTTTAGCCTTGGGTGCCACCTATAACGCAACTGACGCATTAACTGTACGTGCGGGTATTGCCTATGATGAAACCGCGGCAAATGAACATCATTCTATCTCAATTCCAGATACTAACCGTGTATGGTACAGCCTAGGAGCAACCTATCGTTTTACCCCGGATCTTTCTGTTGATGTTGGTTTTGCTCACTTACGTGGTTCAAACAATAGCTTTAAAGAAGAACTTATCACTTCTGCTGGTAAAATCGTGACTGATGTGAAAGTAAAAGCCACTGCCAACCTTTACGGCTTAAACGTAAACTATCGTTTCTAATTGATCACAAATTAGCATATAATCGGGCGTAATTTTTACGCCCTTTTTTATTGAATCACCATGATCGACTATTGCTATTATGCTTCTCCCATTGGTAAGCTATTAATCTTAGCGGAAAATCATCAGCTCACTCATTTAGACTTTGAGCTTGAACAAATTGCCCCCAATCCACGTTGGCAATATCAACCTGATTTAGCGATTTTTCAACAAATTTGCACCGCACTTGACCGCTATTTTCAAGGCGAACCGGAAACCTTTGCGGATATTCCCTTTGCGCCACAAGGCACGCCATTTCAGCAACGGATTTGGCAAGCGTTACGTCAAGTTCCCTATGGTCAAACCTTAAGCTATGCGGAACTCGCACAACAAATCAATCAGCCTAAAGCGGTACGTGCCGTGGGCGGGGCTGTGGGGCGTAATCCGATTAGCATTATTATTCCTTGTCACCGAATCCTAGGCAAAAATCGCCAACTCACGGGGTTTGGTGGCGGTTTACCGACAAAACGTTATCTCTTAGATTTAGAACAGATCCCTTATGTGAATAAGGGCGTGGAATATGTGAAACAAAAATTATTGAAAAAATACACCGCACTTTGATATGAAAAAAATCAGCTCCCCACTCACCGAACAAGCCCTATTGCAACGTGCCAATGCCATTGCCGGCTTAACCTTTGCCGAATTGGCAGAGGAATTGGGCATAAGCGTGCCTGCAGATTTAAAACGGGATAAAGGTTGGGTTGGTCAGCTAATTGAAACCGCTTTAGGGGCCAAAGCTGGCAGTAAGCCCGAGCAAGATTTCGCACATTTGGGCATTGAGTTAAAAACCATTCCCATTAATGCACAAGGCTATCCGTTAGAAACCACTTTTGTTAGCCTTGCGCCGTTAGTACAAAATTCTGGTGTGGACTGGCAACATTCACATGTAAAACATAAACTCAGTAAAGTGTTATGGATTCCTGTGCAAGGCGAACGGTCTATTCCACTGGCCGAGCGTTATATTGGTCAGCCGATTCTATGGCAACCGAACCCACAACAAGAACAACGACTTCGACAAGATTGGGAAGAATTAATGGAATATATTGTTCTTGGTCAAGTCGAACAGATTAATGCCACCTTGGGTGAAGTGTTGCAGCTACGACCCAAAGGCGCCAATAGCCGAGCGCTCACAAAAGGCATTGGCAAACATGGCGAACTGATCGACACTTTGCCGTTAGGCTTTTATTTACGCAAAGCCTTTACTGCAGAAATTCTGCAGAATTTCTTACAAGCCAGATAAAAAAATGCCCTGTTATTCCACAGGGCATTGCTGTCGATTTCAGCTTAATTAACTGACTTTTTTCATGGCTTCCGCAATAAATTCTGCCTCTAAACCGAGAATCACTTGCAGACCATTTTCACCCAATTTAACCACACCTTTCGAACCTAGCGCTTTAAGTTGGTTTTCATTGATTTTTGTCATATCTTGCACGGTTAAACGTAATCGGGTGGTGCAATAATCAATATTGCTGAGATTTTCTTTACCCCCAAGGGCTTGCACGAACAATACGGCTTGTTGGTCATGATTCGCATGTTGATCCCCTGTTGTCACCACGTTTTCTGCCACCTCATCCTCTTCACGACCCGGCGTTTTGAGGTTAAACATTTTAATCACGGCACGGAATAACACATAGTAAATACCAGCAAAAACCAAACCTTGCACGATTAACATATACCAGTTCACCGCCAACGGATTGCGTGAAGAAAGCACCATATCCACTAACCCCGCACTGAAACCAAAACCGGCAATCCAGTGCATGCTAGCCGCGATATAGACCGACACGGCAGTTAATAAGGCATGCACCACATAAAGCACAGGCGCCACAAACATAAAGGCAAATTCAAGGGGTTCTGTGATACCGGTGAAGAAAGAAGCCAAAGCCGCCGCAAACATAATGGAGGCAATTTGTGCTTTTTTGGCCGGTTTAGCGCTGTGATAAATGGCCAAGGCAGCAGCAGGCAAACCGAACATCATCACAGGGAAGAAACCGGCTTGATACATCCCCGTTACCCCGACAACCGCTTTGCCGTCGGCTAAGGATTGTGCGCCACCTAAGAAATTCGGAATATCATTAATACCGGCCACATCAAACCAGAACACGGAATTTAACGCATGGTGTAAGCCCACAGGAATGAGCAAACGGTTAAAGAACGCATAAATACCCGCACCCGTTGCACCCATATCTTTAATGGATTCCCCGAAAGACACTAAACCACCGAAAATCACTGGCCAGACGTAAAGTAGCACAAAGGCCACCAGAATCATCACCAATGACACCACAATCGGCACTAAGCGTTTACCGCTAAAGAATGCCAAGGCTTTCGGCAATTCGACGGTGTGGAAACGATTATACAATTCCGCCGAAATGACCCCGACTAAAATCCCAATAAATTGGTTATTGATTTTATTAAAGGCGGCTGGCACTTGATCCGCTGGAATACCCTGTAATTGGGCCACCGCACCTGGGGAAAGCAAGGTCGTTACCACTAAGTAACCGACTAATCCTGACAATGCCGCTGAACCGTGTTTATCTTTTGACATACCAAAGGCCACACCAATGGCAAAGAGGAACGGCATTTGATCGATAATGGCGCCGCCCGATTTAATCAACAATGCCGCCAGTTGACTATTGCCGCCCCAACCATCAGGGTCAAGCCAATACCCCACGCCCATTAACAATGCTGCAGCTGGCAATGCCGCCACTGGCACCATTAAGGCACGTCCGATTTTTTGTAAATAATTGAGAGTACTCATAATAATCTCCTTAATATTTGAAGTTTTAATTTATTCCCTTACAGCAAAAGAAATTTTACTCCAAATTTTATTAAAAAAATGTGATCTCTGTCATATTTTTAAAAAAAGTTGGGCTATTTTTACAAAAAATTTACAAAAAAAGTGCGGTCAAAAATTGAAATATTTTTAACCGCACGCTCTTATCTTTAACAAAAAAGCGAAATACCCTAATCTCGGAAATTATTAAACTGGAACGGTTGTCCTAGCTCGGCCCCTTTGACTAATTGAATGGCAGATTGTAAATCATCACGAGATTTTCCGGTAACACGCACTTGTTCGCCCTGAATTTGGGTTTGTACTTTGATTTTGCTGTCTTTAATTAATTTCACCAGTTTCTTCGCCATGTCGGTTTCGATACCTTGTTTTAATTTAATCTCTTTGGAATACAATTTGCCGTGGTGTTCGCTTTCCGTTGGCACATCTAACGAAGTACTGTCAATATCTCGTTTCACGCAAGAACCGATAAGAATTTCTAACAACTGTTCCAGTTGGAAATCCGATTCTGAGGTAATTTTGATACTTTCGTTTTTTTCATTCAGTTCAATAACGGCCTCCACGCCACGGAAATCATAGCGTGAGCTTAATACACGGTTGGCATTTTCCACCGCATTACGCACTTCGTGCATAGTGAGTTCAGATACAATATCAAATGATGGCATTTTTTATTCTCCTATTGATTTAAATTAGCAATATGATCGTTGGCACTGAGTAAACACAGTAACCCTGTTAAATCCGCAAAGTTTACCACAACTTGCGCCTGTTGTTGTACTTTTGGTTTGGCATGAAATGCGGCGCCAAGATCCGCAACGCTCATCATGGCAAGATCGTTGGCACCATCACCAATGGCCACGGTATTTTGCGGATCAATCTGAAATTGTTGGGTTAATTGTTGTAACACATTGGCTTTATATTGGGCATGCACAATATCGCCTTTAACCTTGCCAGTCAGCACGCCATCCACAATCTCAAATTGATTCGAGACCGCATAATCTAAACCGAGCAAGTCTTTTAAATAATCCGCAAAATAAGTAAAGCCACCAGAGGCAATCGCTGTTTTCCAGCCCTGTTTTTGTAATTCAGTGAGGGTGGTTTTTAACCCCTCCATTAAGGGTAAATGGCGGCGAACTTCGCTTAAAATGCTTTCTTTGGTGCCTTTTAAGGTACCTACTCGACGGCGTAAACTTTGTTCAAAATCCAATTCACCTCGCATGGCGGCCGCCGTAATGGCAGAGACTTCTTCCCCCGTGCCGGCCAGTTTGGCAATTTCATCAATACATTCAATTTTAATCGCCGTGCTATCCATATCCATCACCAACAAGCCCGCTTGGCTTAATTTAGCATGAAAGTTGATCACCGCTGCGTCTAGTTGTAATTCATGGGCATAAGCAATAAATTCAGGCTTAAATTCGCCTTGAATTAACAGCACGCTATTGCCGGCGATTTCCCAACCGTCAAAAATCTGAAAATTTTCACCGCACTTTTGTTGCCATGCCAGTAATTTTTCATGGCGTAAATCAGGGCTAAATAAAATAGAATAACCGCTTTTTTCTGCCACCGGTTGATCGCTTAAAAGTGCGGTGGGAAAAGGCGACAATTTTTCAAGAACTGTTTGCATAAGAAATCCTGTTAATTTTTTATTGGAATGTTACAATCATACAATATTCTACATTATTTTGGGTAAATAACTTGCAAATCGTTAAACAGAAACTGGTCAAATCAAGTTTACTCTTGCTAATTGTTGGCTTGTGCCTCGGCGTGGTGGGGGTGATTTTATTTGGCGTGAAACAATTTCAAATCGGCTCACAATTAGCCAGTGTTAATCAAGTGGCCAATTTGTCGCATTTATTGGTTCGCCAACAAACCAACTTCTTTTCCATGCTGTTAGTCAATAATGCGAATACAGACAAATTAAGTGAAAATTTGGATAATCTCACCAAAGAAAATTTTGTCCTTGATGCCTCATTATACGCCACCAATGGCGCATTATTGGCGCAAAGTAACCATGGCCCAACCTTCACCGACAAATCGAATGATGACAAACTCACCCAACAAATCGTGGAACCCATTTATTCCGCCAATGGCTTAGAGGGCTTTTTACGGGTGACCTTTGATGCGAAATACAGACAAACCACGCAAAGCAAAATTAACCAGATTTTTCACCAATTATATGGCGAATTATTGATTATTTTCTTAGCCGGCGTGATTCTCGCTAGCTCCGTACATTATTTTTTAGGTCATTTTCGCCGTGTTAAACGCCTTGAACATTCTGCCGTGACGTTGCCTGTAAAAGCAACCAAAAGCAAGGCAAGCCAGAATTTCCACCGTCGTCGCAGAAGAATTTAATTCTTAATTATATTGTGATGATCAATACAATATATTATTAGCTTATCAATATTTAGCGATTAATTTCAGAATTTGTGATCTACTTCACATTAATTTCTCTTTTGACGTTTTATAATGTTACTCAGATGTTAAGAAAATATGACATCCTTATTTAAACTATTTGTCAGTAACATTCCGTTCAGGAGGAAATTATGATTATTGGTTGTCCAAAAGAAGTCAAAGTACAAGAATACCGTGTGGGCTTAACCCCCGCCAACGTACAAGCCTATGTAGAGGCGGGTCATACGGTTTACATTGAACATAATGCGGGGGCTGAAATTGGTTTTAGCGACGCAGATTATCAAGCTGCCGGTGCCACATTAACGGATAAAGCCACGCTCTTTGCCAAAAGTGAGATGATCATTAAGGTGAAAGAGCCGATTGAAAGTGAATTCCACTATTTCCGTGAAAATCAAATTCTTTATACCTATCTTCACCTTGCCGCAGATCGTCCGCTAACAGAAATGTTACTTGCGAAAAAAATTCAAGCCATTGCCTATGAAACCATTAAAACCCCAACCGGTTTGCCTTGTTTGGCGCCAATGAGTTCCATTGCAGGCCGTTTAGCCACCTTAGAATCCGCCAAATATAGCCAAAAAACCTTTGGCGGAAAAGGGATTTTATTAAGCGGTACGGCGGGTACGCCAAAAGCCAAAGTGGTGATCCTCGGTGGCGGCGTGGTGGGCTTAAATGCTGCTCAAATTGCCGTGGGCATTGGTGCAGATGTGACCATTTTAGATATAAATGCGGCGCGTTTAGCCTATATTGATCAAATTTTTTCCATGAAAATTAAAACATTGACCAGTTCTCGTGGTAATATTCTTAGTTTATTGCCAGAGGCAGACGTGGTAATTGGTGCGGTGTTAATTCCGGGGGCAAAAACACCGCACTTATTAACCCGTGACGATCTGAAATTAATGAAAAAAGGTTCTGTGTTAGTCGACGTTGCGATTGACCAAGGCGGTTGTTTTGAAACATCCAAAGCCACCACCCACGTTGATCCGATTTATGAAGTAGATGGCGTGATCCATTATTGCGTGGCCAATATGCCAGGTTGCGTCGCACGCACCTCTACGCTCGGTTTAACGGATTCCACCTTACAATACGGTTTAGAAATTGCCAAACTCGGTGTTGCGAAAGCCTGTCTTGCCGATCCCGCCTTGTTACAAGGCCTTAATACTTACGGCGGTCACTGTACTTTCAAAGGGGTGACGGATGCGTTAGATTTAGACTATGTGGATCCAAAAACAGCTTTAACCCATTAATTTTTAATTACATTTTAACCGCACTTTCCGCTATGTTTATCACATCGTGGAAAGTGTGCTTTATCTAGGAAAGAGGAATCTTATGTCGGTAAATGGAACAGAAAAACGTCAAACATGGTCAAGTCGTTTAACCTATGTGCTAACGGTGGCGGGCGCTACTGTGGGCTTTGGAGCGACTTGGCGTTTCCCGTATTTAGTCGGGGAAAACGGCGGTGGTGCTTATGTCTTGTTGTTTTGCATTGCCATGATTGTCATTGGTATTCCCATGATTTTAGTGGAAAATGTGATTGGTCGCCGCATGCACAAAAATGCGGTGGATGCGTTTAGTGGCACTGCGAATGGTAAACCCATTCATGCGGGTTGGAAAATCTTAGGCTATATGGGATTATTAGGCTCCTTTGGTATTTTGGCCTATTACATGGTATTAGGCGGTTGGGTACTCACTTACATTGGGAGCATTATTAACGGTTCCTTGGATTTATCCTCGCCTGTGACACCAGACACTACAGCACAATTTTTCACCACCTACATTCACAACAGCCCGTTGACCATTTTAGGTTATACCGCCCTGTTTGTGTTGGCGAACTATATCATTCTAGCCAAAGGGATTATGGACGGGATTGAACGTTCGGTGAAATATTTAATGCCCATCCTGTTTATTTTCTTGTTGGTCATGATTGTACGCAACATCACCTTGCCGGGCGCCGGACAAGGGATTGAATTCTATTTGGTGCCTGATTTTTCCAAAATCACCAAAGAATTATTTGTGTTTGTGTTAGGGCAAGTTTTCTTTGCCTTAAGCCTTGGTTTTGGTGTGCTAATTACCTTATCCAGCTACTTAGATAAAAAAGAAAATCTGGTCAAAACCGCCTCGATTACGGCAGTAATGAATACGCTGATTGCGTTAGCAGCGGGCTTTATGATTTTCCCCTCATTATTCACCTTTAACGTAGCGCCAAACTCAGGCCCAACCTTGGTATTCCAAAGTTTGCCAATCGTCTTTTCCCACATGTGGAGCGGTTCCATCTTTGCGGTGATTTTCTTTGGCTTATTAATCATTGCGGCATTAACCACCTCATTAACTATTTATGAAGTGCTAATCACCGCATTACAAGAAAAAACCCGCTTAGGCCGCAAAATATCCATTGCGTTAGTATTAGGCGGGACATTCTTATTGGGCAATGTTCCCTCTGTGTTAGGCGATAATGAATGGAACAATGTCACCATTATCGGACGCAGTATTTTTGACGCTTTCGATTATATCAGTGGCAATATTCTGTTTATTTTAACCGCACTTGGCTGTGCTTTATTTGTGGGTTTTGTGTTAAAAGACGAAGCCAAACAAGAGTTAAATGCCGGCGAAAAACTCACCACGATTTGGTTTAACTATGTGAAATATGTCATTCCAATTTTGATTTTGGTGATTTTTGTGTATTCCTTATAATCTCTGTTACGTGCTTTTCATCAAAGCACGTAAAAAATCACATAAAAAAACCGCACTTTTTAAAAGTGCGGTTTATTTTTCATTAATTTTTAAATCAACAATTACGCTAATTTTTTAATTTGAGCTGCTAATTTAGATTTGTGGTTAGCTGCTTTGTTAGCGTGAATTAAGCCTTTAGATGCCATACGATCTACGACTTTTTGCATCTCAACGAAAGCGGCTTCTGAAGCTGCTTTATCGCCAGTTGCTACTGCTGCATAAGTTTTTTTGATGTAAGTACGCATCATTGAGCGTTGACTTGCATTGTGTTGACGGCGTTTTTCAGATTGAACCGCACGTTTTTTTGCTGACTTGATATTAGCCAAGGTCAAACTCCTAAGAATTTCTGTTAATTAATCAATATTGCTCTTTCATTCAACATTAGAATGAGCTGTCTGTAAATTTGTTGTTTTCGGTGAGACACAACCGAATCTTGGCACCGTTTTTCGGTTGCTATAAGCCGTTAAGCAACGCTTTAAACAATGTAGGGCAAGATTTTATCAGTTTTTTTTGTTTTAATATAGCATTAATATGAAATTTCTATAAAATTAAGCTAATTTTTTCCGATTTCTACATTGAGAACACCTATTTTGAGTAAACGACTTTTAAAATCAGGCATTATCGTCAGCAGCATGACATTACTTTCACGGATACTCGGTTTAGTGCGAGATGTGGTGATTGCCAATATTATCGGGGCAGGAGCTGCCGCCGACGTGTTTTTATTTGCTAACCGTATTCCGAATTTTTTACGCCGTTTGTTCGCAGAAGGGGCGTTTTCGCAAGCCTTTGTGCCAGTGTTAGCGGAATATCAAAAATCAGGCGACATCAACAAAACTCGTGAATTTATTGCCAAAGTGTCGGGAACCTTAGGCGGTTTAGTGACTCTTGTTACTGTATTCGCTATGATTGCTTCGCCGATTGTCGCCGCCATTTTCGGGACAGGTTGGTTTGTGGATTGGCTTAACGATGGACCCAATGCGGAAAAATTTAGCCAAGCGTCATTATTGCTTAAAATTACTTTCCCTTATTTATGGTTTATTACGTTTGTGGCGTTATCAGGGGCGATTTTAAACACCATTGGCAAATTCGGCGTGATGTCTTTCTCGCCTGTATTGCTGAATATTGCCATGATTTGCACCGCACTTTTATTAGCGCCACATTTAGATAGCCCTGATCTTGCGTTGGCAATCGGTATTTTTGTCGGTGGTTTGCTACAATTTCTGTTTCAAATTCCCTTTTTGCGTCAAGCTGGCTTATTAGTTAAACCTCAATGGGCGTGGAATGATGTGGGTGTGAAAAAAATCCGTACCCTGATGATTCCTGCGTTATTCGGCGTTTCCGTCAGTCAAATTAATTTATTGCTTGATACCTTTATTGCCAGTTTTTTAATGACAGGATCGATTAGCTGGCTGTATTATTCCGACCGTTTACTGGAATTTCCGCTCGGTTTATTTGGCATTGCGATTTCTACCGTGATTTTGCCCACATTAGCTCGTCATCATGTGAATCGTAGTGATGATGCACAAAAAAGTGCGGTGGATTTTCGTCAAACTATGGATTGGGGCGTTCGTATGATTTTATTACTCGGCGTACCAGCCATGATCGGTATTACGGTATTAGCAGAACCCATGTTACTCACGTTATTTATGCGTGGGCAATTTTTGCTCAATGACGTGCAAGCCGCTGCCCTTTCATTGTGGGGATTTAATGCTGGTTTATTGAGTTTTATGCTAATCAAAATTCTGGCGAACGGTTACTACGCCAGACAAGACACCAAAACGCCGGTGAAAATTGGGATTATTGCCATGGTCAGTAATATGGGCTTTAATCTATTGGCTATTCCGTTTAGTTATGTGGGTTTAGCCATTGCGTCTGCCATGTCAGCTACGCTCAATGCTTATTTGCTTTATCGTGGTTTAGCCCAAGCCGATGTGTATCATTTTTCGAAAAAAAGTGCGGTATTTTTTAGCAAAGTTTTGCTTTCTGCCGTGGTAATGGGATCGTTGGTGTGGTATTTTAGTCCTAATTTAATGGAGTGGAATGCTATGAGCTTGTTTATGCGTATTCACTGGTTGATTTGGTTAATTGCCGTGGCAGCGGTGAGCTATTTTGCTATGTTAATGTTGTTTGGTGTGCGACAACGGGATATTTTGGTGAGAAATTAAGTTTTGACCCTCCCCCTAACCCTCTCCCAAAGGGAGAGGGGACTGGAACTGACATAGATTAATTAACACCCAAAATCGTTCCCTCTCCCTTTGGGAGAGGGCTAGGGTGAGGGTTCGAGGATTTAAGAAACATAATGATTTATTTACTATTAGCTGCCCTTATTTGGGGAAGTTCATTTATTGCAGGAAAATACAGTTATGACATGTTTGACCCTGCCATTACCGTGCAATTACGTTTAGCCATTGCCGCCATTTTTTCTTTGCCTGCGTTTTTTCCTGCTTATCGCAAAATTCCAAGCCATTTAGTCAAAAAAATGTGGCTAATTGCATGTTTGGTGTTTCCAACGGTATTTATGTTGCAATTTATCGGGCTGTCTTTCACCTCCGCCGCCAGTGCCGTCACAATGCTCGGAGCAGAACCCTTAATTACCGTGCTAGTTGGCGTATTATTCTTCAAACAACGGCTTAAATTAATTGATATTATTTTCGGCGTCATTGCCTTTATTGGAGTGGCTTTAGTGGTATTGGGATCAGAAGAACAGGGCGACGTCAGTTTATTAGGCTGTTTAATGGTGTTATCCGGTGGGTTTATTTTTGCGTTCTGTTTATATATGAGCAAAAGCGTAATGAGAGAACTTAAACCCGTTGAATTTACCAATATTTTAATCGTACTCGGTACGGTGACTTGTTTGCCAATGACGCTATTATTCACCCAAAACTGGCAAATCACCCCAAGTATTGAGGGTATTTGGGGAATTCTCTATTTATCTATCGGTTGCACATGGTTAGCCTATATTTTATGGAATAAAGGCTTACAAGATGTCAGTGCCAATATTTCCGCTATTTTCAGTGCCTTAGAACCTGTGTTTGGGGTTTTTCTTGCTTTGCTGATTTTAGGCGAACATCTTTCTTTGGTCACAGCAGTCGGTGTCGCTTTGGTTATTTTCTCCGCCATGGGATCCACGCTATTACCTGTTTGGTTTAGAAAATGGACAAGTCCGAAGTTACAATGAGCAAATGGGATATGTATAGAAAATAGCACTTTTCTATACATATTAAAAAAACATGTATAGAAAAGTGCTATTTTCTATATATATCGATTAATAAAAGAACAATTATTGACTAAAAAAGAGATAAACCATGCAATTTCTTCCCTTTCCAAATATAGAGCAACTTGAAACAAAGGCAGTATTAAAAAAAGCCATGTTAGCAAATCGTGCTTTGGCAGAGTTAAAAGGGGTGGTAGGGACAATTCCCAATGAAGCGATTTTAATTAATACCCTTGCACTACAAGAAGCTAAAAATAGTTCTGCTATTGAAAATATAGTGACAACACATGATGAATTATTTAAAGCCGAATTATCTGATGAACACTTTGTTAGTCTTGCCACAAAAGAAGTACAAAACTACAATCAGGCTTTAAAGGCAGCTTTTGAACATGTCCGCACACAAAGGATTATTTTATTACGGGATATTTTAGCCATTCAAGAAATTTTAGAGCAAAACAAAGCGGGCTTAAGACGATTACCAGGAACATCACTAAAAAACAACCTCGGTGAGATTATTTATACGCCTCCACAACATGCTGATGATGTACAAAATCTTATGAGTAACCTCGTTGAGTTTATTAATAACAATGCGCTTAGTGACCTTGATCCACTGGTTAAAATGGCAATTATTCATCATCAATTTGAAAGTATTCACCCATTTTATGATGGCAACGGTAGAACAGGGAGAATTTTAAATATTCTCTATCTGGTTGCACAAGATTTATTAGATCTTCCTGTACTGTATTTAAGCCACTATCTTATTAAAAATAAACAAGATTATTATCGTTATATACAAGAAGTACGTGATACTGGTAATTGGGAGAATTGGTTAATTTATATGCTAGACGGCGTTACTCAAACGGCTCAATCTAGTATCATATTAGTGAATGAAATTAAAAAATTAATGCAACATTATAAGCATAAAATCCGTACCGAGTTACCCAAAATCTATCAACAAGAATTACTCAATAATTTATTCAATCACCCCTATACCAAAATTGAATTTATTATGAATGAGTTAAATGTTTCTCGGCTCACTGCCACAAGTTACCTTAATGAATTAGTGAATATTGGTGTACTTGAAAAAGAAAAAATAGGACGGAGTAACTACTATATCAATCGCCCATTATTTGAGTTATTTTTAAATCGGGATTAGCGTCCATGAATATGTATAGAAAAGTGCATTTTTCTATACATATTCTTCAATCTCACCAGAAGAAATGCTTACCAACAACCCCAACACTTCATAATGACTAGTATGTGGAAACATATCAAATAGCTGAATTTTGCGAAGTTGGTAATGACTTAATTCGGCTAAATCTTTTCCCATACTCACCGCATTACAGCTGGAATATAAAATAAATGGCGGTTGCATTTGATTGAGAAATTGGGCTAACGGCTTGCCAATACCTCGTCTTGGGGGATTGATGATCACTAAATCAGGCTTTTCTTGTTGATCCTTTAAGGCAAAATTAGCGGCATCTAAGGATTGAAAATTGACATTTTTTAGACCGCACTTTTCCGCTGATTTTTTCGCCGCTTGAATGGCAGACGGTGAAATTTCAATACCAGTTAATTCAACATGCGGATTTTTCTCGCTAAGTGCTTTCGCACAATGTAAACCAAATCCGCCTACGCCACAAAACAAATCCCACAGCGAATTAACGGGGAAATCTTTTATCCACTGTTGAGCTGTCGCATAAAGGTTTTCTGCCACGGTTGGATTGGTTTGGAAAAAACCTTGTGGACGGATAAATAGCGGAATGTGGTTAAATTGCTCTTCTAACACTTGCTGTTCAGTAAGGAAAATTTCTTTTTCGCCCTCTAAAATCGCCGCATGCTGGGGTTGAATATTCGCGGTAATTACCTTTAACTGCGGTAATTTTGCTTGTAATTTCGCTAATTCTCGTTGAATTAACCCAATCTTGTTTTCAGATCGTAATACAAAACGCAACATCAATTCGCCGTTATAACGGCTTTCCGTGAGTAAAATAAATTTCAGTTCGCCTTTTTGTTTTGCTATGTTGTATGGCACTAACCCTGCACGTCCAATAAAGTCTTTGAGAATAGGGAAAACATCAGCGAAATGTGGGGGATAAAGTTCACAATCGGTTAAATCCACTGCTTGATTTTGCTCGTTGATAATACCTAAAATCGGGCGTTCCACCGCTCCCGACACCACCATTTTGGCTTTGTTGCGAAAAGCCGTCAATGGAGACGGAAAAGGATCAAACCACTGTAATTGCGATTGATCCAAGTGGGTGATTTGTTGTTTTAAATGAGCCTGCTTATCGACTAATTGCAACGGATAGGCTTTTTCTATCCATTGGCAAGATTGACACTGCAGGGTTTGATAATGTTGACAATTTATCATTAGGCGTTACGTGCTAACCACAGCTGTTGAACGGCCGTTAAGTCTTTATGATTTTTTAACCAACGTTCGCTTTTCATCAGTTCATTCCATGAAAAAGAACGGCGTTTAAACAAGGAACGTAAACGTCGTTGACGTTGCTCAAAGTGCGGTGCATTTTCTTGCAATTTTAAGTTATCCAACACTTGCACCACGCCATCAGGTTCGTTACATAACAAGAGTAAATCACAACCGGCTCGCAAGGCTTTTTCGCTACGCTCTACAAAATCGCCCATAAATCCGGCCCCTTTCATGCCAAGATCATCAGAGAAAATGGCGCCGTTAAAGCCGAATTGTTGGCGAAGAATAGTTTGTAACCAGTAACTTGACCCACTGGCTGGTTGGTCATCACATTGCGTATAGATCACATGAGCAGGCATAATCGCATCAAGCAAATTGTTGGCAATCAACTGTTGAAACGGCTGAATATCTTGCTCAAAAATCACCGCACTTGGACGCTCATCATAAGGCGTTTCTAAATGACTGTCGGCTATCACATGACCATGCCCTGGGAAATGTTTGCCTGTGGTCGCCATGCCTGCTTGTTTCATGCCTTGAATAAAGGCGGTGGCAAGACGAATGGTAGGTTCAATCTCGCAGTGAAAACTACGATCGCCAATGGCTTTACATTGATGACCCAAATCCAACACTGGAGCAAAACTGAGATCAATATCCAAAGCCGTCATTTCAGCGGCCATTTGCCAACCGCTTTCTAAGGCCAGATGTTGTTGGGTTTCCTGATTGAAACCGATTTCCGCAAAAGACTGCATAGCAGGCAGTTGGGTAAAACCGTCACGAAAACGTTGTACTCGACCGCCCTCTTGATCCACGGTGATCAATAAGGGCTTTTTCACTCGTTGCCGAACCGCTTTAATCAGGGCTTGAATTTGTTCCAGGTCGTAAAAATTGCGACTGAATAGAATTAAGCCTGCGACGAGGGGATGTGCTAATTTTTCGATTTCTTCTTGCTCGAGTTGTTGACCTTTAAGATCGATTAATAGGGTTGACATAATTTGCCTTATTCGTATGTGTAGGGGCGTATTGCATACGCCCTTAGTATTAACCTTTGAGTGAGATAGGGCGTATGCAATACGCCACTACGATAGTTTTGCGATAGTTTATTGTTTCAACTGCAAATACAACCGATAATTCACACTTTCCGGTGTTGGCTTACTCAAATGAATGGCTTGCTGTTGTTCAGATGCAAGCAATAAAGTTGCCCGATATTGATCTTGTTGTAAGCTCACCGGTTGCGTCACGCCATTTTGGTCGTACCAAAAAACATCATATTGCACATTAATCTGTTGGCTTGATTTATTTTTAACCCAAGCGGACTGTGCCGTCACACTGGCTTCAATCAGCGGATGGAGTTCCGCTGCAATATTTAAAATCGGCTTGTGCGTATAGGTTAACGACGGCACGGAGCTACATGCTGCCAGAAAAAGTGCGGTGCAAATAAGGAGAATTTTTTTCATATTATTTCGCCAACATTCTGCCTAAAGGTTCACCACCGACAAGGTGCATATGCAGATGAAACACTTCTTGTCCGCCGTGTTTATTGCAGTTCACAATCAAGCGGTAGCCGTCTTCTGCAATGCCCTCTTGTTGTGCGAGTTTAGCCGCCACAGTAAATAAACGGCCGAGCGTCTGTTCGTCTGCTGCGGTCACATCATTCACCGTGGGAATAATCTTATTTGGAATGATTAAAATATGGGTGTTGGCTTGCGGTGAAATATCACGAAATGCGGTCACCAAGTCATCTTGATACACTATATCGGCGGGAATTTCTTTACGGATAATGTTACTGAAAATGGTTTCTTGTGGCATGGCCTTGTCCTTTATAAAAATTGGAAAAATCTTACCGCACTTTTTAGCAGAAATTGAAAGAAATTGCAATTTTTAAGGGCATTTGTTAATGCCTTGTTACGGGTCTGTTATGCTTTTTGATCTAAAACAAGTTTTCTGCGGAGTTTGATGAAATTTCTTTGCTTTTGGGGCGAGTTTATCCGTATAATTAACAAAATTTGTAAATTTTCAAAAAATGTTTAGCTTATACGTCGCATAGCAAGAGACGTAGCATAGCAATATAAAAATTAAAAATGATGAAATCTGAAGAAAACAGCTCAACAGTTATGGCAAGCCCAACGCAAATGGCACAAATTGGTGAAGATGCAGGGGCCTATAAAGCCAGTAAAAATCAATTCTACTCTTTTCTATCGGCCATTTCTGCTGGGGCGTTTATTGCGTTGGCATTCGTTTTTTATACCACCACACAAACAGGCAGTGCCGGTGCTGCTTGGGGATTAACCAAATTAGTGGGCGGTTTAGTGTTTTCCGTGGGCGTGATTATGGTGGTGGTTTGTGGCTCAGAATTATTTACTTCCTCCACCATGACATTGGTCGCCCGTGTCGGGGGGCGGATTAACACCGCACAAATGCTACGTAACTGGGTGGTGGTGTATTTAGGCAATTTTGTTGGGGCGATTTTTATTGTCAGTTTAATCTGGTTTGGTGGTCAGTTAATGGCTGCAAACGGTCAATGGGGCTTAACCATTTTGCAAACCGCTCAACATAAAATTCATCACACTTGGAGCGAGGCGTTTTGCTTAGGTATCTTGTGTAACATTATGGTGTGCATTGCGATTTGGATGAGTTATGCCGGTAAAACCTTAACCGATAAAGCCTTTATTATGATTTTACCGATTGGCTTATTCGTGGCCTCGGGCTTTGAGCATAGCGTGGCCAATATGTTTATGATTCCGTTAGGTATTTTAACCGCACAGGGATCTTCGCCAGAATTTTGGCAATTAATTAATGTGGATCCGGCACGTTTTGCGGATTTAGATGTCTATCATTTTATCGTCAAAAATTTAATTCCCGTTACCTTAGGTAACATTGTGGGTGGTGGGGTTTGTATTGCGTTAATGCAATGGTTTACGAACCGACCGCACGCACATTAGGTTAGTCGTAAAAGCAAGTTCGCTTGTTTTTATATCGTGAAAAGTTTATTAATTAAAGAGGGGAAGTATCCAAATGACTCAATTAACAGAAACTCAACAACAAGCATGGCAAGGTTTCACTGCGGGTGATTGGCAAACTGAAGTCAACGTACGTGATTTTATCCAAAAAAACTATACGCCGTATGAAGGTGACGAATCTTTCTTAGCGGAAGTGACCCCTGCCACGGCGACCCTTTGGGCCGATGTAATGGAAAAAATCAAAGTGGAAAATGCCACGCACGAGCCGTATGATATCGACTGTGACACACCGTCCACCATTACTTCACACAAACCAGGTTATATTGACCAAAAATTAGAAAAAATCGTGGGTTTACAAACTGATGCACCTTTAAAACGTGCGATTATCCCTTACGGTGGGATTAAAATGGTGAAAGGTTCATGCCAAGTTTATCGCCGTGAATTAAACCCTGAAGTTGAACATATCTTTACGGAATACCGTAAAACCCACAACCAAGGGGTATTTGATGTTTACACACCAGATATTCTACGTTGCCGTAAATCAGGCGTGATTACGGGTTTACCAGATGCCTATGGTCGTGGTCGTATTATCGGTGACTATCGCCGTGTTGCCTTGTACGGTATTGATTTCTTAATGAAAGACAAATTTAAACAATTTGCCTCATTACAACCACGTTTAGAAGCAGGCGAAGATATTCAAGCAACGATTCAATTACGTGAAGAAATTGCTGAACAACATCGTGCCTTAGGCAAAATCAAAGAAATGGCAGCAAGTTATGGTTTTGATATTTCAAATCCAGCGACCAACGCACAAGAAGCTGTACAATGGACTTACTTCGCCTATTTAGCGGCGGTTAAATCGCAAAACGGTGCGGCAATGTCATTCGGTCGTGTCTCTTCATTCTTAGATATTTATATCGAACGTGATTTGCAAGCAGGTAAAATTACTGAACAAGAAGCACAAGAATTAATCGACCACTTAGTGATGAAATTGCGTATGGTGCGTTTCTTACGTACGCCAGAATACGATCAATTATTCTCTGGCGACCCAATGTGGGCAACTGAAACCTTAGCGGGTATGGGCTTAGACGGTCGTACCTTAGTAACAAAAAACAGCTTCCGTATTTTACACACTCTTTACACCATGGGACCGTCACCAGAACCAAACTTAACTATTCTTTGGTCTGAACAGTTACCAGAAGGCTTCAAACGCTATTGTGCCAAAGTGTCTATTGATACTTCTTCTGTGCAATACGAAAACGATGACTTAATGCGTCCTGACTTCAACAATGACGACTATGCGATTGCGTGCTGTGTATCACCAATGGTGGTGGGTAAACAAATGCAATTCTTTGGTGCGCGTGCAAACTTGGCGAAAACCATGCTTTATGCGATCAACGGTGGTATTGATGAAAAATCAGGTATGCAAGTCGGTCCTAAATCTACGCCGATTACGTCAGAATACTTAAACTTTGATGAAGTCATGGAACGTACCGATCACTTTATGGATTGGTTAGCGACTCAATATGTGACTGCATTAAATATCATTCACTTTATGCACGATAAATATGCGTATGAAGCCTCATTAATGGCATTACATGATCGTGATGTTTATCGTACCATGGCGTGCGGTATTGCTGGACTTTCTGTGGCTGCGGACTCTTTATCTGCGATTAAATATGCCAAAGTTAAACCAATTCGTGGCGATATTAAAGATAAAGACGGTAACGTGGTCGCAAGCAATGTGGCTATCGACTTTGAAATCGAAGGTGAATATCCACAATTCGGTAACAACGACAGTCGTGTAGATGATCTTGCGGTGGATTTAGTTGAACGTTTTATGAAGAAAATCCAAACCCATAAAACCTACCGTAATGCCGTACCAACACAATCTGTGTTAACCATTACTTCTAACGTGGTGTATGGTAAGAAAACCGGTAACACTCCAGACGGTCGCCGTTCAGGTGCGCCATTCGGACCGGGTGCAAACCCAATGCACGGACGTGACCAAAAAGGTGCGGTAGCCTCATTAACTTCTGTGGCGAAATTACCATTCGCTTATGCGAAAGATGGTATTTCCTATACTTTCTCTATCGTACCAAATGCGTTAGGTAAAGATTATGAGGCACAAAAACGTAACTTAGCGGGCTTAATGGACGGTTATTTCCACCACGAGGCTGAAGTGGAAGGCGGTCAGCACTTGAATGTGAACGTATTAAATCGTGAAACATTGCTAGATGCGGTTGAACACCCTGAAAAATACCCACAATTAACCATTCGTGTGTCAGGTTATGCGGTACGTTTCAACTCATTAACGCGTGAACAACAACAAGATGTGATTACTCGTACCTTTACGGAAGCGATGTAATTAGCAAAAAGCCCTGCACTTGCGTGTAGGGTTAAGCTACGGAGTAGCGACCACATATTTAGCCTAGTACGCCAGTGCTAGGCTTTTTTTGTATTTATGCGTATAATAAAACACAGAATCTAAAAAAATAAACCTAATTAACTATGCAACTTATTCGTAGCCTGAACCATTTTTCGACAAACTTTCCCCCTTGTGCCTTAACCATCGGCAATTTTGACGGCATTCATTTAGGACACCAAAAAATCTTAAGCCATTTAAAAGAAAAAGCGCAGGCATTAAATTTACCGACAGCGGTGATGATTTTTGAACCCCAACCGAGAGAATATTTTCAAGGCGAAAAAGCCCCTGCCAGATTAATGCGATTGCGAGATAAGTTACATTACTTTCAACAAGCCAACATAGATTATGTTATCTGTGTTAAATTTGACCGCACTTTTGCCGAACAAACTGCACAAGATTTTATTAGCGAATTATTAGTCAATAAACTCAACGTAAAATTCTTAAGCATTGGAGATGATTTCCACTTTGGACAAGCCCGACAAGGCAATTTTGCATTACTGCAACAATCCGGTCAGCAATATGGATTTGAAGTGGAAAATAACCGCACTTTTTGCTTAGATCAATTACGTATTAGCAGTACTGCCATTCGCCAAGCACTGGCAGAAGATCGACTGGTTGATGCTGAAAAATTATTGGGTCGCCCTTATCGAATTTGGGGCAAAGTGATTCATGGCAAAAAATTAGGGCGTACGCTTGGTTTCCCGACCGCCAATATTCATTTACATCGCCAAGTCAATCCCATTAAAGGTGTCTATGCCGTACGTGCAGAATTAAAAAATGGGCAAATTGTACAAGGTGTTGCGAATGTCGGACAACGACCCACCATTAATGGCACAATACAATTATTAGAAGTACATCTGTTTGATTTTAATCAGAATTTATATGGACAAAATATTCAAATTGAATTTTGCTATAAATTACGCAATGAAATAAAATTTGCTAGCCTTGAGGCGTTAAAACAGCAAATTCAACAAGATAAAGAAATTGCGAGAGCTTATTTTTCTGCCAAATAAACCCTATATAAAAAGTGCGAGAAAACACAAAAATTTTCACCGCACTTTTACGCTAAATATTAGCCAAATTAATAATAAGAATGCTCACCACGTTGGTGTTCGGTCACATCTTTTGCCCCTTTTAATTCATTCGGGAACATGTCGACTAATTGTTTTTCCACACCGTCTTTTAAGGTGACATCCACCATAGAACAACCATTACAGCCACCACCAAATTGTAAAATGGCATAGCCATCATCAGTCAGTTCAACTAAGGTAATACGCCCACCATGGCTAGCTAATTGTGGGTTAATTTGGGTCTGAATCACATAATCCACACGTTCGATTAGCGGTGCGTCATCTGATACCTTACGCATTTTGGCATTCGGTGCTTTTAAAGTTAATTGAGCCCCCAATTCTTCAGTCAC
The DNA here is from genome assembly GCF_051851515.1 of Lonepinella sp. BR2271. NCBI lineage: Bacteria > Pseudomonadati > Pseudomonadota > Gammaproteobacteria > Pasteurellales > Pasteurellaceae > Lonepinella > Lonepinella sp. BR2271. The sequence continues at coordinate 43,752 of NZ_JBPDVF010000010.1, read as the reverse complement.
ATAGTCAATTTCCGCATCTTCCAAAAATGGCAAACTCACTTCATCTACAAAAGCAGAAAATGTGTCATATTGCATTTCGGTATCGGTTTCTTCCACCGCATTGGTCGGACAATAAGACACGCCACATTCCGCACTCGGTGTACCGGGGTTCACTACGAAAATACGAATATTGGTACCCTCTTCTTGTTGATCTAATAATTTACGAAAATGTGCCTGTGCAGCGGCTGAAATACTAATTTGTTGCATGTTTTTCCTTGCGTTTCTTTAATCTTACTTATTTAGTCGGGAATGATACGCTGAGATCGGCTTTTATGCAAATTTTATGTGCGAGCAAGCCCCCAAACTTGAATATGTTGTATCCCCATTTTGCGTAATTGTTTCGCTATTTCATTCATGGTTGAACCGGTGGTAATCACATCATCAAGAAGACAAACTGAACGATAATTGCATTTTTTTATCTTCTTTTGCACAATAAACGCATTTTTTAGATTATTACGCCGAGCTTTGGCGGTTAAACCACGCTGGCTAGGGGTATGTTTAGTGCGGAATAACAAATCTTCTCGCATAGGAATGTTTAACCAACGAGCCAACCATTTCGCCAATAATGCAGCTTGATTATAACCACGTCGCCAATGGCGAACATGATGCAGTGGCACCGGTAAAATCACATCTGGTAACGTTAACCCATGGGTTCGTCTGGCCTGTCGTACCGCCAAATACAACAAACGTGCCAAACTGCGATCTAACCAAAATTGCCCTTGGAATTTAAAACGGTGAATCAGCGTCGATAAGGGTTCCGCATAGCGTCCGATAATCACCATTTGTTGCCATGCCGGTTCCTGCTGTAAACATTTACCACAATGTAATTCATCACGGATTAATTCCGCCCCACAGCAACCGCAATAGGCAAAACGGCGAATCTCCGCATTACAACGGCTACATAACCCATGGGATCCTATGGCCAATTTTTGCTGACATTGCACACAACTCAAGCCAAACCAGTTCATTTTATCTTTTATCATTTAAGTGAATTTGTGATACTCTTACCGAAAAACCGAATGAACGCAATCATTGCTTGTTCAATTTGGAATCAAGATCACAAAATCAGGAGAATTATCATGGCTGATCCGCACATTAAATCCCCAATGGACGTTTTAGATAAACTGACCGTCTGTCTTTATCGTAGCGGTTTTGTTTTCGCCGCAATTTTTACCGCACTTTTACCCTATTATGAATTTGCGCAAATTGGCCTGTTAGCCGCAGCATTACTTTGTGCCTCATCCTTGCATATTTATCTCAAATCATTCCGTCTGTTATTACAATTTTCCACATGGTTAGCCTTATTTTTCCAAATTATCGGCCAAACAGAATTAGCTCTGGGTGCAGCCTTGGTGACCTTGGGCGGACTTTGCTTTAAAGAATATTTTTGTTTCCGTATTTTTGCCTTGAACCTGATGCCGATTTTTGTGGCCTTATTATGGGTCACCAAAGTCATGCAAATCACCTTAGGATTACAAATTTTATGCGTAATTTGCACCGCACTTTTTACGGTGTTAGCCATTCAAAAATGGCGTATGCCGTTGCATTTTGATATTGGGGATAAAGGGAAATATCAAATTTAGCCGGATTGCACCCTTTTTTCGGCCTTTTCATCTGGCAATCTGCAGATGAAAAGGCTATTATTATGACCTCTTTGATTAACATAACGTCGCACTTTACCCTATGCAGAAACTGAACATTATTTTCGCCGGCACACCCGATTTTGCCGCCCAACATTTACAAGCCCTATTAAATTCGCAACACAATGTGATTGCGGTGTACACGCAACCGGACAAGCCCGCTGGCCGAGGCAAGAAACTCCAAGCCAGTCCGGTCAAACAGCTGGCCGAGCAATATCAATTACCCATTTATCAACCAAAATCCCTGCGTCAAGCGGAGGCGCAAGCCGAATTAGCCAATCTCAAGGCGGATGTGATGGTAGTGGTGGCTTATGGTTTAATTTTACCCTTAGCGGTATTACAAGCGCCTAAGTTTGGTTGTTTAAACGTGCATGGTTCAATCTTGCCTCGTTGGCGTGGTGCCGCACCCATTCAACGGGCCATTTGGGCGGGCGATAAACAAACGGGTGTCACCATTATGCAAATGGACGTAGGGCTAGACACCGGTGATATGTTGCACAAAGTCTATTGTGATATTGCGCCTAATGAAACCGCCGCAACGCTCTATCATAAATTGGCAGAATTGGCGCCTCCCGCCTTGATTGAGGTGTTGGATAATTTAACTACGGAGAAATTCTCCCCAGAAAAACAACAAGATAGCCAAAGTAATTATGCAGAAAAACTGAGCAAAGAAGAGGCGCAATTAAATTGGACCTTGTCAGCGGAACAGTTAGAACGCAATATTCGTGCCTTTAATCCGGCCCCCATGGCGTTTCTCACACTCTCCTATCAGGGGCAAGAAGAACGTATTAAAATTCATCAAGCGACCTGTTTGCCACATCAGGATAAAACAGCGGGCAGCATTATTGCGGTGGATAAATATGGCATTCAAATCGCCACCGCCCAAGGCGTGCTCAATATTACCCAGTTACAGCCTGCGGGCAAAAAACCCATGTGGGTACAAGATTTTCTCAATGGGCGTGCCGATTGGTTTAAGGTAGGGGATGTGTTATGACCGACACAAAAAAACCGACCAAAAACACCGCACTTTCGCACCCCATGGAAGTCAGAGCCCCCGCCGCACAAATGATGTTACAAGTGCTGGATCAAGGCAAATCCCTCTCTGCGCTCATGCCAGAAAAACAAGGCCAAGTAAAAGCACAGGATTTGCCCCTATTACAAGAAATCTGCTTTGGTATTTGTCGTGTTTTGCCTCGTCTGGAATGGATTATTCGCTTGCTCGTGGATAAACCGCTAAAAGGCAAAACACGGATCGTCCATTGTTTATTATTGGTCGGCTTGTATCAGTTACTTTACACCCGCATTCCGCCCCATGCCGCCATTAATGAAGTAGTAAATGCCACCAAAGCATTGAAATCCGAGGGTTTTCGTGGCCTGATTAATGGCGTATTACGCCGTTTCTTACGTGAACAAGACAACCTATTGGCCGTGGTGGATAAACATTGGCAAACCTATCACCCTGAATGGTTCGTCAATAAACTGAAAAAGGCCTATCCAAACTGGCGGGACATTATCGAGGCAAATAACCAAAAACCGCCAATGTGGATTCGGGTGAATGCACAACATTGTTCAGCGCAAGATTACCACCAACAATTATTCACCAAAACAGATTTAACCAGTTTTACCGACAGCAATCCTTATGCGTTACGTTTAGCCAACCCTACCGCCGTACAAAATTTACCCCATTTTGCCGAGGGATGGCTAACCGTGCAAGATGTCCATGCACAATGGTCTGCTCTTCTCTTAGGAGGACAAAATGGCGAACTGATTTTAGATGCTTGTGCCGCCCCGGGGGGGAAAACCACGCATATTTTAGAATTGGCGCCACAAGCCAAGGTGGTGGCGTTGGATGTAGAACAAAGCCGCTTAAAACGGGTGGAAGAAAATCTGGCACGGTTACATCAAAAAGCCCTCGTTATTTGCGGTGATGCAAGCCAACCTAAACAATGGTTACCAACCGTGGCAAAAGCGATTATTGGCAAACAAAGTGCGGTGCAATTTGATCGTATTTTATTAGATGCGCCCTGTTCTGCGACTGGTGTGATCCGACGCCACCCTGATATCAAATGGTTACGTCAAGAAAGCGATATTACCCCATTAGTCCAATTACAACGGCAAATTCTCACCGCACTTTGGGCCACCTTAAAGCCCAATGGCGTGTTACTCTATGCGACTTGTTCGGTGTTGCCTGAAGAAAATGCGCAACAAATTGCCCGTTTTCTGGCGGAAAATAACAATGCGAAATTAGAAGATTTGCCCTTTGAACAGCAAAATATCGGCGTCCAGTTTTTTCCCTCAGAACAAGGGGGGGATGGGTTCTATTATGCGAAATTAAGAAAAGTGGCGCGGTAAGAAAAAACAAAAAAACGCGATATTTCCACCGCGTTTTTTCGTTAACTCAGATTAAGCAATCGTCAAGGTTTGATCAACGTAAATAAACAAGTTGTCATAACCTGTCACCGAATAAATATCGTAGGTGCCGTTATTTTTGCTGACTTCTTCTCTACCGGTATTGACAAAGGCTTCGTCCAAGGTGACTTCGTTGTCTGTACCTTCGTTGGCAATACGGAAGATGGCTCTGCCTTCTTGTCCGATTTCAACGTCGACGTTTACATTGCCTCCAGTGTCTAACAAGTCGCTTAATGCCACGGTCACCTTGTTGTTGTCACCGGCGATTCTCACGGTTTCAACCGACATTGGTGTGGTGGAAATATCCGCAAGCACATAGGTTTGGTTTGTACCTGTGAAGATTAACGTATCCACACCGTGTCCCATATTGATTTGGTTGCCTGTACTGCTGAACTCGCCGTTATCTGTACCATATTCAATGCTGATGGTGTCGTCATTGACAATGGTCGTTGATTCAGAATCAAGTCCGCTATACGAATCATCACCGCTATTGTAAGCCATACCAAATTCAACCACGCTGTCTTTCAAGCCTGTGGTGATAATGGTATTATCGCCTCTGAATGCGTATGTTCCGCCCGCTCCTTCGTTAGCATCATTGTCAAAATAGGTTTCATTATAGACATCAGCCACAACAATCTTAGAATTCAGAATCATCCCTGAATAGTCGGTTTCGCCTGTACCACTGCCAGTTAAAATGGTGTCATTACCTGCACCCAAGCTGATTAAGCTGTTGTAAATCGCCGCGTTTGTCGGATCTTGCGCAAGCGTTTTGTCGCTGGTGCCTTCCACAACCAATGTGTCATCACCACCAGCATCATTATCCCCCGCCCCATTGTCAAACACCACTTCAGCATAACGCATTGATCCACCGGTGGTTTCTTTGCTGGCTGCCGGCACACTTGGGGTCACCAGAGTTGCGCCTTCAGTTTGGGTAAAGCTATAACCTGTGGCGGGGTTAAAGTAGAGATCGACATTAGGATTAGAGGCACCGACCCAAAGCAAGTCCGCCCCTTCCATAAATCTCACCCCAGTACGCACGGTATAGCCGGTACCACCAGCTTGGGTGAAACCATTGGTGAAGTCAATTAAGCCCGTATCAACCGCACTATTTGGTGCACCGCTGATGTCGCCGTGTACGATAACCGCATTATTCGTCTGGACAGAGCCAATTTGAATATTAACATTGTCACTTGTACTGCTGCTGATCATATCGCCCGTTATCACATATTGGCTATCTTTTTCACCATTTTCTACTTTAAGTCTTTTTCCCGGCAACCACGTGTCATCTGATGCGGTACCACTAGTATCTTCAATCGTAACAGTTACACCGTTTGCCTCCCAAGTCGCCTTATATTTCAATAAGGTATCTAGTTTGTAATCCGCATAGACTTCATCAACTGCGCCTGTACTTTCCGACGTGAATGGATCGAAAAATTCTTGGTTAGGCGCGGCTTGAATGATACGGCTGTAATCTGACTTGGTGCCAACCGAGTTTTCAGAATGCGCTTTCACTTCGGAACCGTCTTGCACGGCCGTTGCATAAATAGTCGCATAGTCCCCCGCACTGAGGTCAACAATACTCGGCTCGCTTGATACCCAAGTGCCGTCATTGACGTTGGTGAAAGTGAGGGTTTTTGGTTCACCTGTCTTTTCATCCGTGTACTCCACAACGACTGTCACCATCTTCTCAGGCAAGTAAACCAACACCGCACCGGTGTTCAAATCACGCAATTCTGGCACGACAGGCTCATACTCTTTCAGCAACTGATCCAATGGAATGGTGTCCGTTGAGCCATCCAGATAAGTAATTAATAAGCCATCTGGCGTCCATTTTGGTGGATTTTCCTTATTGTCTAAGGCATCAATAACATCTTGTTTATCTTCGTTTTCAGAACGCGCTTTCAAGGCAGCCACCACGCGCTGAGTTTCTTCCTTGTTCACTTTGCTCCAGTCCTGTGGATAAACCGCTTCGACACGGGTGTCTACCTCGTTTTCCCAAAGGTCGGTTGGATCCACACTTTTCGTAATCTTCAGTTTCACCAATTGATCTAAGTCGATCTTGTCAGTTGAACCGTCTGTGTAGGTAATGATAAGTTCATCCCCTTCCCATTTTGGTGGATTTGTTGTGTTTTCTAAGGCCGCAATCACGTCTGGTTTCGCTGCGTTCTCTGCATTCGCTTTTAACGCCTCAATCACCGCGGCTTTTTCGTCGTCACTCGGCGCGGTTGTGCTATCAACCGGAACACGGGTATCTACCGCTGGATTTTCGCCATCTTCTTCTTGGTATAAGTCCGTCGGATCCACGCCCTTAGTGATAAAGTCTTTAACAGTCTTATCAGGAGAAATCTCGTCGGTTGAGTCGTCGGTATAGGTGACAGTAACGGTCCCATCATCTGCCACGACGACGGATTTGATTTTGTCCGCAATGCCCTTATTAGCATCTTCTACGGCTTTCTTAACAGCGGCTTTTTCGGCCTCAGTTAACTGCTCTTTGTTTTCCACTGGGGTGGCGACGGGATCCGTTGGATCCAAGTCAGTAGTGATTAACTCTTTAATCAATTGATCTAACGGAATAGTATCGGTTGAACCGTCCGCGTAAGTAATCACTAAGCCTTTATCTGTCCATTGTGGTGGGACATCTTCATTGCCTAACGCGCCCATCACATCTGGTTTCATTTGGTTTTCCAAGTTCTTGCTTAATGCGTCAAGCACCGCCGCTTTATCTTCGGGGGTTAAGTTTTTATCGTCTTGAACAACGATACGCGTATCCGTATTGGTCTTTTCATCCAACAGATCCGTTGGATCAACGTCATCCGTAATTTTCTTCGAGGCGGGTGTACTTGGCGTAGACGAGCTTCCGCCACCGCTACCACCCGCGGCAACAGCAATCGCGGCCATGGCTGCCGCGCCGGCAGCGGCCAGCCCCCAATGTGGCGCCCAACCGGTAAAAATGGCGTCACCACCTAAGACTTCGGTAGCAAGCATGCTGTCATTTAACGCCGCAATGGCACTGGTGGCTTCGCTGTTGGCTGGGATGTAAGGATAATATTGTCCGTTTTCGGCCAAGCCTTGGATTAAGGCGGGATCGTTATAATAATCCGCGATAATTAAATCTTCATCTTGTGAATCTTGGAAGATAATATGTAAATCGTTGCCAACACGTTTGCTGACGATCTGTTGTGGCGCGACGTTGGTGTCTAAATCGAGCAGTTCATAAACCGCGTTGCCACCGACGTGCTGAATTTTTACCGCCTGATTAGCGACATTTTTGGCAACCTCAATGGTTTGTGTGTTGCCTTGGGTTTTAATTTTGAGTAAGACTGTCATAAAAGTTTCCTAGTTTGGGTTGTTCATCATAAACATCATTTAACGTATTTTTTCAACAATTTATTAAAATCATGAAAAATGGAAAAACGCATTAACAGCGTTCGCTGCCAACGTGTTTTGGGGCATTGAAAAAGGGAGATTAAAAGGGAGATTTGTTGCTGGCAAGGCAAAGAAAGCACTTGCCCAAAGGGAAATGCTTTTTCTAGTCTTGCTTGCTTGCTTGCTTGCTTGCTTGCTTGCTTGCTTGCTTGCTTGCTTGCTTGCTTAGGATTTTGTCTTTCGATCATCAAGTTTGTCAACTGTTTTTCAACTAAATTTTATTAAATTGGGTTAAAGATCCGCCAATCATAATCCCCCCCCAACGTTGGACACAAACCAACGGATGAAGGAGCAATAAAAGAGATGTCGGGTCTTTGTTAATTTATGATTATTTTTTCAATAATTCACGAATATCGGTTAATAATTCTTCCGTTGTTGGGCCAGCTGGGGCTTCTTCTACTGGTTTTTTCATTTTGTTAATGCCTTTCACCATCATAAAGATCGCAAATGCAATAATAATGAAATCAAACACATTTTGAATAAAGACACCGTAGTTTAAGGTCACCGCAGGCGTTTCACCTACCGCTTCCGCTAACACGATTTTTAAATCTTTGAAATCCACGCCACCGGTCAAGATACCTAACACAGGCATCACCACATCACCGACCAATGAACTCACGATTTTACCAAATGCGCCACCGATAATCACACCGACTGCCATATCAACAACATTACCACGCATGGCAAATTCGCGAAATTCTTTCATAAAACTCATCATTTTTTCCTTTCTAAATAAATTGCTATTAAAGCCCGTGTATTATATAAATTTTATGCAATTTGTATAGCATTTTGTTTATTTTTTAGATAAAAAACGTCGTGGTTTGGAAAAGTTTCTCCATTTCGGAGACCTGTTTCTTATCCGCCAGATACACCACCACATGATCATTTTCTTCAATCACCAATTCTTTGCGCGCAATAATGACGTCCCCCGCACGTAACACCGCACCAATTAAGGCACTGTTAGGTAATTTTAGCTCACCCACTTTACGCCCAATAATATTTGAACTGGTTTTGTCACCATGTACCACCGCCTCCAAGGCCTCTGCGGTGCCGTGACGGAGAGAGGCCACGTTGATAATGTCCCCTTTTCGTACATGCCCTAATAACGCAGAAATCGTGGCTTGTTGCGGCGACACCACAATATCCACGGCGCCCCCTTGAATCAAGTTAATATAGGCCATGCGTTGAATCAAGACCATGACTTTTTTTGCCCCCAACCGTTTCGCCAATAGCGCTGACATAATATTGGCCTCGTCGTCACTGGTTAAGGAAATGAACACATCCATATTTTCAATTTGTTCTTCAAATAACAAACCATGATCGGAGGCGTCACCATGAAAAACCAAGGTATTGGATAATTTCTCTGCTAATTGTGCCGCCCGTTCTGCATTACGTTCAATCAGTTTGACGGTGCAATTATTTTCTAATTTTTGCGCCACGGTTAACCCAATATTGCCGCCACCCGCAATCATAATGCGCTTATAAGAACGCTCTAAACGTTGTAATTCAGACATCACCGCTTTAATATGTTCGGTCGCACAAATAAAAGTGACTTCATCCCCCGCCTCAATAATGGTCGAGGCTTGTGGGCGAATGGCTTTATCTTGTCGGAAAATCGATACCACACGGCAATCAATATGCGGTAAATGCTCACGCAAAGCAGAAATGGCATAACCTACCAATGGGCCACCGTAATAGGCTTTACACACCACCACGCTAATTTGTTTATCGGCAAAATGCGCCACTTGCAAGGCGCCAGGGTAATTAATTAAGCGAACAATATCTTCCGTCACCAAGTTTTCTGGCGAAATAATATGGTCAATGGGGATCACATCCGAGGTAAATAATTTCTCTTTTTCACGTAAATATTCGGCATTGCGAATGCGCGCAATTTTGGTCGGCGTACGAAATAACGTATAAGCAATTTGGCTGGCCACCATATTGGTTTCATCGGAATTCGTGACCGCCACTAATAAATCTGCATCCGTGGCGCCCGCCTCACGTAAAACACGTGGCGAGGAGGCAGAACCAATCACCACGCGCAAATCAAACTTATCTTGTAAATTGCTCGTATTCGTTTCGTCGTTATCGACTAGGGTAATATCGTTATCTTCACTGACTAAATTTTCCGCCAATGTCGCCCCTACTTGCCCTGCGCCAAGAATAATTATTTTCACACTCGTTCCTATTTTCGTTCTAACACTAAAAGTTGTATGCCTATATTAACAGAATTTAGACCGCACTTTAACTGTTGAATTGGGGGGAAGTTCATAAAAAAACGCTCTCAATCGAGAGCGTCTATTATATTATTTTTTCGCTTTAAGTACACGCTGCGCGAAAATCGTGACCCCAGCGGCAAAGACGATCAGCCCGAGAATCTCAGCGGTACCGCCCCAGTTCTCAAGATCGAGTGCGAGCGGTGCGTCAGATCCACCGGAAGTGACCGAGCCTGCGATAATAAAGGCAAGAAGTACCCCGATTAAACTTTCACCCACGATTAAACCCGCAGCAAATAACGTCCCTGAGCGTTCCGCTTTTTTCTTGAGTTCATCGGCATTCTTGCCAGAACGTTTCGCATAGCTGTCTAAATGACGATTCGTCAACCAAGCCAATATCGCCCCAATAATTAAGGGTGCATTAATTGACGGCGGTAAATAAATCCCCATACCAATCGCTAAAGCAGGTAAAGCAAAACGGTTGTTAGATGATTTTTTCAATAACGCATCAATAATAATCACCACCACACCTAAACCAATACCAAAGAAGATATAACCCCATTCTAAGTTATGGGAGAAAATACCGTTAGCAATAGTCATCATTAAGGTCGCTTGCGGTGCAGAAAGCACTTGACTTGGATCCATTCCCTCACGTGGTACAGCACCCGTAAATCCATAAGAATAATAGAGAATATCAAGCACCGGTGCAATCACTAACGCCCCAACAATGACCCCGATAATTAAGGCAACCTGTTGACGCCAAGGGGTCGCTTGAATCAGATAACCGGTTTTTAAATCTTGTAAGTTATCGTTCGAAATCGCTGCCGTACAGATCACGATAGAACAGCTAAATAAGGTCAACGCCGTTAAGAATTTTTGACCGTCAGCGGTATCTAATAAGCCAGCAGATGAACCAATTAACATCAACACAATGGCTGTGATAACCACGGAAATAATACCGATACCGGAAATTGGGCTAGAGGATGAACCCACCAAACCGGCCATATAACCACAAGCGGCGGCGACTAAGAAACCGATCACAAAGGCCAATAAGGTACAAACCACAATTAACGTAATGGCGACCGCAGGTTCAATACCAACGGGTTCTAAGAAACTATATAAGGCTAATACAATCAAGATCACGGAAACCAAGCTAATATAAATCATGGCTTTCGGTGATAAATCTTGCGTAGTGCGGTCATTATTTTTGAAGTTTGGATCCTTTAACGCACGGAATGATTGAATCATCCCTTGTGCCATCGGTTTCATTAACACCAATAATGTCCAAATCGCCGCAATACCGATAGTCCCGACCCCGATAAAGCGGACTTTGCTTTTCCAAATACTCACCGCATAGCCGACCATGTCCGCATCCACTGGCATTGGCGCAGCAGAGGTAAAGTATGGCACCGCAATGCCCCATGCAATGAAGATGCCGAGTAGAATTGCAATACCGCCCACGATACCAACCAAATAACCGGCCCCTAACAAGGCGAGTGAAAAGCCCATTGGCACTTGGAAAATCGCATTGCCGCCTTTAAACCAAAGGCTTGCACTGTCCGCAATCACTCGTAATCCGTTGGTCGCAAATCCCACTACCGCGGCAATCACACCACCAGTGGCAATTTCTTTAATGCCACTGTCGCCAGAATGATCATCACCGGCTTTTAGAATTTCAGCCGCTGCGACGCCCTCTGGATAAGGTAAATCACTTTTGACCACCATCACATGACGTAATGGCACGGTGAAAATTACCCCAAGCACCCCACCAGAGATACAGATCAATAAGGTTTGCCAAAATGGAAAGCCTTGCCAGTAACCCATCATTAACATGGCTGGCAACACGAAGATCACCGAAGATAAGGTGCCCGCAGAGGAGGCTTGGGTTTGCACCATGTTATTTTCAAGAATATTGGCATCTTTGAAAAATTTTAACACTGCCATAGAAATCACGGCAGCCGGAATAGAAGAAGCGAACGTTAAGCCCACTTTCAGCCCTAAATAAACGTTTGACGCCGTAAACACGACGGTAATTAACGCCCCGAGAATCGTTCCTCGCAGTGTTAATTCTTTTAATGAAAGATCATTGCTTGACATATAAATTATCCCTTAATATAAAAAAACCTCGGTATCTTACTGTAATTTACGCCGTAAAAAAAGCATAAATATCGTTATATAACAATTAATCAATTTTATTTAATAAAATTTAATTAATTTAACGAATTTTTATATTTTTTCTAAATAATCACGCAAAGCATAAATAGCAACTAAATTACGACTCTCACAAAAATCAGGATTGTTCAGTAATTCATCTAATTTTGCCAAAGGGAAACGCAGAATGTCTAACGGTTCTGGCTCATCACCCTCTAATTTTGATGGATAAAAATCTCGTGCCACTAAAATGTGCATTGGGCTGTTCATAAAAGTTAAATTAGAATTGACCGTGCGTAAATGAATAAACTGTTTGGCGCCCAAGCCCAGTTCTTCTTGCATTTCACGGTTGGCACTTTGTTCAATGGTTTCACCTTTTTCCATCAACCCTTTACAGAAACCCAACTCATAACGCTCGGTTCCCATGGCATATTCTCGCACCATTAACAGATCATCGCCATCAATCGGCAACACCATCACCGCCGCCCGACTGGCAGGCTTAAAACGCTCATAAGTGCGGTGGATTCCATTAGAGAATTTGAGATCCACCGATTGAATGGTAAAAATGCGGGATTGACAAGCAGTTTGAATGTTCAAAATTTGTGGTAAAGTTTTTTCAGAAAATAGGGGCATTTTGTGATCTCTCGTTTTACAAAAAATAAGAATAACGATACCATAAACAGCGAACAGATTTAAGGGAAAATCATGGCAAAAGGTAAATCAAATAAATCACAGGCACAACCAGACGATAATGATGTTCGTCTTGATAAATGGTTATGGGCAGCACGCTTTTATAAAACTCGCACCATTGCCAAAGAAATGATTGACGGCGGCAAAGTGCATTACAATGGACAACGCACGAAGCCAAATAAAAGCGTAGAAATTGGGGCAAGCATTAAATTACGTCAAGGCAATGATGAAAAAGAGATAAAAGTCACCGCGCTTTCCACACAACGCCGTGGCGCCCCCGAGGCACAATTACTGTATTGCGAAACGGCGCAAAGTATTGAAACACGTGAAAAAATCGCCTTAGCTCGCAAAATGAATGCCATGCCACATCCTGATCGCCGACCGAATAAAAAAGAACGGCGAGAACTCATTCAATTTAAACATCAGTAACCAAATCACAAAAAGTGCGGTAAAATACACCGCAGTTTTTACAAGGAACCACAAAAGAACATGACCGATTACTTAAAAGACCCTCACAAAGATAACGACAAACTGTATCGTTACCTCTTCCAAAACCGTGCTGTACGTGGCGAATGGGTGCGGATTAACCAAAGTTTTATCGATACCTTAAATACCCATCATTACCCAAAAGCCGTACAAAATTTACTCGGTGAAATGCTGGTCGCCACCACCTTACTCACCGCTACGCTAAAATTTAACGGCAATATTACCGTGCAAATTCAAGGCGACGGCCCGTTAAAATTAGCCTTAGTCAATGGTTCCGACAGCCAACAAATCCGTGCGTTAGCTCGCTTGCAAGGCGAAATTAGCGACCAAATGAGCTTGCAACAAATGATTGGCAAAGGCGTGTTAGTGATCACCATTGCGCCAAATGAGGGCGAGCGCTATCAAGGTGTGGTCGCCTTAGACAAACCGACCATTACCGAATGCCTAGAAGATTATTTCATGCGTTCCGAACAGCTACAAACGCAATTAATTATTCACACCGGTGAATTTGAGGGTAACCCCGTTGCGGCTGGCATGTTGTTACAAATTATGCCAGATGGTCAGGGTTCACCGGAAGATTTTGAGCATTTAGCCACGCTCACCACCACCGTCAAACCCGAAGAAATTTTCGGTTTATCGGCGGAAGAAATGTTGTATCGTTTATATCACGAAGAAAGTGTTGAAGTTTACCCTGCTCAACCTATCGCCTTTCATTGCGGTTGTTCCGCCGAACGTTCAGGCTCTGCCTTAATGTTAATTTCAGAGGCTGAGATAGATGAAATCCTAGCAGAACATAATGGCAGCATTGATATGCAATGTGAATGTTGCGGCACCCATTATTTCTTTAATAAAGAAAAAATTGCGCAACTTAAAGCGCAATAATTGACTCATTTAAAAGGATAACCATGTCAGAACAAATTTATGGCATTCATGCCGTGAGTGCCTTTTTACAACGTACACCTGAACGTATTATTGAAGTGTTAGTACTTAAAGGCCGTGAAGATAAACGCTTACAGCCTTTACTCAATGACTTGCACAAATTAGGCATTACAGTGCAATTTCTCAATCGTCAAAGTTTGGATAACAAAGCCAACGGTGAAGTACATCAAGGCATTATTGCCCGAGTGCAAGCAGCCAAAGAGTTAAATGAAAACGATCTGGATCAGATTTTGCAAAACAAACAAAGCCCGTTTTTATTGGTACTAGACGGCGTGACCGATCCACATAATCTCGGGGCTTGTTTACGGACCGCCGATGCCGCAGGTGTAGATGCGGTGATTGTACCAAAAGATAAATCCGCACAATTAACCTCAGTCGCTCGTAAAGTCGCTTGCGGCGCAGCGGAAACTATGCCCTTAGTTCGGGTGACAAATTTAGCACGCACCTTGCGAGAACTGCAGCAAGATCACAATATCTGGGTGATTGGTACGGCGGGCGAAGCCACAGAAACCCTATATCAAACCAAATTAACAGGCGCTATTGCGTTAGTGATGGGCGCCGAGGGTGAGGGCATGCGACGCTTAACTCGTGAATGTTGTGATCAGTTAGTGAGCATTCCCATGGCAGGATCGGTTTCATCCCTTAACGTTTCCGTCGCTACGGGCGTGTGTTTGTTTGAGATTGTGAGACAGCGATTAGGTTAACCCACCAAAATTCTAAACAACGGCATATCCCAACTTTCTACGGGAAGTTGCTCAACTTGTTGACATTGATGTGCCAAGCCCACGGGGATAAACGATTTCTGTTGCCAATCTTGTAGCGTGCGGTCATAAAAGCCGCCGCCCATGCCTAAACGATTACCTTGTTGGTCAAAAGCGACCAGTGGGGTAAAAATCATATCCAGTTGCGCCACGGGCAACACATTTTGTACGTTTAACTGCGGTTCAAAAATGCCGAATTTATTGGTAATTAACGGCGTGTCAGGGCGATGTTGTAAAAAAAGCAGATGCCCCGCACAGAAAGGGTGCAACACGGGCAGATAGACGTTTTTGCCTTGCTGCCATAAGGTTTCAATTAATAATTGCGTGGAAATTTCACCGTCAAAAGACAAATATAACGCAATGTTTTGCGCTTGGCGTTGTTCAATTAAAGTCAAGGCCTGTGCGGTAATACGTTGCGCAGCTTGCGCTTGTTCAAGTGCGGTTAAATTTTTTCGTGTTTTTCGCATGTGTTGACGAAGATCTTGACGAAGTTGAGCGATATTTTGTGATGGCATAAGCAATATTGATATGAGGTTTGGAAGGCCCCGAGATGCCGTTGCGGGTGGTCGGTCCTTGAACCCGACGGTTCAAGGGAGTCAGTTTTAGTCATTTTTAGGCTTCTTAACTTTGTTACAAGAACAAATTAAGCCTGCACACCAATAACACAGAGAACCAACTCGAAGTATGTAAGTATCGGCTCAGGGACGTAACCCTTTGGCGAACATCTCAGGTAATCTTTGAATTATACTAACGCAAATTCCGCCGCTTGACTAGCATTTATTTCAGCTAAAAAAGCAGATTTATTGAATTTCATACGCAGGCTGTTGATTTGTTGTGCGAGTTAAAATATTTTCTAAAGAGGCAGATAACTGCTGAATCTGATCGTGCAACACTTTCTCCATCAAATTGTTTTTTTGCTTTTCTTGTAACAATTCAAAACTTAAATTTAACGCCACAATATTTACCGCACGATCCACTTGCACGGTTTGCATGCGTTCTTTCATTTCGCTGACACGTACATCCAGCAATCTGGCCGCCTCACGCAAATCATCATGCTGTTCTTCAGGGACATTTAATAAGAAAACTTGCCCTAACAAATTTAATTCAATCTTTTTTAATGCCATATTCTCACCATTCATTGAAATTTTTGTTATTATGCCACAGAGAAAGATTTTATGTCATGAATAATCTGTTAGAATTAACGGATATTCATTAACGGGGAAAAATATGATCGACTATTTTCAACTGAACCAAAAACTTAAATCTGCCAGTATCGCCCTGTCTGCTGCGGAATTGCACGGATTTCTCAGTGGGCTGATTTGTGGTGGATTAGATGATCAAAGTTGGCAACCCTTGCTTTATCAATTTACCAACGATAATCACGCCTATCCTACCGCCTTATTAAATGACGTTACCGAAATCTATGCCAAAATTAACCGCACTTTAAGCGATATTGACGGCTTTAATTTTGAATTATTATTGCCAGACGAAGACGCGGATATTTTTGCACAAGCCGATGCCCTATGCGAATGGGCGAATCACTTTTTATTGGGCTTAGGTTTGGTGCAAACCCAATTAGACAAAGAAAAAGGCGAAATTGGTGAGGCCATTGATGATTTGCATGACATCTGCCAATTAGGCTATGATGAACAAGATGATCCGGAAGAATTAGCCGAAGCCTTAGAAGAAATTATTGAATATGTTCGGACGATTGCTGCTTTGTTTTATACGCATTTTCGTCCGTTCGAGAAAACCAAACCCACGATTCACTAGGAGGAAAATGATGGATTTAGCCTATATGCACGCCATTCCCAAAGAAGAATTTATTCAACGCCGTGCAACCTTATTTGCAAAAATGGAAGATGACTCAAGTGCGGTGATTTTTTCATCAAAAGAAGTATTTCGTAATAGCCATTGTACTTATCCATTCCGTCAAGATAGCTATTTTTGGTATCTTACTGGATTTAATGAGCCTGATGCGGTTTTAGTGTTAAGTAAAAAAAATCAGCAAGTTTCCACCGCACTTTTTCTCCGTCCGTCTGATCCTGAACGAGAAACTTGGGACGGCAGACGATTAGGGATTGAAAAAGCTCCGCAAACCTTACAAATCGATCAGGCGTTTAATATCAGTGAATTAAAACAACAACTTCCTAGCTTATTGTCTGGTGCCAAAACCGTTTATTTTTTACAAGGATTAGATGGTCGCTCCGCTGACGATGCGTTTATGCAAAATTTATTGCCTGAATTAAGCGTGACAAAATTTACCCCATTACAACCAATATTAGATGAAATGCGTTTATTCAAATCTGAAAATGAAATTCGCATTATGCAACAAGCAGGACAAATCACTGCACTCGCCCATATTCGTGCCATGAAAGAAGCCCGTGCCAATTGTTTTGAATATGAAATTGAAGGTGAAATATTGCATGAATTTAGTCGATTTGGGGCGAGAGGGGCATCTTATAATAGTATTATCGGTGGTGGCGAAAACGCTTGTATTTTGCACTACGTTGAAAACGATCACCCGCTCAAAGACGGCGATTTATTGCTCATTGATGCAGGCTGTGAGTTTGCCATGTATGCAGGCGATATTACCAGAACATTCCCAATCAACGGCAAATTTAGCCCAGCACAACGGGAAATTTATGAGATCGTGCTAAAAGCTCAAAAACGGGCACTTGAAATCTTAGTGGCAGGCAATTCTATTCAACAAGCCAATGATGAAGTGGTGCGAATTAAAACCGAGGGTTTAGTCCGTTTAGGTATTTTAAAAGGCAACGTGGACGAACTCATTGCCAATCAGGCTTACAAAGAATTTTATATGCACGGCTTAGGGCATTGGTTAGGGTTAGATGTGCATGATGTCGGCAGTTATAGCAACGGCACACACAATGTGGATAGAAATTCCAAAATCAGAGACCGCACGTTACAACCTGGCATGGTGTTAACGGTTGAACCAGGTTTATATATTTCGTCAAAATCGGATGTACCTGAACAATATAAAGGTATTGGCGTACGCATTGAAGATAATATTTTAATTACCGAAACAGGGAATAAAATCTTTACTTCTGCTGTGCCAAAAGAGATTGATGAGATTGAGGCATTAATGGCGGAAAGATAATTGAAACTAAAACAAAGGCTTGCAATCGCAAGCCTTTTTGTTATCTATTTACCATTATTGCAAAACAGAAATATCCGCCACTTGCAAGAATAAATCTTGTAACGCTTTCAAAATAGCTAAACGGTTTTGGCGAAGTTTTTGATCATCCGCATTCACCATCACATTATCAAAGAAATTATCTACTGGCTGACGAAGATTGGCTAATTCATCTAACACCGCACTGTAATCACCTTTGGCAATTAATGGCTGTACTGCTTGTTGCAAGGCGACCACGTTTTCTGCTAAGGCTTTTTCCGCAGGTTCAACGCAGGCAGAAAGATCGATACAGCCGATTTCAATATCCGCTTTAGCCAGAATATTGCTTACCCGTTTATTCGCCGCTGCTAAGGCTTCCGCTGAATCCAACGTGCGGAAATGCGACACTGCACGCACTCGGGCATCAAAATCCGCAGGACGAGTTGGACGGCGAGCCAGAACGGCTTGAATTTCGTCCACCGCAATACCTTCGTCTTGATACCACGCACGGAAACGACCGAGCATAAAGTCCACAACGTCATTCACCACATTTTTGTTGGTCAATTTGTCACCAAAAAGTGCGGTAGATTTTTCCACTAAATCGGTTAAATCAAGCGGAAGATTTTTTTCTACAATAATCCGCAATGAACCAAGAGCCGCACGGCGTAATGCAAATGGGTCGGCACTGCCTTTTGGTGCTTGTCCAATGCCGAAAATGCCTGTTAGCGTATCAATTTTATCCGCCAACGCCACCGAACAAGCCACTAAGGAATTTGGCAAATTATCCCCAGCAAAACGTGGCATATATTGCTCGTTTAATGCCACCGCCACGTCTTCATCTTCGCCATCGTGACGAGCATAGTGCATTCCCATTACGCCTTGCGTGTCGGTAAATTCAAACACCATATTGGTCATTAAATCGCATTTTGACAGCAAGCCCGCACGTTTAGCCTTTGCCACATCAGCCCCAATTTGAGCCGCAATTTCACCTGCCAACTGCTCAATACGAGCGGTTTTATCACGCAATGTACCCAGTTGTTGTTGGAACAACACGGTTTCTAAACGTGGCAAACGATCTTCCAAACGTTGTTTTAAATCGGTTTTGAAGAAAAATTCCGCATCGGTCAAACGTGGACGCACTACTTTTTCATTACCTTCAATAATCGCGGTTGGATCCGCTGGATTAATGTTAGAAACAAAAATAAAGTGCGGTAATAATTTGCCGTCTTTGCTGTAAATTGGGAAATATTTTTGGTCGCCTTTCATCGTATAAACCAAGGCTTCCGCAGGCACAGCCAAGAAACGCTCTTCAAATTTTGCAGTCAACACATTTGGATATTCCACCAGTGAAGTGACTTCATCTAATAAGTCTTCATCAATATCCGCCACACCTCCAAGTGCGGTGGCTTTTTCTTGCGATTTTGCCAAAATAATCGCTTTACGCTCATTGAAATCCGCAATCACTTGACCACGATCCGCCAAGATTTGCGGATACTCATCAGCGTGTTGAATTTCAAATTCACGTTCGCCTAAAAAACGGTGTCCACGAATGGTGCGACCGCTTTTCACGCCTAAAATTTCACCGTCAATGAGTTCGTTACCTAACAACATTGTTACGGTGTGCACAGGACGAATAAATTGCACGGACTTATCCGCCCAACGCATTGGTTTTGGAATCGGCAATTTCGCCAGTGCGTTAGCCACAAGATCGCTTAGCAAGGCTTTGGTTGGTTGACCTTGTTGCACCGCACAATGTACCAGCCATTCGCCTTTGTCAGTCGCCACACGTTCCGCTTGATCCACAGTAATACCACAACCTCTCGCCCAGCCTTCAGCGGCTTTGGTCGGATTGCCATTGGCATCAAAGGCTGCTGCAACCGCTGGACCTCGTTTTTCAATTTGCTTACTTGGCTGCTCGGTGGCAAGATCCGCCACTTTCAACGCCAAACGGCGTGGAGCGGCGAACCATTTTACTTGGCTGAATGTTAAACCTGCTTGATTAAGCTCGGCGGTGAAATTCTCCGCAAAAGCCGTGGCAAGGTTTTTTAACGCTTTCGGTGGCAACTCTTCAGTGCCGATTTCTATTAGGAAGTTTTGGGTCATTTTAAAATCTCTGATTAATATAAACTATTTATTTTTTAAAAATATCTTTTATTTTGCCAAAAACAAATGAACCAACAAATAAAATTATGATTAACAATATACTGCCCATAATATTACAGTTTCCATTTGCAGCGCATTCTACACCTGGTTTTGCAAAAACTTCTAATGGTAATATTGAAAGTATCAGAATAATTATATTTTTCATTTTTTACTCCTTAGTATAAAAATGCTTTAGTTTTTAGAAGCATATTGCGATTTTGCTTTCTCAACCGCCAAATACAACCACTTTTCCAACTCTTTCTCCGTTGGCAAATCTTCAAATCTCCCCCTAGCCCCCTCTTTTTCAAAGAGGGGGGATTGTAGAGGTGGGGAAATTTTTTACAATTTTATCAATCACCGTATCAAGTTCGCATAAAACTTCTTGATTATCAAATCTTAACACTTGTAATCCTATTGAATTAAGTTCGGCATCCCGAATACGATCATTTTCCCAATGATCATGTTCATAATGCTGACGACCATCTAATTCAATCACCAAATTTGCTTTGGGGCAATAAAAATCAACAATATAGCTTAATAATGGCTTTTGTCGATAAAAACGAAATCCTAATAACTGATCATTTCTAATTCTTTCCCATAGTCGCTTTTCAGGTTCAGTTTGTGCTGAACGCAATTTTTGTGAATTTAATTTTAATGACGCATTATAAGGTTTCATTTTTTAATTCCCCCTCTTTGAAAAAGAGGGGGTTAGGGGGAGATTTTTTCTCGCTTTTTTAATCTGCAATTCTAATTCTCTCTCCGTTGGTAAAAATGGCAAATACTTGGCACTAAATAACTGCTTGCGATCTGCCAAAACTGAATATTTCGCCACTGCTTCGCTTTTTTCGCTACATAATACTAAGCCGATAGTTGGATTATCATCCGCTCCTTTAATTTCTTGATCAAATAAGCGAACATAAGTATCCATTTGCCCTATGTCTTGATGTTTTAATTTGCCGATTTTTAAATCAATCAACAAAAAGCATTTGAGTTTGAAATTGTAAAACACCAAATCAATATAAAAATCTTCATCATCAAAACGAATGCGTTTTTGGCGTTCCACAAAAGCAAAACCTTTGCCCAATTCCAGCAAAAACAGTTGCAAATTGTTAATAATGGCTTGCTCAACGTCATCTTCTTGATAACTACCATCTTGTAAATTTAAGAAATCCAAAATATAAGGATCACGCAAATAATCTTCAATAGTTTCTTTTAGTTCTTCGGTTTTCTGTTCCGCTTCGATCATCACTGGCGTTTTGTTTTGGCTTGCTAATAAACGTTCGTAATACAACACAGAAATTTGGCGATCTAAGGCTCGAGCTGACCAATGTTGCTCAATAGCTTCATTCATATACCACAGACGAGCCTGCTCATTTTCCACTCGAAGTAAGCGGCGATAGTGAGTCCAACCTAATTCGGGTCTCACTGAGTCCCGAATTGGAAAGGCCATAAAAAATTGTCGCATTTTGCGTAAATTTCGCTCATCAAATCCTTTGCCAAACATCTCCGTTAAGCGTTCAGAAAGATCTTTTAGTACATATTTTCCGTACTCCGCACGGCTTTCGCCCTGTTGTTCATCTTCCACAATCAAACGCCCAATATGCCAATAGGATTGCACCATCGCTACGTTGACCGTTTGGCGAACTTGGTTTCTTGCCTGATGAATAATCTCGGCAATTTGATTTAGCAAAACTTGGTTTGGTTGTGGCAAGTTAGACATTATATTTTCCCTGTTCTTGCCCAAAATATCGCAGCCGCAGTGGCTTGGCCCCTTTAATGCCTTCAGGGTAGTTGTGCATAATTTCTACTGAACGTTGTGCATAATCAAGAGTTTCCGCCAATGAATTAAATGCCCATCCTACGGCTGAAACACGCATTGCAGAACCATTTCCCCAACTATTATAGGCTTCACGCCATTCATCCACTAACCAGCGATGAAAGGAATCCCCATAACCCACCATATAACGTCTGCATAGGGAGCGCATAATTTTAACCAAATCCCCTCCTTGGTTCATTAGCCATTGAGCAATCGCTACGTTACAAACAGTGTCATCTGTAAATAAACTATCAGGATGAAAGATCTCAAAATCCGTATCTCTATAATTATCAAATTCAAATCTTGATCCCGCAATATCGCCGATAACTGCACCTAACATATCTTTTTCCTTTTTATTAATTCGGAACACAATGTGTACCAAATTCGAGAAACACTGTCTATTGAATTAATAAATCAACCATAACTTGTTTTAATATAAAATTAATTTTTGATTTCTTTCGTCCAAGATAAAATGCGTTGATTGCCAATATAAAAATGACGCATTGCATAATCAAAGCCATATAAGTTACTTTCGCTACTGATTCTACTTTGAATATCTTTTTCTAATTTACTTTTTAAACGTTTAACATAATTTGCTGGAATATCATAAAAATGTCGTTCATATTCCTGATCTAAATAAAAATTAATTTGTTCTACTTTTCCTGTTTCAGGACTAATTTCAATATATAAATATTGCAACAAATCATCCACTTTCTGTAATTCTGATGTTGCATTATCAGTCACTTCTCTTACTTTTTCTACACCTTTCTGAACAACTATCTTTGAAACCTTAAATACCCCAATTGCACTCAATATCACAAAAATGGCAATCCCAGCAAGCACAACCTGACCAAGAGCATGGCCAACATTCGCATAAGCTAGAGAAGTTGTTGATAAATAAAATAATATCAAGAGAATAAATTTTTTCATTTTTAATTCCGTTCACTTCGAAGTCTATACAATTTAATATTCTTTATCACCGCATTTCCTTCGTAATAATTAATATGCGGATCGCCGATAATAAAATAATCGGGATATGCCGAGCCAGCTTTCCATATATCTTGGGAAGTATAACTCCCCGCAAAACCTTGATGAATTAGATGCTGATTAAATCTCCCGTCATATTCTTCTGCATGTTGATTATAGTGCCAAATGGGTACACCATTTTCAATAAAGGCATGAGAATAACGTAATCGCTGATACCCAACTCGTGCAAATTTGCCAGACATTTCAAGGGTATAACCTGATTTATTTCTTTCCACCGCAAATTGATAAGTTTCATCAGGCAATAATTCTACCGCACTAACAATGTCATTATTATAATTTACGCCTGTGATTTTTTCTGCGGAATTAAAATTGCCACATTCCGTTTTAAAAATATATTCATTGCCCATGTTATTATTGCTGGCTTTAAATTTATTGCCCTGAATAAAAATCGCATTCACCATATTATAAGGGCTTTCTGGCATAGGAATAATTTGTTTGGTCGCCAAATTACACACTCCATCTCGTTGCGACCAAGCCGCACCACTATTATAGCTATCCATAACCACCTTACGATGAAAATGGATGACTGGATTGCTATGTGGTGCTGGATTGGGGTAATCTAAAATAGCTAAATAATAAAAGCCGTTTTCTTGACTGACATCATAATAATCGCAACGACTTTTATTTTCTAACGCTCCCCTAAATGTCCAAGGATAGCCTGTTTTACAGGGAACAATATCATAGCCATTGCGTTTTCCATCATAATCCCATTGGTGGTTTCGCTTTCCACCAAAATTTACCGCGGTCACGGTCGTTTCTATTCGATAATATTGTGGTAATGGCTGACTGGAACGAAGAATAATGCCACTATCCCATTCAGGCTCATTTAACTTTATTCCCGTAGAACCATCAGCGAATTTCACATTATTCAAATAAGGAATGGCATCAGGTTTTCCATCCAAATTTTTATCTACCGCTGCAATTTCCGCGGTCAACCAACCATCTTGCCCCAAACTAAAACGTTGCCGATAAATGGCAAATTCTTTCATGGCTTGAGAAAATCTGGGATCACTTATAGCCTTAAAGGCTTCTCCGTCATCACCAAACTGATCCACATACCACGGACTTTCTTTTCCTAACGGATCTTTCACCCAATCATAGGTTTGACTATTGATCTCGCGATCAAAATTCTCAGAATACAACAAAATCCAATCTTCTGCCTGAGCAACAGATAGAAAAAAGAACAAGAAAAGAAATACGCTATGTTTCAGCCATGCCATAAGCTACCCTTGGGGTGATTTGCTGGGTTACTTCTTACACCCCGGAAACCCTAAGGCTTCACGACTTGCATAATAAGCCTCTGCCACACCTTTGGTTAAGGTGCGAATCCGCAAAATATACCGTTGACGTTCCGTCACCGAAATCGCTTTGCGTGCATCTAGCATATTAAAGCTATGTGCCGCTTTTAAAATGCGTTCGTAAGCAGGCAATGGCAACGGTTTTTCTAATTCTAACAAGGCTTTGGCTTCTTTTTCGTAATGATCGAAACATTGGAATAAGAAATCCGTGTCGGCATATTCAAAGTTATAAGTAGATTGCTCCACTTCGTTTTGATGGAACACATCGCCGTAAGTGGTTTTGCCGAGTGGACCGTCTGAATAAACTAAATCGTACACAGAGTCCACACCTTGAATATACATCGCCAAACGCTCTAAACCGTAGGTGATTTCGCCTGTGACAGGACGACATTCTAAACCGCCGACTTGTTGGAAATAGGTAAATTGGGTCACTTCCATACCGTTAAGCCACACTTCCCAGCCTAAGCCCCACGCCCCTAAAGTTGGGTTTTCCCAGTTGTCTTCCACAAAGCGAATGTCATTTTGGGTTGGGTCAAAACCGAGCATTTTTAGGCTATCAAGGTAAAGTTCTTGAATATTATCAGGGGACGGTTTAATCACCACTTGGAATTGATAATAATGTTGCAAACGGTTTGGGTTTTCGCCGTAACGACCGTCTGTTGGGCGGCGTGATGGTTGTACATAAGCGAATGCCATTGGCTCAGGTCCTAAAGCACGCAGTGCCGTCATTGGGTGAGAAGTCCCTGCCCCCACTTCCATATCAAAAGGCTGTACAATGGTTGCCCCTTGTTTCGCCCAGTAATCTTGCAGGGCTAAAATCATCCCTTGGAATGTTTTTACGTTAAATGTCGTTGTCATAAGTTATCTCAAAAAAATAATGAAAATTTGCACCGCATTATACGGGAAAATTGATGAATATAAAACGGTTATAAATCACCAAAACACACTTGCAATGCAGTAATCGCCGTTAATGCGGCGGTTTCGGTGCGTAATACACGTTTGCCGAGCAAAATGTCGGTAAAGCCTTGTTGTTCGGTTTGGCTGATTTCTTGTGGCGACAAACCGCCCTCCGAGCCAATCAACAACCGCACGCCAGCCGCAGGAATTTGCGGCAAAGTTTTAATGGAATAATTGGCTCTTGGGTGCAAATTGAGCTTTAACGTGCCATCTTGCTCCGCACACCAATCTTGCAACTTCATCATCGGACGAATTTCAGGCACCACATTTCGCCCACATTGTTCACAAGCCGCAATAGCAATTCTCTGCCATTGCTGAATTTTTTTCTCCATCCGTTCTGCATCTAATTTTACGCCACAACGTTCTGACCAAAGTGGCGTAATTACATTCACGCCCAATTCCACGGATTTTTGAATAGTAAATTCCATTCGCTCGCCACGAGAAATCACTTGTCCTAAATGGATTTTTAACGGGCTTTCTCGGTTATCAAGTTGACGATCTAAAATTTCTACACTGACCGTTTTTTTACTGCTTTCAGTAATTTGAGCGGAATAACTATAATTTGAACCATCAAACAGCTCTAATTTTTCGCCCACTTGCATCCGCAATACTCGCCCAACGTGATTGGCAGCCTCTTCACTCAGTTGGCATTGCGTTTGATTTTCTAAAGGTTCGGGGTGATAGATTCTGGGTATTCTCATGGCTATTTCATATTTTTCATCAAGTCTCGCTATAATAAAGCAAAATGCGGTGAAAAAAAACAAGGTTTTTTAAGGTTATTCGTAATTCAAATAAAAAAGTTCTGCACAAGACAGAACTTCTTTTTGAATAAGGAATTGCAAAATTGAGAGCAAATGCCGACGGTGATTATTCCACGTAACGACTAATTGCCCCCGCAATTTCCGTATCTTTATATAAGGCAGACACAACATCTTTTAAGGTGGCATCTAAGGATTTTTGAATATCGTTATTGTTCACACCTAATGCGCCTTCATCAATGCGACTTGCGCCGAAGTTTTTGGTGAAGTTGCCTTTGATACCTTGCACATGCACTTCTAACTGCACTCTGGAACTGATTTTATGGCGAATATTGCCTTCTTCGACTTTGGCATAAAATTCTTTCACCGTCACAAGCACATTGGTATTCACGCCATTTGTGGCTAAACGGAAACCTTTTGCGTTCAAGTCTTGTTGTACCACTTGTTGAAATAATTTTTCCACTGCTGGCGAAGAATAAAGTTTAAATAATGCACTATTAAGGGTGTAACTTGACACCTCGGCTTGACTCCGTCCATCTTTACTCACCACATTTACAATGGCTTTTTGATTTTGCGTATTAAATGCGGTTGTGGCCGTTGGGGACTGAGGATTAAAGGTTAAGGTATTGCTCGGCGTGGAAGAACAGCCGGCTAATAAAAGGGCCCCTAATGCGAATGCCCCCCATGAGAATTTTTTAATCAATGTCATAATTGCTCCTTTTAGTAAGATGAAATTTATATGCACATATTCTTGCAAACTTCGTCAATAATGTATAGCCTTTGCGTAAAATTTTATGATAGGAAAGCCATTATGTCAAAACAACAAGAATTAGAGCAACGTTTAATTAACGAATTTCAACCGCACTTTGTGAAAGTGGAAAATGAAAGCTACATGCACAGCTCAGGAAAAGGGGCCGATTCGCATTTTAAAATTGTATTAGTCAGCGACAAATTTAATGGACTTCGCCAAGTGGCAAGGCACCGTTTACTGTATCAACTTTTTGCACAAGATTTAGCCCAAGGCATTCATGCCTTAGCATTGCACACTTATACGCTATCGGAGTGGCAAGCCTTACAAGGAAATTATCCAATGTCGCCCAAATGTGTCGGGGTGGGACAATAACGCTTTTGGGGTAGTTGAAAAACATCTTTACTTTTTTTTAACAAAAATAGGGAAAAAAATACGGTTAAACTGGAAGAATAATCAAATTTTGGTTAAAATACCTTGTTATTATTGTTTTTTATGAACAACAACACCGAATTTGAGTTTTTTATTTTTATGATTTCTTGGGGGACTGTCTTGATTCTCCCTATGTTATCGCTCAAAGTGCGGTCATTATTTTGGAATTTTTCTAAAATAATGGCTTAATTTTCAACCCTAACGAAAAAGTAGTGCAAATAATGATTACGATTAAAAAAGGCTTGGATCTTCCTATTGCAGGAAAACCAGAACAAGTCATCCGTGACGGTAATGCCGTAACTGAAGTTGCTATGCTTGGCGAAGAGTATGTGGGTATGCGTCCTTCGATGAAGGTACGTGAAGGTGATGTGGTGAAAAAAGGTCAGGTACTTTTTGAAGATAAAAAGAACCCTGGCGTGGTTTTCACTGCTCCTGCAAGTGGTACTGTCACGACGATTCATCGTGGTGCCAAGCGTGTATTGCAATCTGTGGTGATTGCTCTGGATGGTAACGAACAAGAAACTTTTGCTAAATACGAAGTTTCTGCGTTAAATCAATTAAGCGAACAAGAAGTTCGTCAAAATCTACAATCTTCTGGTTTATGGACCGCATTTCGTACCCGTCCATTCAGTAAAATTCCAGCGGTTGATGCGGTTCCATCGTCTATCTTTGTGAACACCATGGATACCAATCCATTGGCAGCGGATCCTGCGGTAATTATTGAGCAATATGCCGATGATTTCGCTCATGGTTTAACCGTGCTAGGTCGTTTACACAACAAAATTAATTTGGTAAAAGCTGCTGGTGTTACCCTACCAAGTGTAGGAACCGCAACCGTTCACGAAGTGAAAGGCGTTCATCCTGCAGGATTAGTGGGAACACACATTCACTTTATTGATCCTGTCAGTTTCACCAAACATGTGTGGCATTTGAATTATCAAGATGTGATTGCGATGGGTAAATTATTTACCACCGGTGAATTGTTTACCGACCGTATCGTGTCTTTAGCCGGTCCACAAGTGAAAAATCCACGTTTAGTGCGGACCCGTTTAGGAGCGAATTTATCGCAATTAACCGCTAATGAGCTAAATGCCGGTAACAACCGTGTGATTTCAGGTTCCGTGTTAAACGGTGTCACCGCACAAGGCCCACATGATTACTTAGGTCGTTACGCCCTACAAGTCTCCGTGTTAGCCGAAGGTGACGAAAAAGAATTTATGGGTTGGATTACGCCACAAGCAGGCAAATATTCCATTACTCGTACCGTATTAGGTCACTTTAGCCGTAAATTATTCAATTTTACCACCGCAGTTAACGGTGGCGATCGTGCCATGGTGCCAATTGGTTCTTATGAACGTGTGATGCCGTTGGATATTTTACCCACCTTATTATTGCGTGATTTAGCCGCAGGTGATACGGATTCTGCCCAAACCCTAGGTTGCTTAGAGTTAGATGAAGAAGATTTAGCCCTTTGTACCTATGTTTGCCCAGGTAAAACCGATTACGGTGTCCTGTTACGTCAAGCATTAGAAAAAATTGAGAAGGAAGGTTAAAAATGGGGTTAAAACATCTTTTTGAAAAAATGGAACCCGCATTCCTACCTGGTGGTAAATTTGCCAAACTTTACCCTGTGTTTGAAGCAATGTTTACTTTGCTTTACACGCCAGGTACGGTAACAAAAAATGGGACACACGTACGTGATGCGATTGACTCAAAACGTATGATGATCACCGTTTGGTTAGCGTTGTTCCCTGCGGTATTCTATGGTATGTACAATGTGGGTCATCAATCCATTCATGCCATTGCTAGCCTTGGCACCACGGTTGATGCCTTAGCGGCTCATGACTGGCATTATGCCATTGTTCAGTTATTAGGTTTAGACGTTTCTGCAGATGCCGGCATTGGTAGCAAAATGGCACTGGGTGCGGTCTTTTTCTTACCAATTTACTTAACCGTTTTCTTGTTAGGTTCAGCGATTGAAGTGGGCTTTGCGGTCGTGCGTGGCCACGAAGTTAACGAAGGGTTATTCGTTACTACGATTCTGTTCGCTTTAGTGGTGCCACCAACTTTACCACTATGGCAAGCAGCGTTAGGGATTACTTTCGGTTTAGTCGTAGCGAAAGAAGTCTTCGGCGGTGTCGGTAAAAACTTTATGAACCCTGCTCTCGCTGGTCGTGCATTCTTGTTCTTCGCTTACCCTGCTCAAATTTCAGGTGATGCGGTGTGGACAGCAGCGGATGGTTTCTCAGGTGCAACAGCGTTATCCCAATGGGCACAAGGTGGTGAAGCGGCATTAAAACACATCTCTACTGGTCAACCAATTACGTGGATGGATGCGTTTTTAGGCAATATCCCAGGTTCCATGGGTGAAGTTTCTACCCTTGCCTTAATTATCGGTGGATTGATTATTTTATTCGCTCGCATTGCGTCTTGGCGGATTATTGCCGGTACGTTCTTAGGTATGGTGATTACAGCGACAGCCTTTAACTTAATCGGTTCTTCAACCAACGCCATGTTCTCCATGCCTTGGCACTGGCACTTAGTGTTAGGTGGTTTTGCGATTGGTATGATCTTTATGGCGACTGACCCTGTTTCAGCGTCATTTACTGAAAAAGGTAAATGGTGGTACGGTGCGTTAATCGGCTTTATGGCCGTGTTAATTCGTGTCGTCAACCCAGCTTACCCAGAAGGGATGATGTTGGCTATTTTATTCGCTAACTTATTTGCTCCATTGTTCGACTACTTAGTGGTGCAAGCAAATATCAAACGTCGGAGAGCTCGCAATGTCTAAATTTAATAAAGATAGCGTCGGCGGCACATTAACCGTCGTGGTGTTATTGAGCTTAGTCTGTTCTCTTGTGGTAGCCGGTGCGGCAGTGCTGTTAAAACCTACGCAAGATATTCAGAAACAACTTGATAAACAAAAAAATATTTTACAAGCGGCTGGTTTAATGCAGCCCAACATTAATGTGCAAGAAGTCTTTGCCAAATCCGTTGAGCCTAAAATCGTGGATTTAGCCACTGGTGACTATGTAGATGGCGTGAAGAACTTTGACGCGAAAGTGGCGGCTAAAGATCCAGCGACCAGTATTGCCATCAGCCCTGATGACGATAAAGCACACATTAAAGTGCGGGCAAAATATGCCGAAGTTTATTTAGTCAAAGATGATGCAGGCAATACTACTCAGGTCGTATTACCAATGTATGGTAATGGCTTATGGTCAGTGATGTATGGCTTTGTTTCGGTAGCCACTGATGCCAATACGGTAAAAGGTATCACCTACTATGAACAAGGTGAAACCGCTGGTCTGGGTGGTGAAATTGCGAATCCGCTTTGGCAGAAAAAATTTGAAAATAAGAAAATCTTCAACCCGCAAGGTGACGTTGCTTTAGGTGTACACAAAGGTGGTTCTGCTGATGTAGAACATGGTGTGGATGCTTTATCTGGTGCAACCTTAACCTCTAATGGTGTAGATGGTTCAATTAAATATTGGTTCGGTCCAAATGGTTTCGGTCCATATTTGACCAAATTCAAAGCAGCAATGGGGGCAAACTAATGGCTAGCTCTAATTACAAAAAACTGTTGTTATCCCCAATTGCGGATAGCAACCCGATTGCATTACAAATCCTCGGGATCTGTTCTGCATTGGCGGTAACGACCCAATTACAAACAGCGGTCGTGATGGCTATTGCGGTAAGTTTAGTAA
This sequence comes from Lonepinella sp. BR2271, assembly GCF_051851515.1. Classification (NCBI taxonomy): domain Bacteria; kingdom Pseudomonadati; phylum Pseudomonadota; class Gammaproteobacteria; order Pasteurellales; family Pasteurellaceae; genus Lonepinella; species Lonepinella sp. BR2271. The sequence goes on along the minus strand of NZ_JBPDVF010000010.1, from coordinate 12,954 downwards.
CGGCTTTTTCAAGTTTATTTATTTCACTTATCCGTAATTACATTCCAAACAGCATTCGTATTATCGTACAAATGGCGATCATTGCCTCCTTGGTAATCTTGGTTGACCAAATTTTACGTGCTTATGCCTATGATTTATCCAAACAACTTTCGGTATTCGTTGGCTTAATTATCACCAACTGTATCGTCATGGGACGTGCGGAAGCCTTTGCGATGAAATCTGCTCCATTAGAAAGTTTTGTGGACGGTATCGGTAACGGTTTAGGTTATGGTGCCATTTTAGTCACCGTGGCATTTTTACGTGAATTAATTGGTTCAGGTAAACTTTTCGGTGTGACTATCTTCCAAACCATCAATGATGGCGGTTGGTATCAAACCAATGGGTTATTCCTATTAGCACCAAGTGCATTCTTTATTATCGGTTTCCTAATCTGGGGTTTAAGAACCTGGAAACCTGAGCAAGTGGAGAAATAAAATGGAACATTATTTAAGTCTATTTGTAAAGTCTGTATTCGTTGAGAATATGGCACTTTCTTTCTTCCTTGGTATGTGTACATTCCTTGCGGTGTCAAAGAAAGTTTCAACCGCCTTTGGTTTAGGGATTGCGGTTATCGTGGTATTAGGTATTGCGGTGCCTGCTAACCAATTAGTGTTTACTCACATCCTAAAAGATGGGGCTTTAGTGGAAGGGGTAGATTTAACCTTCTTAAACTTCATCACCTTTATCGGTGTGATTGCGGCACTGGTACAGATCCTTGAAATGGTATTAGATAAATTCTTCCCAGCCCTTTATAGTGCGTTAGGGATCTTCTTACCATTAATCACGGTAAACTGTGCGATCTTCGGTGGCGTATCTTTCATGGTGCAACGTGAATACAACTTCCCTGAATCCGTGGTTTATGGTATCGGTGCAGGGACTGGCTGGATGTTAGCGATTGTTGCATTAGCGGGTTTAACTGAAAAAATGAAATATGCTGACGTACCAGCAGGTCTCCGTGGTTTAGGGATTACCTTTATCACCGTTGGCTTAATGGCGTTAGGCTTTATGTCATTCTCAGGCATTCAATTATAAGGAGCGTATCGTGGATAGTAATTTTATTTTCGGTATCGGCATTTTTACAGCCCTTGTATTAGTGCTTGCAGTAGTTATTTTATTCGCTAAATCTAAATTAGTGGATTCGGGCGATATTACCATTTCTATCAATGATGATCCTGAAAAAGCGATCACCTTGCCAGCCGGTGGTAAATTATTAGGTGCTTTAGCCAGCAAAGGGATTTTCGTCTCCTCCGCTTGTGGTGGCGGTGGCTCTTGTGGTCAATGTGTGGTAAAAGTGAAATCAGGCGGTGGTGAAATTCTGCCAACCGAACTTTCGCATATTACCAAACGTGAAGCAAAAGAAGGCTATCGTTTATCTTGCCAAGTGAACGTCAAATCTTCTATGGATATTGAATTGCCAGAAGAAATCTTTGGTGTGAAAAAATGGGAATGTACCGTTATTTCTAACGATAACAAAGCCACGTTCATCAAAGAACTTAAATTGGCCATCCCTGAAGGTGAAGAAGTGCCATTCCGTGCTGGTGGCTATATTCAGATTGAAGCAGAACCACATACTGTGGCATACAAAGACTTCGATATTCCAAAAGAATACCATGAAGACTGGGATAAATTTAATCTCTGGCGTTATGTGTCAAAAGTCGATGAACATATTATTCGTGCGTACTCTATGGCATCTTATCCAGAAGAAAAAGGCATTATTATGCTTAACGTACGTATTGCCACACCGCCACCACGCAATCCAGACGTACCACCAGGTCAGATGTCCTCTTATATTTGGTCATTAAAACCAGGTGATAAAGTCACGATTTCAGGGCCATTTGGTGAATTCTTTGCCAAAGAAACCGATAATGAAATGGTCTTTATTGGTGGTGGTGCGGGTATGGCACCAATGCGTTCGCATATCTTCGACCAATTAAAACGCTTACACAGTAAACGTAAAATGACTTTCTGGTACGGTGCACGTTCTAAACGTGAAATTTTCTATGAAGAAGATTTCGATATGTTAGCACGTGAAAACGACAACTTTGAATGGCATATTGCCTTATCTGATGCGTTACCAGAAGATAACTGGACAGGTTACACCGGCTTTATTCACAACGTGCTTTATGAAAACTATCTGAAAAATCATGAAGCCCCAGAAGATTGTGAATACTATATGTGTGGACCACCGGTGATGAATGCAGCGGTAATCAAAATGCTAGAAGGCTTAGGCGTTGAACACGAAAACATCTTATTAGATGACTTTGGTGGTTAACCTTTATCCCCATACTTGCGTATGGGGAGCAGCATGGTGTCGCTACTCCGTAGCTTTGTAAAAAAGATTCGGAGCATCGTTACTTTTTATAACCCTGTACGCAAGTGCAGGGTTAAAAACATAATAAAACAAGAACATGAGATATTCTATAAAATATTTATTCATACTCGCCCTAAGCCTTTTTCTCGTTGCTTGTGGCAAAGATCCCGAAATTATCACCCTATCAGGCAAAACCATGGGCACCACCTACCATATCAAATATATTGATAATGGCAATGTAAGCCAACAAGCAGAACAAACCCATGAACAAATTGAAGTGATATTGAAAAAGGTGAATGACCAAATGTCCACCTATATTCCGACATCGGAATTAAGCCGTTTTAATCAAAATACACAAGTCAATCAATCCATTGAAATTTCCCCTGAATTGGGCAAAGTAATGGCGGAATCTATCCGTTTAAACAAATTAACAGACGGTGCATTAGATGTCACAGTGGGGCCTTTAGTCAATTTATGGGGATTTGGTCCTGATAAACGGTTGAATAAACAACCTAGTCAGCAACAATTAAATGAACGTCTCGCACAAGTGGGTATTGATAAATTAAAACTAAGCAAAAGTGCGGATAAATTTAGCCTAGAAAAAAGTATTCCAGAGCTTTATGTAGATTTATCTTCTATTGCCAAAGGCTACGGCGTGGATCAAGTGGCAGATTATTTAGATCAGCTCCATATTGCCAATTATCTGGTCGAAATCGGGGGAGAAATCCGAGCCAAGGGCAAAAATGCGGAAAACAAAGACTGGCAAATTGCCATTGAACAACCGAATGCTGATGGTTCTCGTTCCGCCCAAAAAATTGTCGGCTTGAAAAATTTAGGCATGGCGACATCTGGAGATTACCGTAATTATTTTGAACAAAATGGTATTCGTTATAGCCATGAAATCGATCCTAAAACAGGTTACCCAGTGCAACATAATCTCGCCTCGATCACGGTATTACATCCTTCTGCCATGACTGCAGACGGCTTATCCACGGGATTATTCGTACTAGGCGAACAAAAAGCACTGGAGATAGCAGAACAACAAGGCATTGCCATTTATATGATTATTAAAACCGATAAAGGTTTTGAAACCAAAATGTCATCAAAATTTACCGCACTTTTAGCGGAACAACATCAATAAGGAAATATTATGCAAGTTTTTTTAGTTACCTTTGGCATTTTTATGCTGGTTATTTTCGGCATGGCGTTAGGGTATATTGTTAAACGTAAATCTATTCAAGGAAGTTGTGGGGGCATTTCTGCGTTAGGCATGAAAAAAGTTTGTGACTGTGATGAACCTTGTGATAATTTGAAAAATAAAGTAGCCAAAGGTGAAGCCGATCCAAAAGAATTAGAACGCTTTGCAAAACCGACGTTTTATGAAGTGAAGTAATGTAGAATCCTCACCCTAGCCCTCTCCCAAGGGGAGAGGGAACGATTTTTAGGGCGAAGATTAAAATAAAATTATTCCTCATTCTGTCCCCTCTCCCTTTGGGAGAGGGCTAGAGTGAGGGTAAAAAAAGAGATACCCTATGCAATCAAAAACCTATAACGATCATTTCCCAACCCTAACCCCCGATCAACTCGCCCAAAACCAAACCAAAAAAGTTATTGTGGGGATGTCAGGTGGTGTAGATTCCTCGGTTTCCGCCTTTATCTTGCAACAACAAGGCTACCAAGTGGAAGGCTTGTTTATGAAAAACTGGGAAGAAGATGATGACACCGATTATTGCACCGCAGCTGCTGATTTGGCGGATGCACAAGCGGTGGCGGATAAATTGGGGATGAAATTACATAAAATCAATTTTGCAGCGGAATATTGGGATAATGTCTTTGAGCATTTTCTTAGCGAATATAAAGCAGGCCGTACGCCAAATCCTGATATTCTCTGTAATAAAGAAATCAAATTTAAAGCCTTTTTAGAATATGCGGCAGAAGATTTAGGTGCGGATTATATCGCCACAGGGCATTATGTTCGCCGTTCAGGTGATGATGAGCATGCTCAATTATTACGTGGTTTAGATAGCAATAAAGATCAAAGCTACTTTCTTTATACCTTAAGTCATCAACAAGTTGGGCAAAGTCTATTCCCCGTAGGCGATATTGAAAAGCCCATTGTTCGAGCCATTGCCGAAGATTTAGGTTTAGTCACTGCCAAGAAAAAAGATTCCACCGGCATTTGCTTTATCGGTGAACGCAAATTCAAAGATTTCTTAGCACGTTATTTGCCTGCTCAACCGGGTGAAATCCGTACCGTAGAGGGTAAGTTAGTAGGTCATCACGACGGTTTAATGTATCACACCTTAGGACAACGTAAAGGCTTGGGTATTGGTGGCGTACAAGGATTAAGCGAAGAACCTTTTTATGTAGTGGAAAAAGATTTAATCAATAATGTGCTTATTGTGGCACAAGGTCATGATAATTCAGCCTTACTTTCAACCGGTTTAACCGCAAGCCAACTGCATTGGATCGATCGCCAACCTATTCGCCAAAATCTACGCTGTACCGTAAAAACACGTTATCGTCAGGAAGATATTGCTTGTGAAATTATCCCACTAGATGATGATAATATCCGTGTCGTTTTTGATGAACCCCAAATCGCTGTCACTCCTGGGCAAAGTGCGGTGTTTTATCTGGGAGAAATTTGTTTGGGTGGCGGGGTGATTGAAACGCAAGTGAAATAATTCTGTTTTTGAATGTTGAGCTATGACTTGATAAATGAATGTAACCCATAAAAAAAAGAGGCATAATGGACAAAATGGTTGCTAATTTCTGATCAATGATGCCTATTGGACAAAATGGTTGCTATTTAGTATTTTCTTTGAGCCTATCCCATATTTTGTGTAAACACCAATTTCACTTAAAGGTGATCATTTAAGCGATCACCAAATTCTAGCACAAAATGGTTCAATGCTGCTCGCCAATTTCGGATTGGCATTGACCATTTTTTAGACGCATCTTTAATCGCAAGCCAAACTATTTTAATCACGGATTCGTCAGTCGGAAAGACATTTCGTTTTTTAATCACTCGTCAAATCACGCTATTTAACGATTCTATCGCATTCGTCGTGTAAATTGCATTACGAATATCGTCAGGATAGTTGAAAATCGTGGCTAAATTCGCCCAATGCGTTCGCCAGCTTTTGGCGATTAATGGGTATTTTGCTTGCCATTTTTGCTCAAAATTAGCCAGTGCCTGTAGGGCTACCTGCTCCGTAGGTGCTTGATAAATCAGCTTTAAATCCGCTGTGACGGCTTTGTAATCTTTCCAAGTGACATATTTCAAACTATTACGAACCATATGTACGATACAAAGCTGAATTTTCGTGTCAGGAAAGACCGTATTAATCGCTTCAGGAAAGCCTTTTAAGCCGTCAATACAGGCTATCAGAATATCCTGTACGCCACGATTTTTAAGCTCGGTTAGTACGTTTAACCAAAATTTTGCCCCTTCATTTTCGGCAATCCAAAGCCCCAAAAGCTCTTTACGCCCTTCCAAATTCACGCCAAGAGCGACAAACACGGCTTTATTGATAATCCTTCCATCTTGGCGAACTTTCACCACAATGCAATCCAAATAAACAATGGCATACACCGCATCAAGCGGTTGATTTTGCCACTCAATAATGCGTTCTTTGACCGAATCTGTCACCCGAGAAATCAGGCTCGGTGAAACATCGGCATCGTAAAATTCCTTAAAGGAATCAACGATTTCCTGATTACTTAACCCTTTGGCATATAAGGCAATAATTTGCTCATCCATACCCGTGATGCGAGTCTGATTTTTCTTAATAATCTGGGGCTCAAAGGTGCTATCACGATCTCGTGGAATGTTGAGTTCAATATCCCCCTCATCGGTGAGCAATGTTTTTTGACTATAACCATTTCGGCTATTTTTAGCCCTTCTTGGCTGATTTTTCTCATAACCAAGATGTTCAGTAAGCTCAGTATTGAGAGCAGTTTCCACGGTGATTTTTTTCAGCATTCGAGAAAGCTGATTGAGATCTTCTGGCGTTTTGAGGTTTTTAGCTAATTCATTAGCCAATGCTTTAATTTGTTGTTCGTTCATCATAAAAATACCTGTTTTTGGTTATTATCTCAGAAACAGGTATTTACACAAATTTTGTTATAGGCTCTTTTCTTTCACTGAATAGCAACTTTTCTTATTCAAAAAGTTGTTTTATATCAATCTAACCCTTATATAAATTAGAACCTATCAATTACAGTAATATATTTGGTTACCAAATTGGTTACTATAATAAAATGTATCATCATAAAATGAACAATAAATGATCTTGTTTCGATCACCTAGTTTAACTGCTGATAAATTATACAAAAGATTGTCAAAAAGTTAAATATGAAGTTATAAAAATCTCTTTCTCATCTAGTCTAGTGTAACAATATTGTATCTGTCTAGTTGTCAAACAATGTTGTTCAAATTAGGCTCAACTAAGCCAAGTAAGAAATAACGGTCTGTAATAATATGTTAGTTACCATTGATTCTAATTACACTTTTAGTGATTAATATCTGATATGGGATAATACGTTGTTACTGCTTAAATTAATCATTAATATACTCAATGATTATCTGATATGGCTTGATATTGTGTTACTCAATGGAGAAAGAGAATGTTTACTCAAAATAATTACACCTTAAATGATTTTAATCGCAGTTTAGCAAACAAGATAAAATCAACCGATAATTTTGATAATGGTGTACGTTTAAACGAAAAAGATATTGCGTTAAGTCATAAGTATATTCAGTTTAATGATTTATTCATTAAATTTATGGTCTTTGATTTAGATAGAGAAAATTCAGCAATGGACTGGGATTTTGTTGGGTTACCACCACCAAATATAGTGGTTAAAAATAAGCTCAATGGTCGTTGCCATTACATTTATGCGCTTGAATCACCAATTTGTAATACCAGTAAAGCTCGATTTAAACCGATTGCCTATTTTAAGAAAATTCAACGAGCCTATGTTGAAAAATTAGGTTAGGACAAGCATTATGTGGGTGTTTTTACAAAAAATCCGAATTCTGATTTTTGGCAAACAATTGTTTTCAATGTGCCTGCATACAGTTTAGATTATTTGGCAGATTTTGTTGAATTATCAGATAAACCTGTATGTTATAATGATGATGAAGTAGTCGAAGGTAGAAATTGCGATTTGTTTAGACAAATAACAAGAATTGGTTATCGTGAAGTTTTAGGTTTCAAAAAAGAACATCAACAACAAGAACAATTTAATCAGTATTTGTTGTCCATTTTAGAGCAGTTAAATCAATCGCAGCAACCGCCATTGAATTATCGTGAATTAAAATCGATTGCAAAAAGTGCAACACATTGGATTTGGGAGCGATTTTCTGAATCTGAATTTAAGCAAATTCAGTCTAATCGGTCTAAACTGCGGTGGAAAAATCAACAAATTGCTAAAGATGAATTGATTAACAAATATGGTAAAAATAAACCTGAGATACCTTTGAAAAAATTAGCTGAATATTTTAATGTTAGTTTAGCGACGATTAATCGTTGGGCAAAAGAATTTGGTTGGGTTAAATCAAATACGGATTCAATCAAACAATCGCAATTAAAATATCAACAGATTTTAGATTTCAGAAATCAAGGTGTTAAATGGCGAGATATTGCACAGAAATTAAGTATTTCAGAGCATAATGCAAAAATGTGTTTCAAGCGTTATCATCAAGCCCGTACCTAAATGAAAGCCGTCAAGATTATTTTTTGACGGCTTATTTTTTATGCTTTACAAGTTTCAAGATAGCTTAAAACCTATGTTTCAGGGATTCGCACTTGTCGCCCAAGTTTAATGGATAATAATTTTTTTGATTCAATTAAGCGTAAAATGGTGGAGCGACTCACCCGAAAGCGATCTTGTAATTCTTTAATAGTGAAATAATAACCAATATTATCTTGTAGTAACATATAAAGCCCTTTTGATTCTCTTGTTATAATGGATTTTTAAAGAGCTTAACACTCATTTTTTCAAAATAACTTCATATTGATAATTTTTTTAATTGTTCTTGCGAGTAAGAATTTTGCTTGCTAACTGCGTTGGAACATTCTAAGCAAAAAGATAAGTTCATCAAGATCAAGTTTGATTAGTATTGTTTCAAGGAGCTTTTGAGTATCTGAATCAAAGTGCGGTGGAAATTTTGGAATATTTTTCATCATTTTTTATTCTCTATGTACATAATTTAATGAATCTAAAATATTTATGTAAGCTAAAATGTGCCTAAATGATCCGTAGCAACATTTTAACAAGAGAAATGTGTTGCCCTATTAGGGTTGATGAAAAGATCTGCTATGGATCATTTAGATACAATTTACGTTAATTCTTCAGTTCGTTCAATGTAATATTTGTAATTGCAACTACGGCAACAATAGACATATTTTTTAACCACTTTAGTACATTTTATATGACGTTCTCGTCTTTTTCCTGTAGCCGTTCGCTCATCAACTTTTTTACTTGTATTGTAACGATCTATAATCTTTGTACTATCTAATTTGAAACTATCTTTTGCATTACATTTAGGGCATATTTCACAAAAGAAACCAAATAATTTAAGAAATCTTTTTATTAATTTACAAATAAATTCTATGATAATAACAAAAAAACCAAGACCTAATATAATCCCAATGATTGTAATAATAGCGTCCAAAATTTACTCTCCATCATCAATTTCGTAATCAATATCCCCTATATTATCGGGATCTGTGTTTGTCAATTGTAAACATGTTCTACCTATTGTTTCCATTTTGAAATCATCTGGGCAACCAAAAGTTGTCTGATCTTTAGCATATTTTACTAAACATTGAGCAAATTGTTTTGGTGTATCTTTGAATGTCAATATGCACGTTTCTTTTGGGGGTGTTTCACCATTAATAGTCACACCTCGAGCATTAAATTTTATTGTGTCACTATAGGAATATACTTGTGTGGAAAGCACTAGACATAAAAGAGAAAATATCTTTTTCATTTTATTCTCCGTTATTCAAAGTATTAATAATTTTTCCTTTTGAGTCATAAATATAATATTGGAGTTCTCCAACATCATCAGGAAACACTCGACTTTTTAGTAAACAATTATCAGCAATATAGTTCATTTTTTCATCTGATGGACAGGCACCATTACTGGCTAATATTTTGAAATCATCAGAAACACATTTCGCAAATCGCCCATTAGTATTTTTGAAAGTTAATTTGCACTTTTGATTCTGAGAGGGTGTATTCCCTTTTAGATTAATTTCTACTTTGTCTGTAACAGCATAGACATTTGTGGCGAATAAAGCTACAATCAACAGATATAAGGGCTTGATAGAGAATGACATAAAAATCTCCTAACATATTGAATAAGTGTATTTTATAGTCCATCTATCTTTAATTACAGTAACCCTAAAGGAATGTTACTACTATTTTTACGGTATATAAAACCCACAAATTATGGTGATTGTATGAAATTAAATCAAAAAGTAAGAACAATACGAGAAATGAATCATTGGACTCAAGAACAAATGGCTGAAAAATTAGATATGTCAGTTAATGGCTATGCAAAAATTGAACGTGGTGAAAGTAAGTTAAGTTTGGAAAAGCTAGAGCAAATTGCTAATCTTTTTAATATGGATGCCTTGGAATTTATGAATGCCACCCAAAAGGGAGTATATTTCTTACACAATGATAGTGTTGATAATAATGTTGTTTATTATGGTCAAAATGATGAATCGTTACTCGCTGAAATTGAAAAATTAAAATTAATGTTAAAACATAAAGATGACTTGTTAGAACAAAGACAGCAAGAAATCAATAGGTTAGATAGAATTGTTAATTTGTTAGAACAAAAATAAATAAAAATCCATTATTGGGTATTATGCTATAAATTGAAACTACCTTTGATACAACTTTCAACAAAATCCCCCCAATCATTCATCAATGGTTTTCGTTGTTCAAGGAATGTTGAACGATTATAGGCATTACGCACTTGATTTGCACTTCGGTGTGATAAACAGGCTTCAATGATTTCAACATTCACATCAATAAATTTTTCACTCAAATAGGTGTTAGCGATAGAACGCAAACCGTGTGATGTTAACTGCCCCTTATACCCCATTTGTTTAATCGTATTATTAGCAATCTGTGAACCTATTGGTTGCGATGGTTTCTTCATACTTTGAAAAATATAAGGACTACGACCTGTCATTTTTTGCAATTTTTGTAAAATCTTCACCGCTTGTGGAGATAATGGAATGGTAAATGCTCGTTTCATTTTCATGCGTTCAGAGGGGATATGCCACAAGGCTTGTTCAAAATCAATTTCAGTCCATTTGGCATTAGACGCTTCTTTAGGTCTTGCCATTGTCAACAATGAAAATTCAATCAAGGATTTGATAACTAAATCGGCGTGTGAATCACGCAATGCGGCAAAGAATTCAGGTAAATCTTCGGGGCGAATAGTAGGGTGATGTGTTACTTTAGAACGCACAAATGTGTCAGCAATATCAGCACATTTATTGAACTCAATAATACCACGATTAACCGCAAACCGCATAATTTCATTGATTGTTTGCAAAAGAGATATACCTGTTGAATTGACACCACGGTTAAACAAGGGTTTAACCATTTCAGTGACTTGTAATGGTTTAATACTTGCAATCGGTAAATGAGCGAGTTCAGGAAAAGCATAAAGTTCTAATCTACGCCAATGGTTATTCAGGGTTACTTGTTTAATTTCAGCGGATTTCTTTTGTTTCCATTGTTCGGCAATAGCTAAAAAGGTGTGTTGTGTCGCTTGTAACTTCTCTTGTTTTTCAGCTTTGATATGTTCTTGTGGATCAATATGATTAGCAAGCAGTTGTTTGTATTCATCTCGCAACGTACGAGCTTTTAATAACCCGATTGCTGGGTACATACCCAATGCCATTTTTGTTCTTTTTTTGGTCACTGGGTGATAATAGTTAAAACGCCAAGATTTAGAACCTGTGGTTGAAATCAGTAAAAACAATCCACCACCATCAGTTAATGTATATGGTTTATCGCTTGCCTTTGCCTTTTTGATTTCCGTATCAACAAGCTGATGAACTTTCTTAGCCATAAAATCCCCATTATTATTGTTGTTTAATGTTTAATCATTAAACAATATTTTGACCTTGTTTAGTAACCAAAAAATTAAGCCATCTTGCATTTAGATACCAAAATGGTTACTAAAAAACTGAATTTTGATGATATATTCTGAATTATAATGAGTTACTGGAATTATGTAAATCCATTGATATACAAGGTATTATGGTATTTCCTGATATATGGTGAAATATCATAGCAATTTATATTCAAAAAATCCTTTATAAACATAATCTTAATAAAGCTACTGTTCAAAAAACTGAATGGTTTCTTTAGAAATATTGCCTCTTTTTTCATATCCCACACTGTCACAGCTCAGTTTCTTTTTAGAAAATTTCAGATATGTTTGAGCACTAGCATTACCTGAACCTAAGTCTTCAACCAGATATAAGTTTTTTCCGCTTTTCAATGTCAATTTATAAAAAAATGCTGAGCGTCGATATGCATAACAAGTTTGTTTTAAAATCTCAATTTTGACATCATTTGGGCTGAGTTCTAATAGTTTATAAAAATTTGTACGTGTAAAATTTAGCACTGAACTAAACTTCAAACGTAATATTGGACGAGTTTTATCATCAGTATCAACACTCCCGATGACCTCAGAATAACGATTTTTATCACTGAACAATTCTTTATTATACCAAGAAAAAATATCACTGTTGACCAAATTAACATCCAACTTAAGGTTAGGCCAATCATCTGTATATTGTCTTTTAAAATATTGCTCAAATTCTACACTATTATTGCTAGTTGCTAATTTTTCATAGGTTTCATAATCCGGCATCTTGGAATCCTTTAAAGCCGATGTTAAAAATTGGCTCGCTTCAGCACAACTACTTAATAACATAGGCAAGGCAAGCCATAAAACAGATTTTTTCATAAAACACTCCTTTATCAATCACGTTTATTTATATTTCGAATAATATAGTTTTAAACAACTTTTAATACCTTGTTTAAACCCACCAATATCATCAATCAGGCATTTATTGCTTGTGCAAGAAAGCGCATATTCGACTTTATTAAGTTCATTAAAATTACGGAAAGAGACTTGAACATTGCCATTGGGTAAGGTTCGGTATTCAATCGTACGTTTGATTTCCTGCTTATCATAATCTTGCGCACTAATAATAGGATCAAAATCAATACAACTTTCACCAATTTTCTTTGCTACTCGGTCATCCCAATCTATTACTTTTTTAAAGTCAGCTGTCGCCAATTTATAATAATTCGGCCATTTATCACTAAATAAAGGCTGATAAATTTTCTTAACTGTTGCAATTTTTAGATCATCGATGGAGGCTTGAGCAGAAATTGCCAATCCCGCCAATGCTAATGCAATCATAGCTTTCTTCATGTTGAAACTCCTATTAATTATTTTTATATACAGAGGTGTTTTAGTTGTTATGTCAATAACAACTAAAAGGATTATAATCCTTGCGAAAATTGACTATTTTTCAATCTAATGTAGG
>NZ_JBPDVF010000009.1:0-114227 GCF_051851515.1 Lonepinella sp. BR2271 | reverse complement strand
TTAAGACCGTTGATGAAATTAAAATAATGATTGATGAGTATGTTCACTATTACAATAAAGAGCGTATTCAGTTAAAATTAAAAGGACTGAGTCCGATACAATATCGTCGTCAGTCCTTGATGTAAGTGTCTAACTTTTTGGGGTCAGATCAAAATCACCGCAGTTTTGCGCTTTTGGATTTGCTTTAGGATTAAATAATCCCTTGTTCTTCTAGCTTACCTAAGAAGAATGGCATTTGAACTCGCCACCAAGGCCAGTCATGATCCACATCACCGCCCCAGAAATCGAACCAAGCCTGAATGCCTTTGTTTTCGAAAACTTGCTGTAAACGTTTAGAATCCGCAATGTGCTGTTCTTCCCATGCACCCTGCCCCACGGCCACTAAATAGTGGTTTTGGCGGTAACGCTCAAGGAACCATTCATCATGTTGGTTAGATATATAATCAATCGGCGAATTGAAATACACCGCTTGATCATTACCAAAATCACCGGTAAAGAAACGGGCATCATATACGCCACTTAAGGCAATGGCCGTATCAAATAAATCAGGATGACGTAACGCAAAGTTAATGGTATGGAAAGCGCCCATACTGCAACCCGTGGCAATCATGGTGCCATTCCATTGGGATTCGTGACGAATTAACGGTACTAATTCATGTACAATATAACGATCGTAAGCATTATGCGCTAACGCCATATCATGCCCGCTTTTCCATGTAGCCAACCAAGATTCGCTATCATAGGAATCTGGGGTATAGAATTTAATTAAGCCACGCTCAATAAATGAACGGCAAGCATCAATCATGCCAAAATTGCCGTATTCATTTTGGTTACCACCAGAGGACGGGAACACAATCACGGGTTTACCCGCATGCCCATACACATTAAAGTGCATTTCACGGCCTAATTCCCCACTCCACTGACTTCTTCTTTCAAAGTGCATATTGTTATTCCTGTCTTATTGTTTTTGATGTGCAAATTGCACGATTTCACGCATTTTTTCAATGCTGTCGGCACGGGCTAAAATACCATGTTCGCCCATGATTTTGGCAAATACACCGGGTACAGTTTGCACGCTAATAATATTTTGCGCAAATTTTTCACACACTTGCTCAATGCTGTGCGCATAGTTTTGGTTCGCTTTGCGTGAAATATAGACTACATTCCAAGGGTGAGTAATGTGGCTGTGGAATTTATTTTCTTTCACCACATTGGCATATTCGGCGAACACATCAAAATCATTGGCGTAATTCCACATGTCAATAGTTAATCCACCCGGTGGGCGACAATTGATTTCTAATGGTAAGAATTCACCGGTTTTTTTAGTGCGGAAAAATTCAAAATGGAAGAAACGCTCACGCACACCGAAAGCCTCAACGCATTGTTTGCCTAAGGCAATTAATTCTGGAGCAATCTCACGTGGCACATAGTAGAACATATCGCCATCTTTTTCGACCGTGTCTAATACCGCCTCAGAATATTCCAAGCTCGCATAGAACACGATATTTCCCTCGTGATCGGTTAATCCATCAAAGGTCACAATGTCGCCATCAATGAATTCTTCCATAATATATTCAACATGCGAATTTTTGTAACCAAAAAATGCCTCTAATTCCTCCGCACTTTTGATTTTATAGGTATCACTCGCCCCAACACCAGAGTTAGGTTTAATAATCACTGGAAATTTCAGTTTCTTAGCGAGTTTACGGGCCTCATCATCGTCATGGAACACTTGTCCTTTCGCCACTTTTAGCCCTGTTTTACGGAACACTTCTTTCATTTGTGCTTTGGTTTTAATGGCAAGCATATCGTCATTTTTATAACCAAACACATTAAAATCGGTGCGCAATTTGGCATCCAATTCGAGCCAATATTCATTATGGGATTCAACCCGATCAATACGACCATATTTATGCGCAAAATGGCCAACGGCACGATACACCTGATCGTAATCTTCCATATTATCCACACGATAATATTCGGTTAACGAATTACGTAAGTTTTCGCTCAGTTGTTCATAAGGGGTATCTGCAATCCCTAAGGTATTAATCCCTTTTTCTTTCATTCGCACCGCAAAGGTTTCGAAGTTAGTGGGAAAATGGGGAGAAATCATGACAAAATTAAGTGGTCTTGACATCGTGGGGTTTCCTCTCAGTTATCTATTTTTATGGGTTAACGGGAATTCTAAGCGAGTTTTGTTTATTTTGCCAATACATTTCGATGAAATAGGCTAAAAAATAGGATAAATTTTACCTTATCCCATTTTACGGCTATTCATTAATTTGTAATTTCAGGCGAATTTTACGTAATAATAAAAACACCCAAGGCCAAAGTAGTCCGCTGATTAAGGCACCAAAAATTTCTTGCCATTGGAAAGTGGCATTGTGAATTAAGCGCTCAATCACGAAAATACCTAATCGAATGCAGTACACCAATAGCACGATCAACAAGCTCTGCTGTAACAGGGATAAATTTCTGAGTAACGCATGATTTTTAGCTACTACATACATAAAAACCGAGAGAACCAAGGCATGTATACCCATCACCGAACCCAGCACTAAATCCCAAATGACCCCTAACACAAAAGCCGATCCAATGCTGACTTTTTCGGGGATGGATAATGACCAGTAAGTTAAGACTAATACTAGCCAAGCAGGTTTAAAGCTCTGAAAACCGGCCGGCCAAGGGGCAATTTCCAACACCAATGCCACCACAAAAATACATAGCAACGTCATCACTTGCATGATAAAACGGGTATTCATTAATCTTCCTCCCGATGTTCTTTTAACTCTGGATCTGGTTGCGTATCATTTGAGTTCATTTCCACAGGTAAGGTTTCCGTGCCATTTTCTTCCGTTGCATGGGGGGCTGCTTGTTCTTGTTCTTCAAGCGGTTTTTCTTTTTTCTGTGGTATATTGCGTAATCGTTGTTGTACCGCATTGCGCACTTCTTCTGGTGATGAGGCTTGCACTTTGTGCATATCTTCCGCACTGGACCAAACTAACAACACATAGCGTAAACGCTCCAATGAGGCCAAGGGTTTGGCACTGATCGTGGCAAAATAATTGGAACCATCACGAGAAACTTTGTCCACCACCGCAACGGGATACCCCTCGGGAAAACGTCCGCCCAAACCCGAGGTGACTAACAAGTCGCCTTTCACAATATCGACCGAACGTGGCACATTATCCAAACTCAGTTCATCCGCTCGGCCCGTGCCACTGGCAATGGTTCGCACATCATTACGCAACACTTGCACAGGAATAGAATGCGTGACATCCGTCAACAATAGCACACGAGAGGTGTCTTCACCGGCGGAAATAATTTGCCCCACCACGCCACGTTCATCAATCACCGGCTGACCGGCATACACACCCGCACCACGTCCTTGATTAATCACTACTTGCTGACGATAAGTATCACTTTCTGCGGTTAATATTTCGGCAATTTTTTTGTATTCATCCGTGCGTAAGGGCGAATTAAGCAATAAACGCAAGCGTTGATTCTCCACTTTTAACTGATCCAATAATAACAAATCCGCATTCTTTTCTCGTAATTGATCTTTTAAAACTCGATTCTCAATTTGTAATTTATTGGTATCAATTAAATTATCTGAAACACTATCTAGCACCGTATGAGGGGTGTTGGCTAAATAATATAAGCCGCCCACCAAGGTTTCCATGGCACTACGCACTTTAATCATAGCGTGACTTTGCCCATCTGACAGAATCAGCGCAATAGAGGCCATCACGGCGAAAAATAAACGCAGTCCAAGGGGAGGAGCTTTTCCAAAAATAGGTTTCATTGCCAGTCCAATACAAAGCAAAAAGTGCGGTGCAAAAATGGAAAATTTATCACCGCACTTTTTTTATCACAGGTTATTAAATATCATCACTAAAAATATCGCCACCGTGCATATCGATCATATGCAAGGCCTCGCCGCCGCCTAAGGCCACGCAAGTTAATGGATTATCGGCCACCACCACACGCACGCCCGTTTCTTTACTGACTAAATGCGAAATATTACGCAATAAGGCGCCACCACCCGTTAACACAATACCGTATTCATAAATATCGGCAGCATGTTCAGGCTTACATTCTTCCAAGGCCGAACGAATGGCATCAATAATCCCTTTTAACGGTTGGCTAATCGCCTCTAACACATCACGAGAAGTCAACGTGAATGGACGAGGCACGCCCTCAGAAAGATTTAAACCATGCACTTCCAATTCCAACACATCAGCATCCGATTCAATATAGGCCGCCCCAATTTCATGCTTGATACGCTCTGCTGTCGCCTCACCAATGATTGAACCAAAGGTTTTACGCACGTAAGAAATAATCGCCTCATCAAATTTATCCCCCCCAATACGCACGGAAGAAGAATAGGCTAAACCATTCAACGCAATGACCGCAATTTCAGTGGTACCACCACCAATATCGATCACCATTGATCCCGTTGGTGTAGATACAGGTAAACCCGCACCAATCGCTGCCGCCATCGGTTCTTCAATTAAATACACTTCTCTCGCACCGGCACCGATAGCCGATTCTTTAATCGCACGACGCTCTACTTGGGTTGCTCCGGCTGGCACACAAATTAATACACGTGGGCTTGGACGTAAAAAGTTACCGCTATGCACCTGTTTGATGAAATATTGCAACATTTTTTCAGTCACAAAGAAATCCGCAATCACACCGTCTTTCATTGGGCGAATGGCTTCAATATTGTTTGAAGTACGACCGAGCATCATTTTGGCATCTTTACCCACTGCCGCAATACTACGCTGCCCCGCACGCCCTTGACGAATAGCCACCACAGAGGGTTCATCAAGTACAATCCCTTGATCTTTCACATAAATTAAAGTGTTGGCTGTCCCTAAGTCAATAGAGAGATCGTTGGAGAATAATCCCCGAATTTTTTTGAATAACATAAGAATTCCGCTAATAAAATGTTCGTTAAATAAGAGATAGAAAAATTATGCGTAATGTACCAAAAAATCGACAGTAATTACAGTGAAAATTAGTATAAAGACAGAATTAAATCATCTTTTGGGCTTTTGAGGTATGAATCTCATTAAAGAATGATTTTACGATGGGATCGAGAGACAATATTAACAGCTCTCTCTTACCGCCAATTTTGTTGGTATTTCAATCACTTTTGTCTGAGAACTCGGCACATCATCCTGTAATAAACGTTTAAGCATTTTACCTGCCTGATAGCCAATTTGTTCATAAGGAATCGAAATCGTCGTAAGTCTTGGATAAGATACCGTTCCCACGTCTAGCCCACCAAGACTGGCAATAGCAATATCTTGTGGTACGGAGATATGACGTCGTTGTGCCTCATATAGGGCGCCACAAGCCAATTCATCCGACACAAAGACTAAGGCATCAATTTTTCCCCATAACAACAAGGATTCGCTGAATAATTTTCCTCCTGCGGAAAATGAAATCGGTTCAGCACTGTGCAACATTAAATGGGGGTTGATATGTTTGGCTAACAGCGTCGTGTGCCAACTGGCAAGGTATTGCTGAAAAATAGCCAGTTCTTGGGTTGCTGATAACAACGCAATTTCTTGATAGCCTTTTTCAACCAAGAAAGTCACCATTTTTTTCATGGCTTGTTTGCTATCAATACCGACATTAATATGCAAGGGATCTTGTTGGATAGAACCAATTTCTAAACAAGGCATGCCACTTTGTGTAATCCATTCCTTAGCATTGTCTGGGCAAGTTAAATTCAGCAACACAATCGCTAACGGAGAATGATTAATTAACTCTCGTAGCCAGTGTTTATTATCTGCAATCAGAATCACTAATTGCACATCTAAATCACGAATATTTTCTTGAAGTGCGGATAAAATCAAGGCATTTTCACGAGAAATCAAGGAATGCGTCACCACAACCAAATTACGAGAGGTGGCAGAGGCTAATTGGCGAGCGGCAAAGTTCGGCACATAGCCCAGTTGTTGCACGGCTTGCTCAATTTTCTCACGCATTTCCTCAGAAACCAACGTTGGCTGACGTAACGCTCGTGAAACTGTCATCTGCCCGACACCCACGACTTTTGCCACATCGGCTAAAGTGACTTTTCCTGTTGTTTTACGTGATCTTGTTATTTCTGCCATGTTATTACCCTAATTTTGTCTTGGGTATTATACAGAAAAGCCATCGATTTTGCTGAAATTCATTTTTTTCTTACTGATATTTTGTGATCAAGATCACATTTTTGAACATAAATTTAAGAAAAAATGTTAACGCTATCACAATTTTGAAATTTGCTTATTGATAGCGTTAACATTGAATTATATAGTGACACTGATTTTTATTAACTAAGGAGTTTCCTATGAGAATAATGGCAGTCTGTG
The DNA here is from genome assembly GCF_051851515.1 of Lonepinella sp. BR2271. NCBI lineage: Bacteria > Pseudomonadati > Pseudomonadota > Gammaproteobacteria > Pasteurellales > Pasteurellaceae > Lonepinella > Lonepinella sp. BR2271. The sequence continues at coordinate 107,856 of NZ_JBPDVF010000009.1, read as the reverse complement.
GCTCAGGGTTGGGCAGCAGTTTTATGATGGAAATGAACATCAAAAAAGTGTTGGCAAAATTAGGTATTGAAGCGGAGGTGAATCATACGGATTTATCTTCGGTCACCCCGAATGATGCCGATGTATTTGTGATGGCAAGTGATATTGCCGCCAGCAGTAGTATTGATCCCGAACGGATTATCGTTGTAAAAAATATCGTGGGATTAAACGAATTTGAAGAAAAATTAACCGCATATTTTAACCGTTAGGAGGTTATGATGGACAGCGTACTCTTTTTTGTTTTAGATATTCTTAAAGTACCCTCTGTATTGGTGGGTTTGATTGCCTTGGTCGGTTTAATCGCTCAGAAAAAATCTGCGCCTGATATTATTAAAGGCACCGTAAAAACGATTTTAGGTTTCTTAGTTTTGGGTGGCGGTGCCACTGTGTTAATGGGATCTCTCGCCCCACTTGGCGGTATGTTTGAATACGCCTTTAATGTGCAAGGCATTATTCCAAACAACGAGGCCATTGTGTCAATGGCGATTGAAAAATACGGTACAGCGACAGCGTTAATTATGGCGTTTGGTATGGCGGCAAATATTATCGTGGCTCGCTTTACGCGGTTAAAATTTATCTTCTTAACAGGTCATCACACATTCTATATGGCTTGTATGATCGGTATTATCTTAACCGTGGTGGGTTTTGAAGGCGTGCAACTGGTGTTTGTTGGCTCATTGGCGTTAGGATTGGTGATGGCGTTCTTCCCTGCTTTAATGCACCGTTATATGCAAAAAGTGACGGGCAGCAATGATGTGGGCTTTGGGCATTTCGGCTCGCTCGGTTATTTCTTATCTGCGGTGATTGGTCAAGCAGTGGGCAAAAATTCCAAATCGACGGAAGAAATGAATTTACCGAAAAACTTGAGTTTCTTGCGTGATAGTTCCATTTCTATCTCATTGACAATGTTGGTCATTTATTTCATTTTAGCGATTTCTGCAGGCAGTCAATATGTGGAACAAAACTTAAGTGGCGGTCAACATTTCTTAGTGTACTCCACTATTCAAGCCATTACCTTTGCCGCTGGTGTTTACATTATCTTACAAGGGGTTCGCTTAATTTTAGCGGAAATCGTGCCAGCCTTTACAGGGTTCTCTGAAAAACTCGTTCCCGATGCACGTCCAGCGTTGGACTGTCCGATTGTGTTCCCTTATGCCCCGAATGCGGTGTTAATCGGTTTCCTTTCTAGCTTTGTAGGCGGTATTGTCGGCTTGGCGTTGTTAGGTCAATTGAATTGGGTGTTGATTTTACCTGGTGTCGTACCACACTTCTTCTGTGGTGCAACTGCAGGCGTATTTGGTAATGCCACCGGGGGCAGACGGGGGGCTGTGCTTGGAGCATTTGCACACGGTTTATTGATTACGTTCTTGCCTGTATTCTTATTGCCAGTATTAGGCAATCTCGGCTTTGCCAACACCACGTTCAGTGATGCAGACTTCGGTGGGGTCGGTATTTTGTTAGGCTATATGGCACAATATTTGTCTAAAGAAATGATTATGGGCGTGATTGTGGCGATCTTTGTGGCGTTGGTGGCGTACAACTATGCTGTCAAACCCAGCAAAAAAGGAGCGTAAATGAACACGCAAGCAATGCAGGCGTTGGCGAAAGACATTCGCATCGCCTTGCTTAAATCACTCACGCATCTTGGTTTCGGGCATTTCGGCGGTAGTCTATCCATTGCAGATGTGTTAGCAGTACTCTATGGTGGCGTGATGAAAATTGATCCAAAACGCCCTGATTGGCAAGAACGGGACTATTTCGTGCTATCCAAAGGACACGGCGGTCCTGCCCTTTATGCCACATTGGCATTGAAAGGCTATTTCCCTGCACAGGATTTATTGACCTTAAACCAAAACGGCACCAATTTTCCGAGCCACCCTGATCGCTTAAAAACTCTTGGAGTCGATGCCACCACAGGATCGCTCGGGCAAGGGATTTCCATTGCCACAGGTATTGCCTTATCGCACCAATTACGTCAACTACCAAACCGCACATTTTGTATTGTGGGGGATGGCGAACTCAACGAAGGGCAATGCTGGGAAGCCTTTCAATTTATCGCTCACCGTAAGTTAACCAATTTAACCGTCATTGTCGATTACAACAAACAACAGTTAGATGGTTCGCTTTGTGACATTATCAATCCCTTTGATTTGGAAGCAAAATTCCGTAGTTTTGGGTTTGCCGTGGAAACCGTAAAAGGGACGGATATTGAACGACTTTATCAAGTGCTAACACAAAAAACGGATCGACCATTAGCCTTGATTTTAGACAGCAAAAAAGGGCAAGGTGTACCTTATTTGGAGAATTTGCCAAATTGCCACCATTTGCGTTTAGATCAACAAAGTCGGGCGGAAATTGAAAATGCCATTCAACAGTTGGAGATGAGCCGATGAGTAAGCGAGAAAAAGATCCGCAAGAAATGCGGAAAATTTATGCGGAAACCATGCTCAATGCCATGCAAAAAAATCCCAATATCGTGCAATTAGAAGCGGATTTGATGAGTTGTATGACAATGGATAAAGTGCAAAAAATCTTGCCAAATCAGGTGATTAACTGCGGTATTATGGAAGCCAATGTAGTCGGTATGGCAGCAGGATTATCCTTAGCAGGTATGATCCCCTTTGTGCATAGCTTTACCGCATTCGCCAGTCGCCGTTGTTTTGATCAATTATTTATGGCGTTGGATTATCAAAAAGCCAATGTCAAAGTGATTGCTTCGGATGCAGGGGTAACTGCGGTGCATAATGGCGGTACACATATGTCTTTTGAAGATATGGGCATTGTGCGTGGTTTGGCTCATTCCACCGTATTGGAAGTGTCAGACGGCACAATGATGAAAGCTATCATTAATCAATTAATGGATTTAAACGGCTTTTATTGGGTACGTACGATTCGTAAACAAGCAGTCAAACTCTATGCAGAGGATGAACAATTTACTATCGGCAAAGCCAAAGTGTTACGCCAAGGCAAGGATATTACGCTCATTGCCAATGGCATTATGGTCGCCGAAGCCTTAGATGCCGCCGATAAATTGGCAGAACAAGGCATTGAAGCCACGGTGGTGGATATGTTCACCTTAAAACCGCTAGATGTGAATTGTGTGATTGATTGTGCCAAACGTACAGGTAAAATTATCACTTGCGAAAACCATAGCATTACCAATGGATTAGGTTCAGCGGTCGCAGAAGTATTGGCAGAACATTGTCCAACACCAATGCGAAGAATCGGGATTCAACAGCGTTATGGACAAGTGGGAACACAGGATTTTTTAATGCAAGAATATGGTTTAACGGCAGAGCATATTGTGCAGAAAGCGTTAGAATTAATCTAATATGTAATCTTAAAAAGGGATTAAAATTTGATTTTAATCCCTTTTTTACTAACCAGTTTATTTATTATCACTAGGCAGTTTTCAAAATATCTTTCAAAAATCTCGCCGTATGGGATTTTTTGTCTTTCGCCACTTGCTCTGGTGTCCCCACAGCGATAATCTCACCGCCACCACTACCGCCCTCAGGCCCGAGATCCACAATCCAGTCAGCCGTTTTGATCACGTCTAAATTATGCTCAATCACCACAATCGTATTGCCTTGATCACGTAAGCGGTGTAGGACTTCCAACAACTGTTTGATGTCAGCAAAATGCAAGCCCGTAGTGGGTTCATCCAAAATATACAAGGTTTTGCCTGTATCTCGCTTAGACAATTCAGTGGCTAACTTCACTCGTTGAGCCTCACCACCTGATAAGGTAGTAGAAGATTGCCCTAAGCGAATGTAAGACAATCCCACATCCATCAACGTTTGCAATTTGCGAGCAATCACTGGAATAGCGTCAAAAAATTCCCGAGCCTCTTCCACCGTCATATCCAACACTTGATGAATGGTTTTGCCTTTATAACGAATTTCCAAGGTTTCACGGTTGTAACGTTTGCCTTTGCAGTGATCGCATGGCACATAGACATCCGGCAAGAAGTGCATTTCCACTTTTAACACACCATCCCCTTGACAGGCCTCGCAGCGTCCACCTCGTACGTTAAAGCTAAAACGCCCCACGTTATAGCCCCTTGCTCGGGCCTCGGGTACGCCCGCAAAAAGCTCACGAATAGGGGTAAATAACCCCGTATAAGTCGCTGGGTTTGAACGTGGGGTACGTCCAATCGGGCTTTGGTTAATATCGATCACTTTATCGAAATACTGCAAACCATCAATGGATTCATAAGGGGCAAAATGAATATTATCTGCCCGATTTAACGCATTTTGTGCCAATGGGAACAAGGTATCGTTAATCAAGGTGGATTTACCCGAACCAGACACGCCTGTGATACAAGTAAACAAGCCAACGGGAATTTCTAAATTCACCGATTTTAGGTTATTGCCCGTCGCACCGTTTAAACGGAGGAGCTTATCGGGATCAAGTGCGGTGCGTTTTTTCGGAATTTCGATCGTTTCCGTTCCCGATAAATATTTCCCTGTAATGGAATTCGGATTCGCCATAATTTCTTGGGCGGTGCCTTGCGCAATCACTTCACCGCCGTGAACACCTGCGCCGGGGCCAATATCAATAATATGATCCGCCGCCCGAATCGCATCTTCGTCATGTTCCACTACGATCACCGTGTTACCTAAATTTCGTAAATGAATCAAGGTATTAAGCAAGCGTTCATTATCTCGTTGATGCAAACCGATAGAGGGTTCATCTAACACATACATCACGCCCACTAAACCTGCACCGATTTGACTGGCCAAACGGATCCGTTGGGCCTCACCGCCTGACAGGGTTTCAGCGGAACGGGAAAGGGAAAGATAATTTAAGCCAACATTGACTAAGAAAGACAAGCGTTCTTTGATTTCTTTGAGAATTTTCTCGGCAATTTGGGCTTTTTGCCCGACTAACGCCATTTTCTCGAAAAAGGCCAAGGCCTCGCCAATACTCATCTCTGACACATCAGGCAAGTTAGTTTGTCCGATATAAACATGACGAGCCTCAGGGCGTAAACGGGATCCGCAACAATCCACACAAGGACGTGTACTGATATTTTTCGCCAATTCTTCTCGTACTGACATGGATTCCGTTTCTTTATAACGGCGTGCCATATTGTTTAAAATACCCTCAAAGGCATGACGGCGAACCACCGTATCACCACGATCATTTAAATACGTGAACTCAACTTCTTCTTTGCCAGAGCCATGCAACACAATATCACGTACTTTTTTAGGCAATTTTTCAAACGGCATTTCCACGTCGAAATGATAATGTTTCGCCAAAGAGGTGAGCATTTGATAATAATAGAAGTTACGGCGATCCCAGCCTTTCACTGCTCCGCCTGCCAAGGAAATAGACGGATTTTGTACCACCCTTTTTTCATCAAAAAATTGTTGCACGCCCAAACCATCACAAGTTGGGCAAGCCCCCGCTGGATTATTGAAAGAAAATAACCGCGGTTCTAATTCTGGCACGGAATAACCACAATGTGTACAGGCAAAATTGGCCGAGAATACCAGTTCTTCGGCGTTATCGTCATCCATACTGGCCACAACGGCAACACCGCCTGATAGTTCCAGTGCCGTTTCAAAAGACTCTGCCAAGCGAGTGGCTAAATCTGCTCGGACTTTAAAACGGTCGATAACCACTTCAATCGTATGTTTCTTCTGTAATTCTAAGGTTGGCGGATCCGATAAATCACAAATCTCACCGTCAATTCTGGCTCGAATATAGCCTTGTGCCGCAATTTGATCGAGCAATTTAACATGTTCCCCTTTGCGGTTTCGCACCACAGGGGCGAGCAACATCATTTTGCTTTCCTCGGGCAAGCTCAACACCTTGTCCACCATTTGCGAAATAGTTTGCGCTGTCAGCGGTTCGTTATGGGTTGGGCAGCGAGGTTCACCGACACGGGCAAATAATAAGCGTAAATAATCGTGAATTTCCGTGACTGTCCCCACCGTAGAACGGGGGTTGTGGGAAGTGGATTTCTGCTCAATAGAAATCGCTGGCGAAAGCCCCTCAATGCTATCTACATCAGGCTTTTCCATTAAGGATAAAAATTGACGGGCATAAGCCGATAGGCTTTCCACATAACGGCGTTGTCCCTCTGCATAAAGCGTATCAAAAGCTAGGGAGGATTTCCCCGAACCAGATAACCCCGTAATGACAATCAGTTTATCCCGTGGAATAGTCAGATTAATATTTTTTAAATTATGGGTTCTTGCCCCTCGGATGTCGATTTTGTTCATTGTGAGTATCAATAAAAAGTGAAATTTTGGAAAGCATATCACAAAATTAAGAATCTGTTAAAATAACCAGTAAAAAATCTAGATTTTTTTTTTATTTTAGGGCAAAATACAGAGTAATTTAATAGTCAATCGAGGAAATTATGGCTGGAGTAAACAAAGTTATTATTGTGGGTCGTTTAGGAAATGACCCTGAAATTCGGACAATGCCAAATGGTGAAGCCGTGGCGAATATCAGCGTCGCCACCAGTGAAAGTTGGAACGATAAAAATACCGGCGAACGCCGTGAAGTCACGGAATGGCACCGCATTGTGTTTTATCGCCGTCAAGCCGAAGTGGTCGGTGAATATTTACGCAAAGGCTCCCAAATTTACGTGGAGGGACGTTTAAAAACCCGTAAATGGCAAGACCAAAACGGGCAAGATCGTTACACCACGGAAATTCAAGGTGATGTTATGCAAATGTTGGATAGCCGTAATGCTAACCAAGGTGGATTTAATCAAGATAATGGCGGGTTTGCTGGACAACAATCTGGTGGCTACTCACGCCCAACTCAAACACCACGCCCACCTAAGAAAACAGAAAATGTAGTATCATCTAACGAACCGCCAATGGATGGGTTTGATGATGATATTCCATTCTGAATTCCGTATAATCCTAAACTGTAAAATATAGATCAAAAAAACTGAGAGAAGACTTATCCCATAAGACTTCTCTTTTTTTACATTATTATTGACACCCTCTATTAAATAGGAGTAGTATTTACATATATTAATTATGTAAAAATAAATGTAATGTATAAACTAGAAACACTTATTTTCTCTGATGGAGAACGCTATCCATTACTTATCAATAGAAAAACAGGGATTCCTGATTTTTACTCTAGCTTATGGGTAACAATTGAGCTACGTAATCAAAGCGCAGTAAATACAATTAGAAATAAATTGAATACCATTCTTTGGTTAATGAAATGGGAGAAAGCTAATAATCTAATGCTTAGTGAAGTAATTAAGAATAACGAAATATTATCAGATGCTACATTAGAGTCTCTCATTCAACATATGAGAATTAATGCGACCAAACAAAAAAATAATCGTAATACGAAAAAGAAAATTTGGGCCGGTGGTCCCCGTCCCCAATTTATTGATACCTATTCATCTGTTTCTGCAAATCATCAATATAATAGACTAACTACCCTTTCTGACTATATTCTATTTCTGGCAAAAATAATGAATATTAGTGATGTATACCAAGAAAAAGTTATCAAATTGATTTCAAAAATTAAGGGAATAAGATACAAAACTAATCATTCATTATCCTACAAACAAGAGAATGAGTTACCTGATGGGCTATTAGATGAATTTATGTCTATTGCTAACTATTCTAATCCTAATAATCCATTTCAAGACACGGGTATCAGAAAAAGAAATCAATTAATGTTTATATTATTAAGAGAATTAGGAATTAGAAGGGGAGAGCTACTTTCTATTCAGATCCCATTTATTGATATAGGAACATCTAAACCATCAATTTTAATCCGTCGGACGCATGATGATAAATTAGATACAAGGAAAGTTCAAGCAGTAAGTAAAACGAGAGAAAGACGTTTACCAATTTCACATTCAACAGCCCAACTTATAAATGATTATATTATGAATTTTCGTTCTAAAATTCCTTACGCCAATAAACATCCATATTTATTCGTTACACATAGGAAAGGTAAAACTCAGGGACACCCCATTAGTACAAGTTCATTTGATAATATTATTGTACCCACGATGAAAAGAATGGATTCTAGGTTTTCAATTATTCATCCACATATTTTTCGCCATGCATGGAATTTAGATTTTTCCAGAAAAATTGATAAAAATAATAATAGTTTGAATAATAATAAATCTCATAAGAATTTTATTTCCCCTGAAAAAGAAGCCAAAATTCGTCAAGATATTATGGGGCATTCATCTGAGAAATCTGGTAATATTTACAATCAACGTTATATTAGAGAAAAAGCCAATCAAATATCATTAGAAATCCAAACTGAATTTCAAGATAGGATGAAAAACTATGAATCAAGTAAAAATTGCTAGACAATCAAAAGATGGATATGAATTTTATGAAGATGAAAATTCTTGGCGTATAAGTAAAGATCATGTAATCAACTTCTCTTCGTATATTCTTAAACTAGATAAACCTCTATTACATGGATTTAAAAAAACATTAGCTATATATGCAGAAAAATATTCTAGCTCCCATGTTACTCACATGTACCAGCAGTTTCAAAGATTAGTAATTAACAATAATTCTAGAAATATTGATACATCTTCCATTTTAAATTGGAAATCTTCTTTAGGTAAAGAATATGAATGGTACTTAGGTGCTTTAAAAGGATTCTTATTATCTTGGTATGAATATGGATATTATGGTATTGATAAATCAGTTGTATTATTACTTGAAAGTTTCAAGTTAAGTGGGAATACTAAAGGTAAAGCTGTGCTAATGCGATGTCCCTATACAGGAGCATTTACTAATAATGAAATTTTGGCTTTAATGTCTGAATTAAATAGACTGTGGAAAGAAAACCTAATTACATTTGAAACATATGTGTATATTAATTTACTGCAATCTACGGCAAGACGCCCTATCCAATTTCGCCACCTAAAATTCAAAGATCTAAGAAAAGAAATGTCAAATAACACATGGAACTATTATCTAGATATTCCCTCTGCTAAAAAAAGAAATGGTTCTTTTAGATATTCATTTAAAACTCTGTCAATCACTGAAGATTTATACTTAATTTTATTAAATTTCATAGAATATCAATATGAAAAACTACTTAAATTAGTTGAAAAATCCGTTATTTCTGCTCATAAAATGAAACTACCTATATTCATAGACTGGCATTGCTTAAAAGAAAATATAGAAAATAAGTGTTTTGATATTTCTTTATTAGATAAAGACATTTTTCATCATTCATCTAACTCTCTAGAGTATAATATATTAAAGCCATTCTGTATCCAACAAGAAGCTATTTCAGAAAGAACAGGAGATATTATACATGTAAACGCAAGACGTTTTCGCCATACCCGAGGAACTAATTTAGGAAGAAAAGGGGTTGGTGCCGTAATTATAGCCGAACTTTTAGATCATTCAGATACACAAAATGTAAAAGTATATACCGAAAATACTGCTGATACAGTACAGTATATCGATCGAGTTATGGGGGCTGATATGGGGAAACTAGCTCAAGCATTTACAGGTAAGATAATTTCTAATTTAAGCGAAAGTGAAAGAGGTTATGATCCTAAATCATTTATAACAAATGATGGTAAGAGTACCATTGGCGCTTGTGGTACTAATGACTTTTGTATCAAAGGGCATGAGGCATGCTATTTATGCTCTAAATTTAGACCATTACTTGACGGACCTCATCAAGAAATATTGAATAAATTATATAAAGAGAAAGAAGAACGAATTAAGACATCTAAAAATATTGACTATGCTAATTCAAAAGATCGTATTATTTTGGCTGTTGAATATGTAGTACAGGCTTGTGAAGAAATTAAAAATACTCATGGAGTTCATTAGTTATGGAAAATATCCTTTTTGCTCCGACCTCTAATAATCCTAAATGTAACTTAGATCAATTTATTACATTTTGTAAAAATAAACTAACTGCTTTTGGGCCAGACTGTTGGCCGCAAAATCAATGGAAAACGCAATTAAGTGTAAATTCGGTTCAAGTTCGTTTCTCTACTGATCGGGTTCCTTCTACACCTTATAAATATGAACCTCTATCACCCACTTTTATCGAATTTGCTAAAGGGTATATTCGATATACTTATTCAATACGCCCAATTCGTCAATTAGCAAGGCATATAGAAGCATTGCGTATAGTTGAAATGGCTTTATATAATGTTAAAAAAAACGCAAATATATTACAACTCGATTACTTAGTCATTCATGAAGTAAAAAATATTGTATCTACAAAATATAAGAAAAATACTGAGTCCGTGAATAAGTTAGGCTATCAATTAGAAAGATTATTTGATTTTTGTAGAGAAAGTCAGATTACGCCAGACCTACCTTTATGGAAAAGCCCTTATAAAAGACCTCGAGATCTTACTATTCTACTGAATGAAAAAGGGAAAGAATATCGCTCAAGTAAAATGCCTACTGATGAAGAAATGATGTTAGTAGCCAAATTATTTCATGATGCACCTAATTTGGATAAAGAAACTGAATATTATACTGCCATTATGGCCTTATTAATGGTTGCGCCTTCTCGGTGTTCAGAATTAATGAGCTTATCCATAAATTGTTTAGAATGGGAAGAAGATAGTGTAGGTAATCAGCAACTGGGGATAAAATGGCAACCTGCTAAGAATGGAAAGATTGGATTAAAATGGGTACCTAGTAGTATGCAAGAAGTCATTGTAGAAGCAGTGAATCGCTTAATAAATATTGGTGCACCTGCTAGAACTGCGGCTAAATTTGCAGAAGAACATCCCTATCAATTAATGTTAGAATCATCAGAAACCTACGATCCGAATCAAGTATTAAATGAAAATCAAATTGGAAAGTTGTTAGCATTTAACGGAAATTATGGAATCAGAACAAAATGGTTTAAATCTTTACTAGAAGAAAATAATGGCGCTATTACTTTAAATGCACTAGGTAAATTTATCTATCAAAAATACACCTCAAGATTTAACTATTGGCCATATATTGATAAGAATAAACTTGTAAAAGCGTCAGAAGCATTGCTGTTATTTAGGGAAAATGAATTTCATGACGACTTTTTACCTAAAAATTTCTCATTTATCTTACCAACCGTTAATCAAATTAATGATAGATTTTGTTATTCTGAAACAAAACCCAAAAAATCATTATGGGAAAAACATGGTATAGTTACACAAAAAGGTGAATTTGTATGGTTACCCTCTCATAATGCACGTCATTGGTTAAGTACCAAGGCTGAAAGTGGAGGAATGGATGAACTCACTCTCGCTAATTGGGCTGGGCGAGCCAGAATTACAGATAACAAGGCTTACGACCATAGAACAGAAACAGAAAAAAGTGAGGAAGCTAGAAACTTACTTATTCCAGAACATGTATCAATTCTAGATAAAATTCATCTCAATCTTCCCGTTACCTATGAAGAATTAGGCAAAAATAAATTGGGGGTTGCTATTGTTACAGAAATAGGCATTTGTGAGCATGATTATGCCATGTCACCATGCTCACGCTATGGTGATTGTGAAACATGTAAAGAACTTGTTTGTGTAAAAGGGCTCAATTCATCATTAGAAATTTTGAAAAAACGTGAAATTCAGCTTACTGAACAATTTGAGCGAGCAACGAAACATCACCGAATGGGTACTTTCGGAGTAGATCGTTGGATCAGTCATTTAGGTTGGCGATTAACACATATAAGAAACAAAATAGCTTTCTTAGAAAATGAAAACATTCCTAACAATACATTATTAAGAATGCCTGATGAATATGATCCATCTCCAACAAAATTAGCTTTATTAGAAAAAGGTATGGATATAGAGGTTACCAAGCCAGAAACAGTAAAATTAAATGATGAATTATATCGTTTAATGGAGTTATAATATGCCTAAGATTCTTATAACAGAAGAAAATTTAGAAGAAGTTATATATTTAATTAATACATGGGAAGGAAAATTAACATGGGATTTATTGTGCGAAAAAGTTGCACAATTACTTAACATTAAAAGTATAGAAAGACAATCCTTAGCCAATTATCCTGATATACAACAAGCATTTAGTAAAAAAAAGTTAAAAATAAAAGAGACACATAAGGTCGAACCTATACCTAATATAAACATAGATTATCTCATTAAACAGGTAAAGAGCCTAAAAGCTCAAATCCAACGATTAGAAGAAATTAATGAGCGATATAAACAACAATTTATTGTATGGCAATATAATAGCTATATGCACGGTATGACTGAAGAAGAATTGAATAAACCGATAGTTGCTGTTAATCGACAAGGTAGGTAGAAATCTGTCAACCTATAATAAAATTTGTGTAAATACCGATTTTTAAAATAGCCTATACAAGAATTTTAGTATGGGTTCTCTAAAACAAGGGGGTAAAATGTCCAGTCTAATAGCAAATATAAAAAATCAAACTTTGGTAAGTAAATATGACTTAACCAATAAGGAAACCATTTTAATTACATTGCTTATTAATAAGCTACCAGATGATTTTACAATTAATGATTTGACTCTTTCTATAACAACGGAAGAATATAAAAATTATTCATCAGTAAATATGAATGTATTTCACAGTTGCTTTTATGTATGTATCATATGACATTTACACTATTCATTTTTATTGCTTTAGGAATTGTTGTAGATGTAAAAATTTAACCACTGTAATAACCAACTAAAACTCTTTTTTCTTTATGTATTATCGTGCGCAATAAATATTTGTAGTTTTATTCTGCTTTCTTTTTCACTTTTAATGTATCAGTCTACTACATAATTAAATAAGCTAAACCAACCATAAAACACACATCAGCTCATTGTTTTGTGATTTTTCTATCGCATTCTATCTAGCGGAATGGTCTGAAATGCGAGATTTAACATTGTTTTTTAACCTATTTCCAGTATCGCCCACAAACACAAAAAATCATTTTCCTAAAATTTCCTGTTTTTTAGTATAAAATCGTAAAATCGAAAAATGAGCGCACTAAGACATCTTTTTATAAGATATATATAAGTTAATAAATCTAAAAAAACATATAAAAGTCGCCAAAGAACTTTATTAGCGTGGAAAATAGTAAACCACTAGATTGAAATCTGTTTTTTTATTGTTTTTTTTACCCTTTCTCTCTATTTTTCTCTATTTATATAGATGAAATAGGTTGACATTTATGAACTTTTTGGTAGGCTAATGCTAGGTTGATTGATGATTTTCCTTCTATTTAGATGGACGCATATTCACACACACTTTTGCATCATCAATCAGTTTTAACATCTATACGAGGGAGTGGTTATAACACTTTCAGAATCTCAATCAACAATGGTGCCGTTACGAAAGATAACGCTAGAATATGATAAAGAAGCAAGAAAGCTTTTTTTTGATTTGGAACAGCGTTATATTCCACGTTGCCATTATGATGAAAATTACTATGCTCTCATTTCTGCGCTAACAACATTTGAACAGAAAGCGATTGAGTTCACTATCGGTGTGGAGTATTTTGATAAACAAGTCTATCTTGCACTTACAGAAGCAACATCATTGAAAATTGTTATTACGCACAATATTGATTATGAAACTGCTGTAATGCTTGCTGATGAATTTATCGATCTCTTTAACGTGAGTCATCTTAGTGTAATAAAAGCTATGATTGACAGTCAGTTGATTCAGCAAACCGATGAAGTTATTGATTCTCTTTTGGCAAAGAAAATTGCCGTTACACGAAATTTCTAGGAGTGAAGTATGTTAAAGGTACTTGCAGACAAACAAAATCGCAAACACGCTCTATTCATTTTTTTAGGTACAATGCTCTTTTTATGTACATTAGGGTATAACTTTACCATTTGGGGAGATAGTTATGATTCCTTGCATTATATCTCTAAAATTAGTGCTTTCTTTCAAACTAACAAATGGGAAGATGATGAACCATTAATCAATCAAATTGTTGGCCGACCAGCAGGGCAAAATTTCTATCATTTTGCTGTTGTTTTGCACGTCATCTATGCAGTTTTACTCTTTAAACCATTAAAACGTAGTATCGCAACATGCCGTGAAGCATTGGTTAAAACAGAAATGACTCGCAAAGAGTTAAATCATACAGGTTGGTCATTCTTCATTATTGTAGCTTTCGCTTTAAACATCTTATTGTTTATCAATGAAAATAATGCTACATTCTTAACTGATATATCAACTATGACGGGTGTGTATTACTTAGATAATCCATTACACAGCGAATCTTGGTTCTATCTTGATGGGCGTGGTTTCTTATTTGTCGCATTAACAGCGCTTTATCCTGTTATTTACTTCTTTGATAAACGCTTTGAAAATTTTGGTTTTGAAAGTGTGGTTGTAACCAAAGAAACAGCTGAAACTGTTGAAACAGCAACAGTTTCAGAACAACAAAATGCTGAAGTTACCGAACAAAACATCACCACAACAGATACAGAAAACGAATCAAAATATTGACTTTAGGGGCAGGGCGAGTGTTATAACTACCTTGATTGGAACGCTCTAAAAGAATGGCATTTGCTTGACTAACAAAGCCCAAAAGTGATATTGCACCAATAGCAAGGGTTAGATTTCGTTTAAAACTATGTTTACGCATAATAAAACTCCTATTATTTTCAACCTAGTTTAAATTAAAACCAACCAAAAAAGCACAAAGTGAATTTCTTTGTGCTTTTTAAAGTTTTTTGTCAAAATTACATTAAAATGAGATTTTAGGTCCTGCAAAACCTGCTGATTCTGCATTATTTTGTTTCTCTTGCTTACGCAAAAATGCAAATTTTGCTTCACGCTCCGATTCAACATCTTGCTTAATCGTTTGTGTTTCTGGTGCTGGCTGAACTTGTGTGGTTGGTCCAAATTGTTGTGGTTGTACCGCCTATTGCATATATTATGATGATGGCTCAACGGCTTGTGGTGCAACTGCTTGTGGTGCAGCCTGATACACCCCTTGTCCTGTTAAAGCAATTTGTTGCTGTAATTGTGCTTGTTGCATCGCAAGAATTTGTTGCATCATTGCTTCAAGTTGAGCTGGTGATACTGCATTAGGTTGCGCAGGAATTTGTTGTTGTGGAACAGGTGATACAACTTGTTGTGCGTTTACAACAGGCGTACTATGTTGTTCTTCAACATTCACTCCATAACCATTTTCACCTGTAATTTCAGCAATGGCATCGTTGGCATCAAAAAACACATCATAAATGTTTTTATCTGTTACCGCTTCTTTGCCTTTTTTAATGTTGTACACTTGCTTAAAGCCCAACATTAACAAGCCTTTTAAATACATCGGAAATTCATTAGATGGAATACGAGAAAACGCTTCAATCATAATTCGTTCAACTTCGATAACAGGACGTAATGAAATATTAAGTTTTACCAACTCATTATCCCACCGATCTTTTTTACGTCTTTTCTGTTTAGGCATACCAGCTTGATTTGCCATTAAAGTATCTTTGATTTCCATAATTTATCCCTCTAGTTAGCAAGGCGTTATACGTACAGGGCCTTTAATTTGTGTTGTCATAGATGTTTCCTTTGTTTTGTGTGAAAAAAACAGTGTACTACGAATATATTTTATGAAATATATTTTATGAATTATGAATTATGAATTATGAATTTCATTCAATAACTCGCAAATCTTTTTTAAATCGTAACCATTTAAATCCTGCAATAAAAATCAATGCAGCCATAAGCCCAACAATCGGCATTTGGTACATTGACGTGTGAATAATACCGATGGGGTGAATCGCTTGTGTTGAGATGTGAATCATATAGTCATGACCACAATCATTATATGATTGAGTATGAAAACAATCTAAACCTTCATCTTTATTATAGCTATGACTTGAAAATAGAGCTTGTTCATCTTTTAGTATTCTGGAAACAACTTTCTGTTGTCCTTGTACACGAAATCCTGTTGAGTAGTAATGCCCATTTTCATCAGATTTAATTGCATTAGATGGCGAAAAAATAAGCCCCATATTGATTACCTCACATGTTTATTCCTAACTATAAAATAGCACAATCTGCTATTTTATGCAATATTTTTCTTTTAAATTTGTTTTTTTGCTAAAATTTCGTAAAGCACTAATTAAACAATTCAATTTTTCGTAATTTTGCGATTTGAGTTGTTAAGTTTTCTGTCATTTCCGATTTTATAGGTTTTAAATCGTTTAAAAAATGACGTAACAACGTATTACGGCGAGATTGTGTATGTTTCACTGCACGATTGATTGCTGGTGCTTGACCGTAAATATGCACTTCCTGTTTTCCACGGGTTACATTTGTATAAAACCATTCCCGATTGAGTAAAACATAATCCCCTGATGTTACCGTTGTTAAAACATACTTTGCTTCACTACCTTGTGATTTATGAACTGTCATAGCATAGCCTAATGTTAAATGTTCACGAATACCGTTTAAATTGCGCACACCTGTTTCACCGTCTATGCGAACCATTAACTTTTCTTTCTGATCGTCCAAAATCACAGTCCCCATTTCACCATTTAAAATGGTATCGTCTAAATCATCATCTTGACGGCGTACATTCTTAATCCCCATAATGCGTTCGCCTTTCAAAAAACAACGATAAGGCACTGTACCTGCGTTAGGATATAATGCTTGTCGAATACGAACATTTAATACATCAGAACTTAATGCACTTGTTTGACGTTTAGCGGTAATAAGCATCACATCATTAACACCATGTTCTTTGGCTAACGTTGCAAATTTACTGACAATTTGTTTTTGAATAATTTCACTGATTTCTCGACTTTCATAACTACCACCTTGTGTGGTGTTTTTTAAATGGTCGAACGAATGATAAATAATGTTTTTACGAGAACCCAATTCAAGACTACGTGGAGAACCACCTAAAATTAAATGTGCGACATCATTAATATCATTTCCATTAGCTTGACGGTGAACAGTTGTCAATTTTGCTACGGGAATTTTGTTGCTATCAATAATGTCATAAAAAAAGCAACCCTTTGAAACTGGCGGCAACTGATTTGGATCGCCAATAAAAGTAATTCGAGTGCCATTTTGTACCTTTGCTAACAATGCTCGTGCTAAATCAGCATCAATCATTGAGCTTTCATCGACAAATACCCAATCTGCCTTAATGAAATCAGAAGTCACTTCATTTGTTTCAACTGCCTTATAATTTTCAGCGATCACATCCCCTTTACTTTTGTAATGAATAAGGCTATGGATTGTCATTGCGTTACGCCCTGTTGATTCACTCATTCGTTTTGCTGCTTTACCTGTCGGTGAACAAAGCACAACACGAAGACCTAAACTACTTACGCAATCAATAATTCGTTTTAAGATAGTTGTTTTACCGCAACCAGCGCCACCTGTTAAACAGGAAATTCGACTACGCAACACGGTATAAACCGCATTGATTTGACTGTTATCTAAAGTGATTTGACGGCCATTCGCATTTTCAACTTTTTCAATGAGTGGTTTTAATTTAGTAATTTGTTGCTCATTAAAAGCTCTAGCATGTTTATAGATGCGGCGAAGATGATCTAAAATGTTTAAATCTACACTAATGTCTCTTGCTGATGAAAAACATAAAATAGGTTTACCATTTTCATCTATCATAGGTTGATGGTTAACATCTAATCGTGGAAATTGCATAAAACGGGCATCTTTTCCTGTTTTACTAAATTCATTTACCATTACTGCTGCTAATAACATTTTCTTTTCTTTCTCTTGCCCAAGAGGAATAGATGGAAAAGTAATGTCAGCCATCCATTCATCTAAAAATTCACGGCAGTTTATAGATGTATCACCTGATTGCTCCGTTTTTAGACGATAGAAAGCATCCATTGAAGCAATAACTCGCTCAAAAGCTAAATCTTCGATACCAAAACGCAAACCTATGTCGTCCGCCATCTTAAATCCAATTCCACGAATATTTGCTAATTGATATGGATTACGTTTAATTTTTTCATAGGCAGACAAGCCATATCGTTCTTTAATTTTGCGTTGAGCAAATTGCGGAATATTGAACTCTTGAAACAACATATCAAGCTCAAATACACCAGCTTTGTCTTGAATACTGCTCGCTAAATTTTATTTGTTTTTTCTTTATTTTAGTTGCTTTTACTAAAATTTCCTATTTTGTAGGATTTTGTATTTTTGTTTTGATGATGTATAAGTATGATTTCATAATGTAAAATAATAAATATGAAATCATACTTATTATTTCATAAATATAAGATATTATTTGTAACCAGCCATTGCAAGGGCATCACGCAATATCTGACTAACAGTCTTTGGTTCAACGCCTTTTCGTTTGTTTGCTAACGCCTGATCTTCAAGTTGCAATAAAACAGATTTTGGTAAGGCAAAGGATGTTCGTACAATTTGCTCACTTTCTTTTTCAATTTCAACTGTCTTTTCTGCTGATTGACCATAAGGCTTATCCGCCAGTTTTACCGCTAATTCTTCTGCTTGTTGTTCTGGCGATTTTCGAATTGATTTCATATTTAAAGCCATTAAAACACCTCACTTACTAACGATAACACTTCATTTCTGGCTAATTCATTATTGCTTTCAATAACAGACTTACCTTCAGCCATAACATCACGATACACTTTTCTGTAATGCGCAATGGATTCTAAAATCCCAAAATTTTCAAATTCAGATACAAACTCTAAAAATTCCGCTCGCTCTTTGTCTTTCAAAATTGGATTAGTGGTTGTTGTTTTAGCTGCACTACCTTTGTTACAGCCAACGATTACGATCATAAAGACTCCTTATCCATGTATTAAATCATATTTCATAAGTATTATTTCATAAATAATAGTTTATATCAATAATTTTATGAATTATTTTTTTATAAATATGAATTTATATTTATGAATATTCATAAGAGTATGGACAACGCATGCAACACAGTATGGCATAATTGGTATATGGGTATGAAGTATGAATATGAAGTATGAAATGTCTCTTATGAAATCATAATTATGATTTCGTATCAGATTGCAAAATTCAGAAAAACAACGTTCCACAAGGTTATCAAAAAAGGCTTTCAACACACTAAATGGATTTTGCATAAATTGTGTAAAATGGTAACTTACGCTATCTTGATTCATTAAACACATTACAAACAACGTTGTTATAAGCATCATAAAAAAGATGCTTGTTTCGTATTGTCCGCTTTTCCACCATTTTAATGATTTACGCCGTTTACGAGGATGCCATACGGGAATGCCGCTCGGATTTGGTAGATCACCAACTAAATGCCAAAGACCACCAATACAATAAGCTAGAAACACATAGCCCCAATAAGTAAATTGCAACACGATAATAGATACAATCAATAAAATACACCATAACAAGGTCCAATGTGTATATGTACGATGTGGAACAAGTGAACTACGCTTAAAATAATGCGTTTCATCATATCTGGAAAATTCGAGTGTATCAGGCGCAACAGAACCTAAAATCAACGCATAAAAAGATAACCCACCTAAGCGAGTACGGCGGTTGCTGCGTGAAATGGATTTGGAAGCAGTATATCCAAAGCCACAGGATAGACACGCCCCTAGTGAGCATCAGATTTATCCATATTTACTGCGTAATGTGGCGATTAAACGGTGCAATCAGGTGTGGAGTACAGACATCACCTATATCCGCCTAAAACACGGTTTTGTGTACTTAACAGCGGTGATTGATTGGTACAGTCGCTATGTGTTGGATTGGTCGCTTAGCACCACACTGGAAGCGGATTTTTGCATTGACACGGTGGGAAGACTATTGGATAACGGGTTGAAATGTGATATTTTTAACACCGACCAAGGCTCGCAGTTTACTAGTCCACGCTTTGTATAGCCGTTGTTAGAATGTGGCATTCAAGTGAGTATAGACGGTCTTGGACGAGCATTGGATAATATCTTTGTTGAGCGTTTATGGCGTTCGGTGAAGTATGAATGTGTGTACTTGCAAGAGTTTGAAACCGTGGCGGGGGTAAGGACAGGTTTGAAGCAATATTTTGAATTTTATAATCATGAACGACTGCATCAGTCACTTGATTATTGCACCCCAGCCCAGGTGTATTAGTCTGCTAGTTAGGCAACTACATCTGGATTTTAGTAACCTTAAACTATCTTAATTTTTGTGGTTTTGTGGTCTTGACAAGGGGGAGCGTTATACAGCTTACCATCGAGCAAATAGCAATTAGATTCAGGCAATTTAAAGTCAGGGAGTTTGCTTAAATCTACTTTTGGATCGAATACTAAACGCCCGTCTGCATCACGCTTAAAGTTGCTATCAAATTGTCCTGGCATAAATTCCATTGAAGCCGCTTTTTTATCTTCTTCTGTCACTTTACCAGTTTGTGCTTTCAACGCTTCTGCTTTTGCGTTAGTTGCTTCTGCACGCTCGTTGATTTTAGCAACCATGGCATTAAGCTCGCTTAATTTTTTACTCATTTCATCCCAACCTTTAATTTCAGTGCTAGTCATGAAAGATTTTTGTTCGTCTGTTAATGCAGGGATAGGTTTGATTTTAGAAAAATCACCTGTTTCCATGGCAATATCTGTTTGTTTTTGATAGCTTTGAATTTGGTTATTCAAACCTGTCATCACTTCTTTATAGCGTGGTGTAGCCTGTAATTTTTCAAGTTGATCAGGTGAGAGCGAATCAACATTATCATAGCCACCATATTGATTGATAGTCGCTTTTGAATTTTCTGGTACGCTTACCGCCGTTTTTTCCATATCTTTGGGTTATAGCGTTGGCGTGTCTGCGGCCATAACAGTTGCTGAAAATGCGCTTAACAAAGCGATAGTAAGTAATGTTTTGAGCCTATACATAAATTTTCAGTGAGGAATAAATGATTATGAAGTATTAAATATGAATTATGAAGTATTATTTATGAATAAATACCTTGAAAAAATAATTGTTTTATGTTATTATCCTACTATATTTAATGGCTTAGGAGCTTAAAATGACTAAAAAAACTTATTCCAAAACCACTATGATCTTAGCAGTACTCGGTGCATCATTAGTTATCACTATGTGGGCGGACTCAATATTACTAACAAATGCTCGCTATACTGAAAAAGAATATCTATCATTATCTCATTTAGGTATTTGGTTATTTAGTAGCACGTTATTTGTGCGTGGTATTTTTGGTTGGTTTCAAGACCGACAAGATAAAAAACGCTTTAAAACAGTTTTTATGGGCTACCATACAGGGCAAAAAGAAGCTATTCAACTCATGAATGAAGAACAAAAAACAGCTTTAGAACATGTTGATGATTCAGAAACTGTTAAAAAAGAATTTGCTTTTATCAGTAAAATCAAAAAATACACAATAGGTTTGCTGCTGGCCGTTGTGGCGATTGTTTTTGTAACTGAATTACTTGGTATTACTACAAATGACTATCGGGCTACTGCAACATGGAGTCAGGTTTTTGTAAGAGGTGTAACATTATGGGGTGATAATGAAACGATTTATACTCTACTCTCTCTTGCAGAAATCATTATCCAATTTTTCTTTGTAATGATTTTTGCTCGTGGTGCAGTTGGTTATTATCACGATACCTTACTGTCAATGCGTGAACGCACAACGATTGTTTTTGGTGATGTTGCATTGCCAAAGTTAGATAACCATACTAAGGGTTTGGTAAAATTCGTTGTTAAGATGTTTTACAAAGGACAATATTTGATGACGAAAAAAAGTAAATCTGAAAATATTGAAACAACTAAGTCTGATATTGTAGATGTAGTTAACACAGAAGATACATCGAACTTAAATGCTAACACAAATGCACAAGCAGAGACTGAAAATCAAGATGATGTTAATGCAAAAGCAACCACTGCTAATGCCGATAACACAACAAACAATTCAGAAAATCAATCACAATCAAACTAACTAAGACAAAATCCCATTAAGTGTTATAATTAATGGGATTTTGCATATTTTAAGGAGTTAAAATGAAAAAAACATTGAGTGTGGTTAAAAATAGAAATGAAAAAGGCACTAATAGCGTTCGCTATTAATGTTTTTTGTTGTGGAAAAAGAAAATTTTGTGTAGGAAAATGCGAATTGCCCCAATTTCCCAAAAGGAATAAGAGCCAATTAAATAGATTAGATTTGCTTGCTTGCTTGCTTGCTTGCTTGCTTGCTTGCTTGCTTAAATTATTGTTAGTGTGTTTCATTATAAGCGTCAAGTATTTTTTAGAGAAATATCTTACATATTTTAGCAGAAATAAGAAATATATACAATAAAGCCTACTTACTATGTCGAGCGTGTTCTCCAAATGAATTTCTTGAGTCCATTCTTAGCCCAATTACGCCCCCTTACGGTGAATAAATGTTGCCATTTGTCCGTTGAAATATGTCTAAAAATGGTTAACGCCAACCCGAAATGGGTAAGAAACATTGAACCATTTTGTGCTAGAATTTGGTGATCGTTTAAATGATCATCTTTAAGTGAAATGGTTTTTTACACAAAATATGGGATAGGCTCATTATAAACTCTAGGAACCATGGTCATATAGTGAAAAATCTCTATCTAACCAAAGAATATGGAATATTTGATTCTCCCTATATCCAACCATTGGTTTCTTACCGCTAAATCTAAAAGCAATTAATGTAATATTTTGATCAATAATAAAATCTGGCACAGAACTTCCTTTTATTGCGGAGTGTGCAATTTTTTCTGTACCTAACCCATGTCGGTTGGAATTTATTAATTCTTGCCATGTCAATTGACTCAACTTGTGAAGAGTATCAATAAGATCGATTTTCTCACCAGACTGACAAGAGCTTAAACAATATCTTTTCCCAATCTGATGAAAAGAAAACATTGGTGGTTTTTTATCGTTATTCTCAGAAAGAATAAGACTGGACTTTGAAAGATTAATTTTCCCTTTACGTGTTGTCGTCGTGTTTTTATTGAGTTTTGGCATACTATTGAACTAATGTAGAGAAATATTCTTTTAACTTCTCATGAGAAATTTCATTGCTTTTACCTTGTTGATAAGAAGTTTTCCAAGGCGATTCTTCATGAGTCATATTTCGTAATTTCCATGCTGAGAACTGACCATATACTGCATAAATATCATCTAATAATTCTCTATCTCCTGTCGAAAATTTACTAAAATCAATATCTAAATTTTCAGTAGGTAAAGCACCACTACCATATTCTTTATATTCTTCATATAACTCAGGGACTACTGGACCGTGTAGCCACGCTTGGATTTTTTCAGCAAAAAGTGGCTTATTATTTATTGCCAAGAAAAAGCCTTGAGCATAATAAACTAATTTCTGAATTTTTAAATTAGATATTAAATCGCCACTTTCTTCTGCATTGCATAATGACAAGAAATATTTGGCTACATCAATACATTTTAACATAAGCAAACTCCTAAATAATAACCACAACCATTCTCGGTTAATGAGCGACGATAAAAATAAAATTGACTTATATGACTGACAGAACAAAAGGCAAGACGTGTTTCTTGCCTTTTGTTCTGTCAGCGTTATTCGCTGATTTTACAGACAAATTCCAAATTGTCAATAAGTATGTTGGGGTTGTGTTCTACAATGATTGAGTAGTTAAATAACTAGGCTACCTTAATTTGTAAAGAGCCTATAACAAAATTTGTGTAAAAGATAAAACCTAATCTGATAAATCAATACTTCTCGAACATCTAATGTACCGTTTTTTATCAGTATCAATTACTCCACTTTTCAACTCGCTTTAAGCCATGTACAGACTGGTTAAAACTTTATAAAATAACGTTTTTAGGCATGCAAAATTGTTCATTTTTTGTCAGTATCAATTACTCCACATTTCAATGCCTTTGGGTGAGTATCAATCACTACACATTTCAACAATGATCTAAATATTATCAGAATTGATATACCTTAGATAACCCTTTATTATATTGTGGTAAGATTTGTAGTAACTTTACTAGCTTCTACGGAAAATTATTGCTATTCTATAAAGTGTAAAAATAAATAACAAATACCATTAAAAAAAGAGCTTTAATTTACAATATTAGTGTACAAGCTAGCTAAAATAAACTTAACTTATTCATAATTATGAATTTTATATATTACATTATATTATTATATAGAAACAACCATTCTGAGTTACAATAGTGAATAAAGAAACGCTGGTTCGTGCTAGCGTTTCTTTTTTATTTAAACCAATACAATTATATGAACAGATTAGTCAATTTATTAAAATCCGAACAGGTCATTGCTTATCCAACCGAGGCGGTGTTTGGTTTAGGTTGTGATCCCTTAAGCCAAAGTGCGGTGGAAAAGTTGTTAGTTTTAAAGCAACGCCCTGTCGAGAAAGGCTTGATTTTGGTGGCGCCAGAGTTGGATTTTCTTTTGCCATTTATTGAAACCAAAGATTTTACGCCGCAACATTGGGCAAGATTACAAGCACAATATGCTCGCCCAACGACTTGGGTTGTGCCAGCTCGTGCCGAAGTGCCCGCATTCCTCACGGGGAAATTTGACAGCATTGCTGTGCGTTTATGCCGTCATCCGGCGGTAGTACAATTATGCCAAGCGACGGGCTTTGCTTTAACGTCAACCAGTGCCAATTTAACGGGGTTGCCCCCTTGTAAAACAGCCGAAGAAGTGCGGTCACAATTTGGTGAATATTTTCCAGTGGTCGATATGTCGGTGGGTGGGGCTAAAAATCCGTCAGAAATTCGAGATTTATTGACGAATCAAATTGTTAGACAGGGATAAAAATATGCCACAAAATACCGTTATTGCTCCTCATACTACCGCCGTTGATCGCTATGCGGTTTGGGGTAACCCTATTGCACAAAGCAAATCACCTCAAATTCATCACTTTTTTGCCCAACAAACGGGACAAATAATGCAATATGATGCGCTGCTTGGTGATGAGGTTCAGTTTGAACAACAGCTCCTCGACTTCTTTGCGCAAGGGGCAAAAGGCTGTAATATTACGGCCCCTTTTAAACAACGTGCTTATCAGCTTGCTCAGGTTTACAGTGAACGAGCATTAACAGCGGGAGCTTGTAATACGCTGAAAAAGTTGGAGAATGGCGATCTCTATGCAGATAACACGGACGGGGCGGGCTTAGTCAGTGATTTACAACGTTTAGGTTGGTTAAGACCCCATCAAACGTTATTAATTTTAGGTGCTGGCGGCGCAACCCAAGGGGTATTGTTACCATTGTTGCAAGCCAAGCAACATATTGTGTTGGCCAACCGAACCTTGGAAAAAGCGCAGGATTTAGCCGATAAATTTGGCCAATATGGTCAAATAAGTGCGGTGCAATTAACCGACATTTCTGTGCAACCTTTTGATGTGATAATTAATGCAACGTCATTGGGCTTACAAGGAAAAACGGCACCCATTGCACCAGAACTGTTGTCATTGGCGCATGCTGTTTATGATATGCAATATGCAAAACAAGGCGATACGCCCTTTTTGGCATGGGCAAAATCCCTTAGCGTGAAAAACATGAGCGACGGTTTTGGGATGTTAGTAGGACAAGCTGCTCATTCGTTTGCCTTGTGGCGGGGTATCATGCCAGAGGTGAATAGATTAATAGAACAAGAGATGATCTAATGGAAAATATACAAGCATTATTTTTAGCAGTGATTAATTCATCACATTTCATTATTTTAATGAAATTATGCGTTGCCATGTGTCTCGGTGGCATTATCGGTTTAGAGCGGGAATTGAAACGTAAACCTGTCGGGGTTAAAACCTGTGTGATTATCTCAATTACCACCTGTATTTTGACCATTGTGTCGATTCAATCGGCGGAATATTATGCGGAAGTATCACAAAATATTCGTACCGATCCCATGCGATTAGCGGCACAAGTGATTAGTGGTATCGGTTTCCTCGGGGCGGGGGTAATTTTGCGTAAAAGCAATGATGCGATTTCTGGCTTAACGACGGCGGCAATTATTTGGGCAGCGGCGGGGATTGGTATTGCCTCGGGGGCGGGTTTCTTTTTTGATGCAATTTTGGCTACCATGATGATCTTCATTGCGATTCGTTTAAGTCCGATTGTACAGCGTTATGTACAACGTCATCGTCCTGCTGACATTAAAGCGACCCTAACTGTTCACTTGAATGATATGGCGGGTATTAATAAA
Source organism: Lonepinella sp. BR2271 (assembly GCF_051851515.1). NCBI lineage: Bacteria > Pseudomonadati > Pseudomonadota > Gammaproteobacteria > Pasteurellales > Pasteurellaceae > Lonepinella > Lonepinella sp. BR2271. The sequence goes on along the minus strand of NZ_JBPDVF010000009.1, from coordinate 81,719 downwards.
ATCAAAGCCTTATTTGCACAACAGCATTGTGATATTGAAGATATGAATATCAAAGATTTATATCATGGGGAAATTAAATTGGTGTTACGAGCAGATTTAGAGGATAAAGAAATCTTGCATCATCTTTATGGTGAAATTAAACTGATCCCTGAAGTCTTAGGGGTGGATTTGGAAAGTAAATAAAATACGCCGTGATTATTTTAACGAGGGAACCTTATGTCAACACAACTTATTCAGCAACTTCATCAAATTGTCGGTAAACATTATGTGATCACCGATCCGGCCAAAAATGAGCAATATCGTAGTGGCTATCGTTTCGGCTCTGGCAAAGCCATTGCCGTCGTTCGTCCCGCTACGTTAGTGGAATTTTGGCAGGTACTCAAAGCCTGTGTAGAGGCAGATGTGATCGTGATTTCACAAGCCGCCAATACAGGACTGACAGGCGGTTCAACGCCGAGTGGTGATGATTATGATCGGGATATTGTGATTATCAATGCCATGCGGATTAGTGGCATTCAGTTGATTAATCAGGCAGAACAAGTGGTCTGTTTACCTGGTTCAACCTTGAATGAACTGGAATTATTACTTAAGCCTCATCAACGTGAACCGCATTCCGTGATTGGTTCTTCTTGTATTGGCGCCTCGGTGATCGGGGGAATTTGTAATAATTCTGGTGGGGCGTTGGTGCAACGAGGTCCGGCCTATACTGAAATGTCCCTGTTTGCTCAACTGGATGAAAAGGGTGAGCTAACTTTACATAACCATTTAGGGATTGATCTGGGTAGCACACCAGAAGAAATTTTACAAAATTTACAAACGGGACAATATCAACCTGAACAAGTACATCAAACGGAAAAACGGGGTCATGATCATGCTTATTGTCATCATGTACGTCAGGTCAATGAAGATAGTCCTGCCCGTTTTAATGCGGATCCCAACCGCCATTATGAGGCCTCGGGTTGTGCAGGCAAATTAGCGATTTTTGCAGTGCGACTTGATACTTTTCCCTTAGAAAAAGACACCGCCGTTTTTTATATTGGCACCAATCAAACCCAAGTGTTAAATGATATTCGTCGCTATATACTCGCTGAATTTCAACAACTGCCAATTTCGGGCGAATATATCCATCGAGATGCCTTTGATGTGGCGGCAGAATACGGTAAAGATACGTTCTGGGTGATTAAAAAATTTGGCACGCATCGTCTCCCAAGGCTATTTGCGCTAAAAGCCAAAGTTGATCGGCTGGCGAAAAAAATAGGATTACAGGACTTTAGCGATAAACTCTTGCAATTCGGCTCAAAATTTATTCCACAGCATTTGCCTGATAGTTTGCGTCAATACCGTGATAAATACGAACATCACTTAATTGTGAAAATGGGCGGCAAGGGGATTCAGGAGGCACAAGAATATTTAGCCCACTATTTTGCAGAAAGCGACAAAGGCGGTTATTTTGAATGTAATGCACAAGAAACACAAGCTGCTATGTTGCATCGTTTTGCTGTCGCCTCTGCGGCCATTCGTTATCGTGCAATTCATGCGGATGAGGTAGAAGATTTAGTAGCGTTGGATATTGCATTACGTCGTAATGATGAACAATGGTTTGAAACCTTGCCTGAGGAGATGAACCAGAAAATTAGTCATAAACTCTATTATGGCCATTTTATGTGCCATGTTTTCCATCAAGATTATATTGTGAAGAAAGGCCATGACTGCCATCAATTAGAAGAAGATATGTTAGCGCTACTCGATCAACGTGGCGCAAAATATCCAGCGGAGCATAATGTGGGACATTTATATGAGGCCAAACCGGCTCTCCGTCAATTCTATCGTGAGTTAGATCCAACCAATAGTTTCAATCCGGGCTTAGGTAAAACCTCAAAGAAAAAATATTGGGCATAAAGCAAATAGGAAAAAATAAGCAAAAGTGCGGTGAAAAAAATGTCTTTTTTCACCGCACTATTTTTGCCCCTATTTTATCGGCAAAGCGCATTTCAAACCACTTCAATTCTAAAAAAGAAAAAGCCCACTAAACGTGAGCTTTTTAGGTATTAACTTTAGATTATTCCGCAGCAGCTTCAGCTGTTACTTCAGGGCGATCTACTAACTCAATGTATGCCATTGGAGCGTTATCACCTGCACGGAAACCACATTTCAAGATACGGGTGTAACCACCAGCACGTTGAGCAAAACGTGGACCTAATTCATTAAATAATTTTGCAACAGTTTCAATGCTGCGTGTACGAGCGAAAGCTAAACGGCGATTTGCTACGCTGTCTACTTTTGCTAATGTAATTAACGGCTCAACTACACGACGTAATTCTTTTGCTTTTGGCACAGTTGTTTTAATGATCTCGTGACCAATTAATGAACTTGCCATATTGCGGAACATCGCTTGGCGATGACTACTATTACGGTTTAGTTGACGACCACTCTTACGATGGCGCATGACCTTATCCTTCTCAGAAAAATCTTAACCTAACTGACCATTAATCTTCAGCAATACTTGCTGGTGGCCAATTTTCAAGGCGCATACCAAGTGAAAGACCACGTGAAGCGAGGACATCCTTAATTTCGGTAAGTGATTTCTTACCAAGATTAGGTGTTTTTAATAACTCAACTTCAGTACGTTGGACTAAGTCACCGATATAATGAATTGTTTCTGCTTTCAAACAGTTAGCAGAACGAACTGTCAACTCTAAGTCATCAACAGGACGGAGTAAAATCGGATCAAATTCCGGTTTCTCTTCCTTGACTTCTGGCTGACGAACATCTCGCAAATCAACGAATGCATCAAGCTGTTCCGCTAAAATTGTTGCAGCACGACGAATTGCTTCTTCTGGATCAATAGTACCGTTGGTTTCTAACTCGATAACTAATTTATCTAAGTCAGTACGCTGTTCAACACGTGCGGCTTCTACATTGTAAGCAATACGGTCAACAGGGCTATAACAAGCATCTACTAACAGACGACCAATTGGACGTTCTTCATCCTGAGCATGTACACGAGCGGAAGCAGGCACATAGCCTCGACCACGTTGTACACGAATACGCATATTAACAGACGCATTTTCATCGGTTAAATGACAAATTACATGTTCAGGATTTACGATTTCTACATCACCATCGTGGGTGATGTCAGCTGCAACAACAGGGCCAATTCCAGATTTGTTTAGTGTCAGAAATACATCATCTTTATTCTGAACTGTAACCGCTAGGCCTTTTAAGTTTAGAAGTACTTCAAGAATATCTTCCTGAACCCCTTCTTTACTACTGTACTCATGCAATACGCCTTCAATTTCTACTTCAGTGACAGCACAACCTGGCATTGAAGATAAAAGAATACGACGCAATGCATTACCTAGAGTATGGCCGAAGCCACGCTCTAACGGTTCTAAGATCACTTTAGCGTGTGTTGAGCTAATTTGCTCAATATCCACTAAGTGTGGCTTTAAAAATTCTGTAACAGAACCCTGCATTTTATCCTCTCTTTGCTTGTAAGCTTAACTATTATTTAGAGTAAAGCTCAACGATCAGATGTTCGTTAATGTCTGCTGATAAATCAGAACGTTCAGGAACACGTTTGAACACACCTTCCATTTTTGCATAATCAACTTCTAACCATGTTGGTTTTTCTTTTTGTTCTGCTAATTCCAATGATGCTTTGATACGAGCTTGCTTTTTAGATTTCTCACGCACAGCAATCACATCATCAACGGAAACTTGGAAAGATGGAATGTTTACAACACGACCATTTACTACAATCGCTTTGTGGCTCACTAATTGGCGAGCTTCTGCACGAGTGGCAGCAAATCCCATACGATAAACAACGTTATCCAAGCGACCTTCTAATAATACTAAGAGGTTTTCACCTGTATTACCTTTTAAGCGGTTCGCTTCTTTATAGTAATTACGGAATTGACGTTCTAAAATACCGTAGATACGGCGAACTTTTTGTTTTTCACGTAACTGACTACCATAGTCAGATAAACGTGGTTTGCGAGCACCGTGTTGACCAGGTGCTGTATCAATTTTACATTTAGAATCGATAGCACGCACGCCTGATTTAAGAAATAAATCAGTGCCTTCACGACGGCTTAGCTTGAGTTTTGGACCCAAATATCTTGCCATTTTCTTTCTCCAATTATCCTAACGTCAGATTAAACACGACGTTTTTTCGGTGGACGACAACCGTTATGAGGAATCGGAGTCACATCTGTAATGTTCGTGATTTTAAATCCTGCTGCATTTAATGCACGGATTGTTGATTCACGACCTGGACCCGGACCTTTAACCATAACTTCCAAGTTCTTTAAGCCAAATTCTTTGACGACTTCAGCACAACGTTCAGCAGCGACTTGCGCAGCAAACGGAGTTGATTTACGAGAACCACGGAAACCTGAACCACCTGCGGTTGCCCATGCAAGAGCGTTACCTTGACGGTCAGTAATAGTTACGATTGTGTTATTGAAAGATGCGTGAATGTGAGCTACGCCATCTACAACTTGTTTTTTTACACGTTTACGTGCACGAACTGGTGTTTTAGCCATTAATCTTTACCCCGACTTATTTTTTGATCGGCTTACGTGGACCCTTACGGGTACGCGCATTAGTTTTAGTACGTTGACCACGTACCGGTAAACTACGACGGTGGCGTAAACCACGATAACAACCTAAGTCTAATAGACGTTTGATGTTAAGTGTTACTTCACGGCGTAAGTCACCTTCAACGGTAAATTTACCAACTTCGTCACGCAGTTTATCAATCTGCTCTTCAGACAATTCTCTGATCTTAACGCTTTCAGTAATACCTGTTGCAGCACAAATAGCTTGTGCGCGGGTTTTACCGATACCATAAATTGCTGTTAAAGCGATTACAGTATGTTTATGATCAGGAATGTTAATGCCTGCAATACGGGCCACTATGCACTCCTATTTTTTAACTAATTGGTATATTGATCTTGAAAAGCCCGTTTCAGGATACTCAAACAATATACCAAGGACATAAATGAGCTGAGCAGTATAACTGCTCAACTGGTTCTTTGCAAGAAAAATTTATCAATTAACCTTGACGTTGTTTATGTTTAGGGTCAGTACATAATACACGTACTACACCTTCACGTTTCACAATTTTACAGTTACGACAAATTCTCTTTACGGAAGCACGAACTTTCATTGCTTATCCTTTCTTTATAAAATGGACAACTTATTGTCCAAAACCTTTAAGGTTTGCCTTTTTCAACGCAGATTCATATTTGGTTGACATTAAATGACTTTGAATCTGCACGATGAAATCCATAATTACCACTACAACGATTAACAAGGATGTCCCACCAAAATAGAATTGGACGTTCCAAGCTGACATCATAATGTAAGGAACTAAACATACGAAGACAATATAAAGACCACCCACTAATGTGAGACGAGTCATAATTTTATCTATATAACGAGATGTCTGTTCACCTGGTCTAATTCCTGGGATGAATGCTCCAGATTTTTTCAAATTATCGGCTGTATCACGAGGATTAAATTGCATTGCAGCATAGAAAAAGCTAAAGAACATAATTGCTGCCGCATAGACGATCAAATAAATCGGCTGACCTGGTTGTAACATTAACGATAAATTCGTTAACCATTCCAAACTAGAACCCTCACCAAACCAAGATGTAATTGTTGCTGGGAACAAAATAATACTGGAGGCAAAGATAGCTGGAATAACACCGGCCATATTGACTTTTAACGGTAAATGGGATGAACCCCCACCTAATATTTGACGACCTTGCTGACGTTTAGCATATTCTACTTTCACTCGACGTTGTCCTCGTTCAACGAACACAACGAAATAAGTGACTGCAAACACAATGACGGCAATCAATAAAAGAACTAACGGATGCATCTGCCCTTGACGCGCCTGCTCAATGGTTTGACCAATCGCTGCTGGAAGACCAGCGACGATACCTGCAAAGATAATTAATGAAATACCATTACCAATTCCACGTTCTGTAATTTGTTCACCCAACCACATTAAGAACATGGTTCCTGTGACAAGGCTAATGACTGCGGTGAAATAGAAACCAAAACCTAAGTTAGGTACAAGGCCTGGTAACATACTTGGTAAACCGGTTGAAATCCCAATCGCTTGTAATGTCGCAAGTCCTAACGTTGCATAACGTGTGTACTTACTCATTTTACGGCGACCAGATTCACCTTCTTTCTTTAATTCATTTAATGCAGGATAAACCGTGGTCAATAATTGAATGATAATAGAGGCCGAAATATACGGCATAATACCTAACGCAAAAATTGACGCACGGCTTAATGCACCACCAGAGAACATGTTAAACATCTCAATGATGGTGCCTTTTTGTTGTTCAATTAACTGAGCTAATACGGCTGCATCAATACCAGGAACCGGAATGAAAGAACCAATACGGAAAACGATTAGTGCACCTAATACAAAAAGCAATCTACTTTTAAGTTCACCTTTACCGCTTTGAGTACTTCTACTTTGATAACCTGGTTGCTTAGCCATCTGTTAATTATTCCTCGATTGATCCACCAGCAGCTTCAATCGCTGCTTTAGCACCTTTAGTTACACGTAAACCACGAACTGTGACGGCACCTTTCACTTCACCTGCTAAAATGATTTTAACAAATTGAATATCTTTGGTGATTAAGTTCGCTGCTTTAAGTGAATCTAACGTGACAACATTGTCTTCGACTTTAGTTAAATCATTCAAACGAATTTCAGCGGTGACCGCTGCTTTCATTGATGTAAAACCAAATTTCGGTAAACGACGATATAAAGGCATTTGACCACCCTCGAAACCACGACGAACACCGCCGCCAGTACGAGATTTTTGACCTTTATGACCACGTCCACCCGTCTTGCCTAGACCTGAACCAATACCACGACCTAAACGCTTAGCACTGTGCTTAGCACCTTCAGCCGGAGATAGAGTATTTAAACGCATTCTCTTACTCCTCCACTTTAACCATATATGAAACTTGGTTAATCATACCACGTACAGATGGTGTATCTTCCAACTCAACAGTATGACGAATATGGCGAAGACCTAAACCTTTCAAGGTGGCTTTATGCTTCGGTAAACGAGCAATTGAGCTACGAGTTTGAGTTACTTTAATAGTTTTAGCCATCATTCATTACCCCAAAATTTCATCAACGGTTTTACCACGTTTAGCGGCAACCATTTCTGGTGATTTCATATTTGCAAGAGCATCAATTGTTGCTCGAACAACGTTAATTGGGTTAGTTGAACCGTATGCTTTAGATAAAACGTTACGTACACCTGCCACTTCTAATACGGCACGCATTGCACCGCCTGCGATGATACCTGTACCTTCGCTAGCTGGTTGCATAAATACACGAGAACCCGTATGAACACCTTTAACAGGATGTTGTAATGTACCTTCATTTAAAGCGACGTTGATCATGTTACGACGTGCTTTTTCCATTGCTTTTTGGATCGCTGCTGGAACTTCGCGTGCTTTACCATAACCAAAACCGATACGACCGTTACCATCGCCTACCACTGTTAAAGCAGTGAAGCTCATAATACGACCACCTTTTACGGTTTTTGATACACGGTTTACCGCGATTAGCTTCTCTTGCAGTTCACCAGCTTGTTTTTCGATGTTTGACATCTCAATTTCCTCTATTAGAACTGTAGACCAGCTTCACGAGCAGCGTCCGCTAAAGATTGGACACGACCATGATATTTAAAACCGGAACGGTCGAAAGCCACTTCTTTCACGCCTTTCGCTAATGCACGTTCAGCAACAGCTTTACCTACTACTGCAGCGGCATCTTTGTTACCGGTATATTTTACTTGCTCACTAATTGCTTTTTCTACTGTTGAAGCAGCGGCAAGCACTTCTGAACCATTCGGTGCAATTACTTGTGCATAGATATGACGTGGAGTACGGTGAACCACTAAACGAGTGACACCTTGCTCTTTCATCATATAACGAGCACGAGCTGCACGACGGACACGAGCTGATTTCTTATCCATAGTGTTACCTTAATTATTTTTTCTTAGCTTCTTTAGTACGTACAACTTCGTCTGAATAACGAACCCCTTTACCTTTATAAGGTTCAGGTTTACGGTATGCACGAATATCTGCTGCCACTTGACCGATTAATTGCTTGTCAGCACCTTTCAACACGATTTCGGTTTGAGATGGACATTCTGCAGTAATACCTGCTGGTAAAGTGTGCTCGACAGGATGTGAAAAACCTAAGCTCAAGCCAACAACGTTGCCTTTTACTTGTGCTCTATAACCCACACCGACGAGTTGTAATTTTCTTGTGAAACCTTCGGTAACACCAATAACCATTGCATTGACTAACGCACGTGCAGTACCTGCTTGTGCATTCGCACCCACACTACCATCACGTGGTGCGAAAGTTAATGCACCATTATCTTGTTTAACTTCAACTGAGTTATGAATGGTACGAGTTAACTCGCCATTCTTACCTTTCACTGTTAATAGCTGGCCGTTAAGTTTTACCTCAACACCGGCAGGAACAGTTACAGGTGCTTTTGCAACACGAGACATTTTTCCTACCTCTCCATTAAGCTACATAACAGATGATTTCGCCGCCTAAGCCCGCTTGACGAGCCGCACGATCAGTCATCACACCTTTAGATGTAGAAACCACAGCGACACCTAAACCACCCATTACTTTTGGTAATTCGTCTTTACGTTTGTAAATACGAAGACCAGGACGGCTTACACGTTGAATACTTTCTACAACTGGTTTACCTTGGAAATATTTTAACGTAATTTCCAATTCAGGTTTTACACCTTCTAAAACGTTTACGCTTTCAATGTAACCTTCTTCCGCTAATACATTGGCAATTGCCACTTTTAGCTTGGATGAAGGCATACTGATCGCAACTTTGTTCGCAGCTTGACCGTTACGAATGCGGGTCAACATATCTGCGATTGGATCTTGCATACTCATTTGCTTTTACTCCGATTCCAAAATAAAGTGGATATTACCAACTTGCTTTCTTAAGACCAGGGATCTCACCACGCATGGCTGCTTCACGGACCTTAATACGGCTCAAACCAAACTTACTTAATACGCCGTGAGGACGACCAGTTTGGCGACAACGGTTACGTTGGCGACTTGGGCTTGAATCACGCGGTAAAGTTTGTAACTTTAACACCGCACTCCAACGATCTTCATCAGAAGAATTGACGTCAGAAATGATTTTTTTCAACTCTACACGTTGAGCGTAGAACTTCTCAGCCAATTTAACGCGTTTTACATCGCGTGCTTTCATTGATTGTTTAGCCATTGATAACCTGCCTTATTTACGGAATGGGAAATTAAAGGCAGCAAGTAGTGCTTGGCCTTCTTCATCATTCTTCGCTGTTGTGGTAATAGTAATATCTAAACCACGAACACGATCAACTTTATCATAGTCGATTTCAGGGAAGATGATTTGCTCACGCACACCCATACTGTAATTACCACGACCATCAAATGATTTCGCACTTAAACCGCGGAAGTCACGAATACGTGGAACAGCAATTGTAATTAAACGTTCAAAGAACTCCCACATACGTTCACCACGTAGTGTTACTTTACAACCGATTGGATATCCCTGACGGATTTTAAAGCCAGCAACAGATTTGCGTGCTTTTGTTACTAAAGGTTTCTGACCGCTAATCGCTGCTAAATCCGCTACTGCGTTATCTAGCAATTTTTTATCGGTCAATGCTTCACCCACACCCATATTCAGGGTAATCTTTTCGATTCGTGGGACTTGCATGACAGATGCGTAGTTGAATTTATTTTTCAATTCATTCACTACTTGATCTCTGTAATAATCATGCAGTTTCGCCATCGCATTACTCCAGTTTGTTAAATAATTTCATTATTAGATTTGAAGAAACGGACTTTTTTGCCATCTTCAATTCTAAAACCTACACGGTCAGCTTTGTTAGTTGTTGGATTGAAGATCGCTACATTTGACGCATCAATTGGCGCTTCTTTCTTCACTAAACCACCCTCTTTGCCTAAAGCAGGTACAGGTTTTTCATGTTTAGTAATGATTTTAATACCTTCAACAAGAACTTTACCGTTTGGTAACACTTGAGTTACCTTTCCACGTTTGCCTTTATCTTTACCGGCAAGAACGATTACTTCATCATTTTGACGAATTTTTGCAGCCATTTCTTATCTCTCCCTTATAGTACTTCTGGTGCTAAAGAAATGATCTTCATAAACTTCTCAGAGCGAAGTTCACGCGTCACAGGTCCAAAAATACGGGTACCGATAGGTTGCTCCGTGTTATTATTTAAAATTACACAAGCGTTACCATCGAAACGAATGACTGATCCGTCTGGGCGACGAACACCCTTTCTAGTGCGCACGACAACTGCTTTTAACACATCACCTTTTTTCACTTTACCACGAGGAATTGCTTCTTTCACAGTAATTTTGATGATATCACCAATAGCAGCATAACGACGGTGCGATCCACCTAGAACCTTGATACACATTACGCTACGAGCGCCTGAGTTATCAGCAACGTCTAGCATAGTCTGTGTCTGGATCATATTAGTGCTCCGTTTAAGTTAAAAAACACCCTTGCGGGACGAACCTACTTACCTTAGGATAAGTAGGTCGGTGAGTTTATCAAAAAGGCAAGATAAAATCAACTGGATTTTCAAGGAAATATTCGCTATCAGAAACTTTATAGAAATAAACTGCGCTTGAAATAACACATTCAAAGTGCAGTGAAAAATGATACAAAATTAATTCTCATCAAACGGATTAAACAACGTCACTCCTGTACGAGAAAAATCTGCCACATTGCGAGTAACTAACGTTAAATTATATTGAATTGCCGTAGCCGCAATCCACGCATCATTTTCAGGAGCGTGATCGGGAATATGTAGTTTGGCACAAATTTGAGCTGTGCGTTTATCAATGACTAAGGTTTTATCTTGGAAAAATCGACAAATATCTTTTTCAAACCAGCTTCGTAATAGTTTCCCTTGTTGGGGATCTTTACGTTCTAATGCCAATACGCCTCGTTCCAATTCCATTAATACCACAGGATTAATAAAAATATCTTCTTGAGAAATCGTGGCTAACCAATTCACCACACCTTGATTTGCTTTGTTTTTCTCTATTTTTCGGATCTCACTGAGAATATTCGTATCAAGCAAATACATCCTTTAATCCTCAAAATTGACAGATTGACGTTGTTTGGTACTGCGTGGCTGTAATTCAAACTCAATATCGCCCACACCTTCAATAGTCGGCGTTAAAGCAGATAACGCACTACGAAAGGGTTTGGTTTTAATTTGTTGTTGATAGTCAGTATATTTCATTAAGACATAACTCGGTTCACCACGATTTGTGATAATCACAGGTTCAATTTGAGCGGCTTTTTGAGCTTGACTCAAATGTTGATTAAATTCTCGACTGGTCATCATCATATTTCCCCCTTCCCAAATAAAGTAGTGATGTAACTACATTATGGCAAAATAATAACCTCATTGCAATGCCATTTTTCTTGATATTTAACCCAAAACTGCGGTGAAAAATTCCAAAGGAATTTCAACGTTGCTTCAGCAATGAGAGCAAAGCCCCGAGCAATTCCTTTGGGAATTGTGAGTAAAGAATCGTAAATTTTTCCAATAAAAAAGCCCCATAAGGAGCTTTAAAATTTACACAGTCGGATTTAATTTCCGCTCAATAAAAGATTTTTTTACTCTTAGCCACCAATCTTTAATGATTTTTGTCGTCTCCGCATCATCACTATCGCAAAAAGTTAAAGCATTACGAAAATGGGGTAAAATTTCATTACCTAACGCCCAATCTAAAAGACGAATTGGTCGACGATAATTCATCCAGCTAATTTCACTGTCGTCATTAGCAACCAGATATTCACCACCAATAACTTGCACCAAAGCAACTAGCTGTTTCCCATTTTTAATCGCAACAACATCATTCACTTGCATTTTATAGCAAAAATCTTGAATTTGGCGTTCATCTTCTTTTCCGCCAATTCCAATAATTTGTTTATGCTGAAGAATGCTAGGAACATTTTCTACAAATTCTTGGTTTTCAGAAGGGAACATTTGCATATGCCAGAATTGAATTTCTTCTAACATTACAGTTCACCTTCTTTTTTCAGCTGTTCTAGCATAGGTTGCATAAGTTGTTTTATAGTAACATTACACATTTGAGATAGCCAAGACTGATGAGCTTCTCGTTCTTTCTTACTCAAACGTTTATAATGCTCTTCCCAGTCTGTATAGCACCCAGTGCCAACCACGCCACTATTATCCCCCTTATTTCTAATATATTCAGCTAGCTTTTCACTAACATAGAAATCTTTTCCATATTTAGATTCAATAAACATACGTTCTATTAGGTTCAACATATCAGCTTCGTTGAATTCAAATCTATATTTTTTTTGTACTGCTTGAGAATTCAGAACTATAAGGCCATTAGGAGCACGGTTTTCAGTTTTCGGATACTCTGGTAAATACTTTCCACTATGTGTAACTAAATTATCAAGAAGTGATAATTCTTCTTTTTTTGTCATATTCAGCCATTCATCAAAACTCGGTTCTCTGTCAAGTAAATAGGCAAGTTCGCAACCATCAATAAAACGACTATAACTAATACATATCATATTATCTGTTGCAGTCCCTTCTGCTTTAACTGTATTAAAAACACATAAAGCACTAATAAGTACCAAAAAAAATCTTTTCATTTTAACTCCTTAGAAATTAAGTTTTACAGGCTAGTTTGCTTTATATGTCAATATAAAGCAAAGGTAGTATACTACCTTGAAAAAATGATTATTTTTGATACAAAAAAGCCTAGCAATCGCTAGGCTTTTCATTTTTTGATTATCGAAGATTAAGCAACAACTGCTTTTTCAACGACACGAACCAATGTCCAAGATTTGGTTTTTGAGATAGGACGAGATTCTTTGATCTCTACTACATCACCAATTCTTGCTTCGTTATTTTCATCGTGAACGTGTAATTTTGTGGTACGACGGATAAATTTACCCAATAGTGGGTGTTTTACTTTGCGTTCAATCGCAATAGTGAAAGATTTATCCATTTTATCGCTGATTACACGACCTTGAACTGTACGAATTTTATCAGTCATTACTCACCCGCCTTTTCGGTTAACACAGTTTTAATTTGTGCAATACTACGACGCACTTGTTTTAACTGATGGGTTTGTTGAAGCTGACCGGTGGCTGCTTGCATACGCAATTTGAATTGTTCACCTAAAAGGTTCACTAACTCAGCATTCAGCTCTTCAACGTTTTTGTTTCTTAGTTCTTGAGCTTTCATTACATCACCGTCTTAATTACGAACGTTGTTTTAATTGGAAGTTTCGCCGCTGCTAATGCAAATGCACTACGAGCGATTTCTTCTGAAACTCCGTCCATTTCATAAAGTACTTTACCTGGTTGGATAAGTGCTACCCAGTATTCCACGTTACCTTTACCTTTACCCATACGAACTTCTAATGGTTTTTCGGTAATTGGTTTGTCAGGGAATACACGAATCCAGATTTTACCTTGACGTTTAACCGCACGAGTCATCGCACGACGAGCCGCTTCGATTTGACGCGCTGTTAAACGACCGCGACCAACCGCTTTTAAACCGAATGTACCGAAGCTGACTTCAGTACCTGCGGCTAGACCACGGTTGCGTCCTTTGTGGACTTTACGGAATTTTGTACGTTTTGGTTGCAACATTTAACAGTTCTCCTTACTTACGACCTTTGCCACGTGGTGCCTTTTTAGGCTGGGCAGGTTGTTGTTCTGGTTGTTGTGCAATTGCAGCCATTCCACCTAAAATTTCACCTTTGAAGATCCAAACTTTTACGCCGATAACGCCGTATGTAGTATGTGCTTCTGCAGTGTTATAATCGATGTCCGCACGCAGTGTATGTAATGGCACACGGCCTTCACGATACCATTCTGAGCGTGCAATTTCTGCACCACCTAAACGACCGCTTACTTCAACTTTGATACCTTTAGCACCTAAACGCATGGCGTTTTGTACTGCACGTTTCATTGCACGGCGGAACATTACACGGCGTTCTAATTGAGAAGCAATGCTGTCTGCAACTAATTTTGCATCTAATTCAGGTTTTTTCACTTCAGCAATGTTGATTTGAGCAGGCACACCAGCGATTTTCGCTACTGCGTTGCGTAATTTTTCAACATCTTCGCCTTTTTTACCGATAACGATACCTGGGCGAGCTGTGTGAATAGTAACACGAATGCTTTTTGCAGGACGCTCAATAGTGATGCGTGACACTGAAGCACTCGCTAATTCTTTATTCAAGAATTTACGTACGTTGAAATCGCCTTCTAAATTATCGGCGAAGTCTTGTGTATTCGCGAACCAAGTAGAGCTCCAAGGCTTAACAATACCTAGGCGAATACCATGTGGATGGACTTTTTGACCCATTTGCTATTCCTCTACGATTAACGATCTGACACAACCACAGTGATGTGGCTTGTACGTTTTAAAATGCGATCTGCACGGCCTTTGGCACGTGGCATAACACGTTTCATACTAGGACCTTCGTCAACGAAAATCTTAGCGACTTTGAGATCATCGATATCTGCACCGTCATTGTGCTCGGCGTTAGCAATCGCAGACTCAAGAACTTTTTTCACTAAAGCCGCGGCTTTTTTGTTAGTGTAAGTTAAGATCTCAAGTGCAGCTGCTACTTTCTTACCACGGATTAAATCCGCAACTAAGCGAGCTTTTTGAGCTGAAGTGCGAGCGTAACGATGTTTTGCGATAGTTTCCATCTTTTACCTCTTACTTCTTAGCTTTTTTATCCGCAGCGTGACCGCGGTATGTACGAGTCGGTGCAAATTCGCCTAATTTATGTCCGATCATTTCATCGGAAACATAAACAGGAACGTGCTGACGACCATTATGGACTGCGATGGTCAAACCAATCATTGATGGAATGATCATTGAACGACGGGACCAAGTTTTAATTGGTTTTTTATCCCCGCTTTCCACCGCCTTCTCTACCTTCTTCAACAAGTGTAGGTCAAGGAAAGGACCCTTCTTGAGAGAACGTGGCATGGCTTATCCTCTTATTTAATTAAAATTATTTGCCACGACGACGTACGATAAATTTATCAGTACGTTTGTTGTGACGAGTTTTCTTACCTTTGGTTTGAACGCCCCAAGGTGTAACAGGGTGTTTACCGAAGTTACGACCTTCACCACCACCGTGTGGGTGATCTACTGGGTTCATTGCAGTACCACGAACGGTAGGACGAATCCCTCTCCAACGGCTTGCACCTGCTTTACCAAGTACACGCAACATGTGTTCAGAGTTACCGACTTCACCGATGGTTGCTACACATTCTGCTAATACTTTACGCATTTCGCCAGAACGTAAACGCAATGTAACGTAGTTACCTTCACGTGCGATGATTTGTACATAAGCCCCTGCAGAACGAGCGATTTGACCGCCTTTGCCTGGTTTTAATTCAACGTTATGTACAGTCGAACCAACTGGAATATTACGCATTGGTAATGAGTTACCCACTTTAATTGGTGAGTTTACGCCAGCTTGGATTTGATCGCCTACTGATAAGCCTTTTGGTGCTAAGATGTAACGGCGTTCACCGTCTTTGTAAAGCACTAATGCAATATTGGCAGAACGATTTGGATCATATTCAAGACGCTCAACAACCGCTGGAATATCCAACTTATTACGTTTAAAATCAACTAAACGATAATGTTGTTTATGACCACCACCGATATGGCGAGTAGTAATACGTCCTAAATTATTACGACCACCTGTTCTTGATTTAGTATCAAGTAAAGGTGCATAAGGTTTACCCTTATGTAATTCAGGGTTCACGATTTTAACAACGTGACGACGACCAGCGGAGGTCGGCTTACATTTAACGATAGCCATTTCTAGTTTCTCCTCCTAATTACTCTGTCGCACCTTCAACGAAGTCCAAAGATTGACCTTCTTGAAGTGTAACATAAGCTTTTTTCCAGTCGCTACGGCGACCCACTTTCGCACCACGGCGTTTAGTTTTACCTTTAACAACCACAGTACGCACTGAATCTACTTTCACTTCGAAAAGTTGAGCAACTGCGTTAGCAATTTCAACTTTATTGGCATCTAATGCCACTTTGAAAACGATAGTGTTTGAGCCTTCAGCATTGTTTGTTGCTTTCTCAGAGATAAGCGGTGCTTTAAGCACACTTAGCAAACGTTCTTGTTGAATCATGCTAACATCTCCTCAATTTGTTTTACTGCATCCACAGTAACCACCACTTTATCGAAAGCAATTAAGCTCACAGGGTCGATACCTTGAACATCACGCACATCAACTTTATATAAGTTGCGTGCTGCTAAGAATAGATTTTCATCTAAACTTGCAGTAATGATTAATGCGTCTGTTAACGCTAAATCTTTTAATTTTTGAACTAATGACTTCGTTTTTGGTGCATCAATTTCGAATTTTTCCACCACAACCAAACGGTCTTGACGAACTAATTCAGAAAGAATGCTTTTAATTGCACCACGGTACATTTTTTTGTTCACTTTTTGGCTGTGATCTTGTGGTTTCGCAGCGAATGTGATACCACCAGAACGCCAGATTGGTGATTTAATATCACCAGAACGTGCACGACCTGTACCTTTTTGACGCCAAGGTTTTTTACCTGAACCAGACACTTCAGCACGAGTTTTTTGTGCACGAGAACCCTGACGAGCACCTGCTGCATAAGCAACAACCACTTGATGAATTAACGCTTCATTAAACTCACGTCCGAAGGTAGTTTCAGAAACGCTGAGTGCGTTAGCACCGACAACTTGTAATTCCATCTCTATCTCCTGACTTACGCTTTAACCGCTGGTTTCACGATAACATTACTATCAGTTGCACCTGGAACGGCACCTTTGACTAATAATAATTTACGCTCAACATCAACACGAACAACTTCAAGTGATTGAACAGTTACACGTTCAGCACCTAAGTGTCCAGCCATTTTTTTACCTTTAAACACACGACCTGGGGTTTGGTTTTGACCAATAGAACCAAGTACACGATGTGATAAAGAGTTACCGTGAGTTGCATCTTGAGTACGGAAATTCCAACGTTTAACACCACCTTGGAAACCTTTACCTTTAGATGTACCAGTAACATCAACTTTTTTAACATCTGCAAAGATGTCAACATTAATTTCTTGACCTAAAGTGAATTCTTCACCTTCAGTACGAAATTCCCATAAACCGCGACCAGCTTCAACACCTGCTTTCACGAAATGACCAGCTTCTGGCTTAGTTACACGACTTGCTTTTTTAGAGCCAGTAGTAACTTGAACAGCAGAATAGCCATCGTTTTCAAGAGTTTTCACTTGAGTCACACGGTTGGATTCAATTTCGATAACGGTAACTGGAATTGACACACCGTCTTCAGTGAAGACACGCGTCATACCAACTTTACGACCGACTAAACCAATCATTGTAATAACCTCTTAAATTAACCTAGGCTGATCTGCACGTCAACGCCGGCAGCCAGATCTAAACGCATAAGTGCATCAACAGTTTTTTCTGTTGGCTCAACAATATCAACTAAACGTTTGTGCGTACGGATTTCATATTGATCACGTGCGTCTTTATTAACGTGTGGTGAAATCAATACGGTAAAACGTTCTTTACGAGTTGGTAAAGGAATTGGACCACGAACTTGTGCGCCAGTACGTTTAGCTGTTTCTACGATCTCCGCCGTAGATTGATCGATCAAGCGATGATCAAATGCTTTTAAGCGGATACGGATTCTTTGGTTCTGCATTAGACCAGAGCTCCAATAATTTTTAGCTAATAAAAAACTGACACCATCACCTTTGTACAACTTAAATAAAGGGAAGTGCAGCAGACCTATTTTAGCTCCCAAATCGGGAACATTTTATCTGTTACCTATTGTAACAGTACGTTTAATAAATGATTACATTAAACGACTTTCGGATTGAAAGTGCGGTGGATTATACAAGAGTAGCTTTGAATATGCAAGTTTTTTATTAAATAAAAGGGATTTAAATCCCTTTTATCCTCTTTCACTTACATCTGTTACGGAATCAACTCTCGCTTAACCCTAACAAAATAGTGTAAGGTTCAAAATTGGTAATGAATAGACTCTTTATAATCATTATAAAGTTCCTTATTTTTTTCATCTCCACCGTCTAAATTTGCAGAGTAAAAAATAGGCGGTGAAGTTACACCAAGTTCAACCAAGCGGCGACAAGTTTCAACGACAACAGTGTTTAATATGGTAGCACCTATTACCGTAGAAGTTGGACCAACTTTTTGTTCTATTCCTTGTATCTTGCAAGTGGCATCGCCAATATCGCCGTGGTTATCTAAAACCACATCAGCTAATTCAAATAACCGCTGACCACTAACATGCCGACTCGATACCGATTGAGAATAAGCAACATTAGTTAAAGCAATAATCTTTACACCTTTTTGTTTAGCTGCTAAGGCTAAATCTAAAACAATGGCATTACGTCCTGATACCGAATGAATAATTAAAATATCATCCTTATGGAAATTAACCGTACTCGCAATGGCTGTGCCATAACCCTCTAAACGTTCCATTTGGCTAGTAAATGTAATTGGCTCTCTGTCCAATAATACTTCACGAGCAAAAATTGGATTAATAAGCATTAATCCACCTGCACGATAATAAAGCTCTTGGGTTAAAATTCCTGCATGACTTGCACCGAAAATGTAAAGAGAACGCTTTTCGGTAATAGCTTGAACAAAAAGTTCAACAGTTTGTTCTATCGCCATTCTTTCTTTTTCTTCAATTAAGGTTAAAATTGCCCTTATTTTCTCTATGTAATCAAACATTAAAAACCACCAAAGAGACGAGCGATACTACCCCATAAGGAAAAATCATTGCCACCAAAAATCAATAACCAACTTTGAATAGTGGTACTAAATAAAACAGCTGATATTCCCACCAGAATAACCATTACCACGGACGCTACCGCTGTACCAATAATCGCCCCTTTTAAACCACCTTGTCCTTCACCAATTACCGCTGCACCACCGGCCTCAAAGAAACTGGTAATCACTAATGGCACGATAAGCACACCGAAAATATTAAAGGTATTGGCTAAAATGAGTAATAACGTAGATGTAATCATTGCCACAACAAAGCCAATAATCACCGCATTTGGACGATAATTAAAGATAATAGGCACATCAAATGCAGGTTTTGCACCAGGAACAAGTTTTTCAGCAATACCTTGGAAAGCAGGAATAATTTGATTAATCAATAAACGCACCCCATAAAGCATTACCAATAATCCAGCCCCAAAAGAGATCCCTGCACTGATAGAAAACATAATTAGATTATTTCCATCAGGGGTTAATGTCGGAATAAAAATACCTACAATTAAGTTGATTAAAAAGAGAACGATACCACCTGTAATAGAAATTTCACGGAAAAAAGACAGGCTTTCAGGCACTTTAATATCTTCCGTTGATTTTTCTTTATTACCAAACCATTTGGCAACATAACCAGAAACTAAAGATAAAATACCTGTTGGGTGTCCTATAAGAAAAGAATCATCTCCCGTGGCATCCCATACAAATTTACGCATTATCCAAGGCATCAATGACCAATAAAGGGCAGAAAAAATTGCAGCAAATGTAATTAGTACCCAACCCGTTAAACCATTTTCAACGCCTGTGGCAACAAAAACAAAAGGAAACCACCAGAGCATATGTCCTGTTAAGAAAATGGTTTTTACAGGGGTAAAACGAGCAATTAACAAGTGCAAAATTAGCCCGACAAACATCGCCAAGCCTACTGTTCCACCATAATTTTGCGTAAAATTATCCCCTAATAAACCTTGAGAAACCTCAAGACCTAAATGATTTTGAAAGGCAGTATTAATAGGCACAATAGTACCCGACATTAAATTGACGCCAGTGGTTAGGATTACCATACCAAAGGCGGCGGTCAATGTGCCTTTAATAATATCGGATATGGATTTCTTTTGTAGAGCTAAACCTAAAAAAGCGATTAAACCTAACAATACAGGGGGATTTTTTAAAATATGATTACTCAAAAAATCTAACATAATTTATCCTTTTAAACTATTCAAATAGGTTTCAAGCTGTTGTTTAACTTCCACTTTATTCATATAAATTTTAATCGGATAAACTGGATTTTTAACCGAAGAACTTAGCTCGGAAAGTAATTCATGGCTAGTAAAATAAACATCCGCTGACATTGATTTCGCTGATGAAAGATCGGTATTATCCACGACCGCATCAATACCCAATTCTTTAGCAACCTTTTCTAAGGTCATTCTCAGCACCATAGAACTACCAACACCAAAACCACAAACGGCTAATATTTTGATCATAAACGACCCTCCAATAAATTCTTGACTATTAAAAATTCCTAACTTTATAACACACTATTTAGATACTACTTCTTTACTAAATGTGGACATCGCTGATTTACTCCACTTCACAGGGAAGAAAGATACATCTGTTTTACCCGATTCGCTGCTTAGTGGACGAACGCCAAATTGTTCATTAAGTTTTTTCTGGGATTCAGGAGATGTAATCCAATTGATAAAGACTAGTGATGCTGCAGGATGAGCCGTGTTTTTTGCAACCCCTACTACATTGCCACCAGCTGGCATACCAAATTTTGGTACATAGAATTTCAAACGTGGGGTAACTGCCCCTTGTTTTTGCATACTATATAAATGATCTTGCCACGCAGAGACTAAATCTAATTCTCCATCATTTAAACGAGTTAAACTGTCTGCATTGGAAGAAGTGCGAGTCATTTTTGCTTTATTTTCAGCAAACCATTGCCATGTTTTATGCCAAGTATTAATCTGTGCATCATTAATTTCTTGATTAGCATAATCATAATCACCGCTCACATTAATTAATGCTCGTTCAATAAAGGCCTTACCTGAAGAACCACCACTTGGATCAGCATAACCAAACTTTTTCGGATTCGCATTGATATAGCTTTCTACATCGCTCCAGCTTTGTGGTAATTTATCTTCGCTAATGCGTTGCGGATCATAAGCAAAGCCTGTTTGATTACCCCAAAAACCTAAGGCCTCATTGCCAAAAGGAATCCCTTGTAATAAGTGATTACCGTTGGTGAAGTTCGGAATAAATTCAATGTTATCAAACACATTTCCTTTTTGAATAGTTGGGTAGCTATCTGATGCGATAGCAACTACGTCCATTTTGCCTTTTTCTAGGCTTTTTTCAGCGAGCAATTTGCTGATATTACCCTCTGCTGTACCCTCAGGAATTTTGACTTTAATACCATATTGATTTTCAAAGTCTTTCACAAAAGTACGAAATTGTGGTTGTAAATACCACACGCTAACGACCACTTGCCCCTCTTGTTTAGCTTGAGTTTCTATTTCTTGCCAAGATTTTTGACTCAGATCATTTGCCATCACGGAACTAGCGAAAAATACGCTAGAAAGTGCGGTTGAAAAAGTAAGTAATTTACGCATAATGTTTCTCCTATTAATTTAGGCTTTGCCTGTGGATTGAGATAAATAATTTCCTTTTAACAATTTCTCGATTAACATCATTAAAATAATATTCGGCACAAGCAAGATGATAGAAACCACGGCGGCATTGGGGCGAATAAATGAGTAACCCAAGAAAGAATATAGAATGGTCGGTACAGTAATAAAATCAGGTGAACCAATCACAAAAGAAATGGAAAATTCTTCAATACTTTTTACCAAACAGAAAATGATGGCGGCTAAAAAACTCGGTTTTAACATTGGCAAATACACATCTTTAAAGGTTGTATATTTTGATGCTCCCAAATCACGACTGGCATCAATTAAATCCTGTGGTACAGCGGAAAAACCTGCGGATAAAATCCGAATGGCATAGGGCAAAGTCATTACCGTATGCCCCACCACAATGCCGATAAAAGGATTGGTAATTTTTAAACTGAGCAACATTTGGCTGAAAAACAACGCAATGATCATCCCAGGGATCACCAATGGAATTAACGTAAGTAATTCGGCAAATTTTTTGCCACGAAAGTCCATTCGTCCAAAAGCATAAGCAGTTGGCATTGCCAAAGTAATTGCAATTAACGCTACCGACGGTGCAATAGTGTAGCTATTAAGCATCGCTTCAGGCAAAGAGGTGTTCTGCCATACATTAACCCAACGTTCAAAAGAGAGCGATTGGGGCAAAATATCAGGGTAACTCCACGGATGTTCAGGATCAACTAATGACCAAAGTCCTGCCATAAAAAATGGCACAACCAACCAAATTAAATTGGCGACAGCAAAGAAAATCAATGAGATACGGCCAATTAATTTACCATTTTTAGTTTGCACGGCGTCATTCATTTGATTTCTCCTTTTTTACGACTAAGCGGTTTAATCAACATCGACACGATAATAGTGAAAAAAGCAGAAGTCAGCATAATCATCATCGCCATCACCGCACTTTGATTCCATTCATCATATTGGTAGGCTGTCATTTGCATTAAACGTGCTAATGAATAGGTATCTCTCGGACCTGCCACGCTGTAAAAGGCAAAGTCCCCCAACGCACCGATAAAAATCAAAATAAATGAAACCTGTACCGCCCCCAAACTGAGCGGAAACACAACATAACGAAAACGTTGCCACGGATTTGAACCTAAATTTGCTGCCGCATCAAGTAAATCGGATTTCAGTGAGTTCACCGCTCCGCCAATCAGAATCAGGGCAAAGGGAATATTTTTCCACATTTGCAGAATCACCACGCCCCAACCAAATTCATCATTTTGCAAAGTATGGGGTTGATCCCAAATACCCAAATACACCAAGGCCTCATTTAAAATACCGTGGTAAGAAATCATATTGACAAATAAGAAAGCGGCAACCAATCCTGGTACAAGCATTGGTGCCCGTAACATGGTAATAATTGTGACTTTGGCAGGTAATGGTTTGCGTAACCACATGGCTATTGGGTAAGCGACAATAATAGAAAGAATGGCTCCCAGCAATGACACTTTAATGGAATAAAATAGTGCTTTTTGGAATACTGTATCCGATAACACGGTTTGCCAATGTTCCAAAGTAAAAGCCACTTCATCACCAAAACTGCTGTGTAACCCGAAACTCTGTAAAACCACAATATAAAAAGTTGATCCCATTAAGACTAAAATCGTACCCAGCCCCGTACTCAGCAATAACCAAGCCTTTAAATTTTCTCGCCATTTATTCATACAGCCTCCAAGAAATGAATCGCCGTTTGTGGCAAATGAAAAGTTAATTTATTATCTTCGGGAATATGGGGAAATTTGGTTAACTGCAGACGAATCTTATAATCGGGCTGTTGGGGCAAGGTGGCTTGTACCTCGGTTAAATTTCCCATAAAGGCAGTTTGTTTCACTTCAACAGTAAACTGATTTTCGCCACCATTAGCATCACATAATTCCGCATCTTCAGGGCGGAAACAAATATAGACTTTTGATGATTCGGGAGCTTTTTCAGAATAAGCAATAAACTCGCCAAAAATCGACCGCACTTTATAACGGTTATCACCCAATGATTCTACGTCCGCCTGCGTAATATTCGCCACCCCGATAAAATCTGCGACAAAACGGTTAATTGGTTGATGATAAATTTCTTGCGGTGTACCAATTTGCTCAATACTGCCCTTATTCAACACGATAATTTTATCGGACATCGCCAAGGCTTCCGCTTGATCGTGGGTGACATAAATGCTGGTTAAATTATATTGACGGGAAAGCTGTTTGATTTCAAAACGCACGCTTTCACGCAATTTGGCATCAAGATTGGAAAGGGGTTCATCAAATAAAATCACGTCAGGACGAGTCACCATTGCCCGAGCCAACGCTACCCGTTGTTGTTGACCGCCCGAAAGCTGATTCGGCATTTTGAGTTTGTGCATTTCCAAATCCATTTGTTTTAAGGCGGTATTTAGGCGAGAAACCTGTTCGGCTTTCTCTATCTTCTTTTGCTGCAATCCGTAACAAATATTGTGGGAAACATTCAAATGGGGAAATAAGGCATAAGATTGGAAACACATTGCGGTGTTACGTTTTTCTGGTGGAACAAAATTGACATTTTCACCACCGATAAGTATCTCCCCCTCATCTGCTTGATAGAATCCTGCGATCAATTTCAATAATGACGTTTTACCGCAACCGCTCGGACCGAGCAAGGTAACAAATTCCCCCTCTTCTGCGACAAAAGAAATATCCCTAGCGGCATAAAAATCCCCGAATTTTTTGGTTACATTTTTAATTTCAAGTTTTGCCATTTTCTCCCCCTACTCCATTAGGTTACATCACCCCAAAGGCATAAAATAACCGCTGTAATTTACTGAAAAATTATGTATAATTGCAAAAATTGGGATTTAAAATATAGAAATCATCATCTTTTATCAATAAAGAAAAAGTGTTTTCTATCCACCAAAACCTTTATATACACACAGAAAAAAGAGTATCTATGAAAATCAATGACAAAATCCGATTACTTCGTGAAGAGCATTTGCTTTCTCAGGAACAGATGGCAGAAAAAATGCACTTATCTACCAATAGTTACGGTAAAATTGAACGAGGTGAAACGAAATTGACGTTGAATAAACTAGAACAAATTGCAGATATTTTTGATTTGGATGTGGTGGAATTGATTCAAAATTGCGATGAAAAGAATATTTCTTACCAAGTCAATCATTACGGTTCGAATATTTTTAGTACAGCCAGTAATATTAAAGACATACTCAACGAGAATGAGAAACTCAGCTTGGTTATTGCTCACAAAGATGAAACTATTCAACAATTACAAGAAGAAATTAAACTATTAAAAGAAATGTTGAGTTTTTTAAAGGTAGCATAACGATTAAACTACTCCCTAAACGGATTAAAAACCAATAAATCTTTCATGTCAAAATCTTTAATATTACGAGTAACCAATGTCAACTGATGTTGCAAGGCCGTGGCAGCGATCCAAGCGTCATTTTCAGGGCGTTTATTGGGAACATGTAATTTGGCACAGATTTCCGCAGTCTGTGAATCAATAGGTAATATTCGCCCCTGAAATTGACGTTTTACCGTATTTTCAAACCAAAATTGAATGATTTTTGCTTGAGTGGGATCTCGTCTGTATAAGGCTAAAATACCACGTTCAATTTCCATGATAGAAACCGCAGAAATAAAGATCTGATCTTCCGTGACGTTCTTTGCCCACGCAACGACCCCAACATTGGCATAACCCAAGGGAATTTTACGTATTTCGCTAATAATATTCGTATCAATTAAGAACATCATCAGAACTCCACATCTGGACGTTGATGATCTACTTCACGATCTGGCAAGATTAAATCAATTTCTGCAACTTGTGGGTTGCTACTCGCAAAAATATCATATAGCGTTCGAGAAGATGAAAGCTGAGTTAAGCGCTGATATTCCGTATAATTTAATACAACAATATCAGGCGTACCATGTTTGGTAATCAACACGGGTTCTATTTTTGCAATTTTGTGGGCTTTTCCTGTATTTTGGTAAAATTCCCGACTGGTAATCACATTCATATTCCCTTTCCTTTCCATTGTAAATATCCGCCAATGCTACTACATTAGTTAAATTGTTACAACAAAAATAAACAGATAACAAAAAAGATCGAATTTCTTCGATCTTTCCTCTTACAATAAATTCCCTAAAAATTCACCGCACTTTTCAACTTCTTCAACGCATTAGTTTCTAGCTGACGCACCCGTTCAGCAGAAATATTATACTTAGCAGCCAAATCGTGCAACGTGGCTTTATCATCATCTAACCAACGGGCTTTAATAATGTCTTGGCTACGTTCGTCCAAGGTTTCCATGGCGTTGCTTAACTGCTCAACAGCTTGGTTTTCGAAGTTTTCATTTTCTAATTCCGCCGCAAAATTGGAGCTTTTATCTTCCAAATACATCACGGGAGAAAAGCTACTTTCTTCGCTATCTTCATTTGGCAAATCAAAACCAACATCAGCACCTGTCATTCGGCTTTCCATTTCCATGACGTCTTGCTTGGAAACACCTAACTCATTGGCCACTAAATCCACTTCGTTTTCATTAAACCAACCTAAACGTTGTTTGGTTTTACGTAGGTTGAAGAACAATTTGCGTTGTGCTTTAGTGGTTGCCACTTTCACGATACGCCAGTTACGGAGCACATATTCGTGAATTTCTGCTTTGATCCAATGCACCGCAAAAGACACCAAACGTACGCCCACTTCTGGGTTAAAACGTTTGACGGCTTTCATCAAGCCGATATTACCCTCTTGAATTAAATCCGCTTGCGGTAAACCATAGCCTGAATAACCACGAGCAACGTGAATCACAAAGCGCAAGTGCGACAAAATTAAGGCTTTGGCAGCCTCTAAATCTTCTTTGTAGTACAAACGTTCCGCCAATTCCTTTTCTTCTTCTGCCGTGAGCATTGGATACTCATTAGCGGCACGAATATAACCCTCGAGATTACCTTGCGGAACTAACATCATTTGTGCTTCTTTATTCATCGCTTTCCTTCTTCAAATGTAAGACGAAATAGTTTCTGTCTTTATAACATAAAACAGCAAAAGATCAACTGCTTTCGATTTTATGTTAAATTAGACCGCACTTTTTTCATAAAAGTTCCACTACTTCATAAAATATTTAGCTAAGAATCCGCTTTAATTGATAGCTTAAACCTTTTTGTCAATTTTACCGAGTTTCTATTTGAGAATCAACATCGGTTTTTCACTATGGCGTGCGACTTTGACGGTGTTAGAGCTTAATCCCTTGGCTTTCGGTTTACTGCTCGCCAACATGACGATTAAATCCACCGATTTTTCTTGTGCAATACGGTTCACTTCTTCATATACGGTACCATGGGCGACGATATGTTGCACTTTCGCACCGGCGGGAAAATTCGCTTGAGTGAACTCGTGTAAGGCTTTATTGGCTTCTTCGACCACGGATTTATCAAAATTTTTCGGTAAAAACGCAGAGATAAAACTGTCATCCATGGGTTCAATAATGGACACCACACGATATACCGCATCGGGCTTATGCGCCGTCAGTTTTAAGCAAGTGTCAACCACATATTTGGCACTTTGCAAATCATTTAAATCAATCGCAATGAGCAAGTTGTTATACATAAAATATCCTTTTTAAAGGCTGGCGGGTTGCCAGCCATACATTAATTCGTGATTTGAGATTTCCGACGACGTTGATTCCACCACACCCCGAATGCCAATAATAGGGCGGGAATAAACATCCATTCTTTTGGAATCGAATGAGTGGGTAAATCTAACTCAAGAATCGTTTGATCCCAGTTTAATCCTGCTTTAGCCGCTGGAGAATCTATTTCTACGTTATCAATTAAGATTTTCGGTGACAATTTGCCGTTAATTTCAATCTGTTCACCCGTATCTAACAGGGTTAAACCTAAGGCTTTCACCCGATCTTCGCCCGTTTCGCCCGCTGGCACGGCCAGTTGTGAATAGAATTGAATTTCTTTGCCGTAAGGGTTAATGCCAGATACTTTCAGCATAATATTTTGCCCCACGGGTGTTTGTCCCAACTCTTGCACAAATTGCGCAGGCTCCACGCTACGTGCGGTCGGGGAAACATATTCCATAAAGAACCCCGGACGGAATAGGGTAAAAGCTGCCAAAATTAACACCGCCGTTTCCCATGCTTTATTTTTCACCACAAAGAAATTCATGCTTGCCGCCGTGAAAATCATAATCCCTATGGTCGCAACACAGAATATCAGCAAGGCATGCCACCACGTGACATCTATAAGTAATAAATCCGTATTGAAAATAAACAGGAACGGTAAAATAGCGGTTCTTAAACTGTAATAAAATGCGGTCACCCCAGTTTTAATCGGGCTGCCCCCTGAAATAGCGGCAGCCGCAAAAGAGGCCAAGCCCACCGGTGGCGTCACATCGGCCATAATACCGAAATAAAAGACGAATAAATGCACCGCAATTAATGGCACAATTAAGCCGTTTTGTTTGCCCACTTCCACAATCACCAAAGCCATTAAGGAGGACACGACGATATAGTTGGCGGTGGTCGGCAAGCCCATGCCTAAGATTAAGCTGAACATTGCCACCAGAATCAACATTAATAAAATATTGCCCATGGACAAGAATTCAATAATGCCGGCTAATTGCACACCGAAACCGGTCAAAGACACCACGCCCACGATAATACCAGCAGTGGCAGTTGCAATCCCAATACCAATCATATTTCTGGCACCGACTTCAAGGCCATCAATAAGTTCATATAAACCTTGTTTAAACAGCGCTTTTTTGTCGCTTTTTTCCTGTCTAAACCAACTTAATAGAGGCCTTTGGCTCACTAAAATAGAAGATAACGCCAAGATTGCCCAGAAAGCGGAAAGCCCCGGTGATAAACGTTCGATCATCAAACACCACATTAATACCACCACCGGCAATAAGTAATGTAAGCCTGCATTCACCGTCGGTTTTGCTGACGGCAATTTAACGATTTTGGAATTAGGATCATCAGGTTCTAAATCAGGGAACTGTGCCACACGACGAATTAAGCCTAAATAAACACAGCCAAGTAACGTCCCGATCACCATAAAGGAATAATCCGGAATCAGCGTTTTAATCCAGCCTAAGCCAAAATGTAAAGCAAAGAAAATCACGCAAAGGGTCAAGAAAAAGCCTAGCGTACGGATCACAACCATTAAAAACGGACGAGCAGGATCGACTCGATCAAGCCCTTTTAAGCCCATTTTATTGGCTTCTAAATGCACGATGTAAACCAACGCAATATAAGAAATCAGCGCCGGTAAAAAAGCGTGCATAATTAATTGGCTGTACGGCATATTGACATATTCAATCATCAAAAATGCGGCGGCACCCATTACAGGTGGCATAATTTGGCCATTAACGGAAGACGCCACTTCTACGGCGCCCGCTTTCTCGGCTGAAAAGCCCACACGTTTCATCATGGGAATCGTGAATGTCCCCGTGGTCACCACATTCGCAATGGAGGAACCAGAAACCAATCCAGTGAGTGCAGAAGAGACCACTGCGGCTTTAGCAGGCCCGCCTTTTAAATGGCCTAAGTAGGCAAAGGCCGTTTTAATAAAATAGTTACCGGCACCCGCTTTATCTAACAACGCACCAAACAATACAAATAAGAACACATATTTCGTGGAGACCCCAAGCGCCACACCAAAGACGCCCTCAGTGGTGATCCATTGTTGGTTGACAATTTGAGCCAATGAGCCTGAACGGTGGCTGATAATCCAATCTGTTGGCATAAATTGCCCGAAGTAATTATACAGCAAGAACACCACCGCAATCACCACCAATGGCAAGCCGAGACTACGTCTTGTGGCCTCTAATAACAGCAAGACACCGCAACAACCTGCAATAATATCTTGCAAATTGGGGGCGCCAAATCGAGTGACTAATCCCTCGTAGAAAAATAAATAATAAGCGCCTAAAAATGCACCGGCAATGGCTAAACACCAGTCGAATAAAGGAATCCGATGTTTAGGTGAACTGGCAAAGGCAGGGAACGAAAGAAACGCTAAAAATAACGCAAACGCCAAATGATAAGAACGGGCTTTCGTGTCGTCCACCACCACATTTAACGGAATGCCGAGATGTGTTAATTGCTCTTGCAACCAAAATGGAAACGGCGAAGTATAATAGAGCTGAAAAATCGACCAAACAATTGCGGTCACAATAATGAGTTTTTTGGCAAAGCCTTTTGGATTTCGACCGCCAGCATCATTAGATGCCACCATATCTTGCAAGTCATCATAATCCATCGCTTTTTCTTGTGCAGACATCGTAAAGTCCCCGAATAACGATAAAACAGACACCCTACACAGGCTGCGTAGGGTGTAATAGAAAAGGACAAAGCAGGATTAATTTATTTTAACCAGCCTTTTTCTTTGTAGTAACGAGCCGCCCCCTCGTGCAATGGTGCAGATAAGGCATTTTTAATCATTTCTTCTTCTTTTAAGTTCGCAAAAGCGGGGTGTAAACGTTTGAAACGGTCGAAGTTATCAAACACCGCTTTTACCACCGCATAGACTTTATCTGCGTCCACATCCGTTGAACTCACTAACGTTGCATAAGAACCGAATGTATCCACTGGATTATCAGTGCCTTTATACAAACCACCAGGAATCACAGCTTTCGCATAGTAAGCATGTTGCGCCACTAATTTATCAATTTCAGGGCCGGTTACTGGCACTAAGTGAGAATCACAAGACGCTGCGGCCTCTTTCAATGCACCATTCGGGTGACCCACGTTGTAAGTGATGGCGTCAAGGTTGTTATCACACATAGATGACGCCATTTCTGCTGGTTTTAATTCCGCAGCCACTTTGAAATCTTTGTCCGTCCAACCTTTTTCTTTCATGATAACGTTGATGGTGGCACGGGTACCAGAACCTGGATCGCCCACATTCACACGTTTGCCTTTCAAGTCATCAAAGGATTTAATCCCCGAATCATCACGAGCCATTAACGTAAAGGGTTCAGCATGTAAGGAGAACACCGCACGCAATTTGTCATTTTTCTTGCCCTCAAAAGAACTGGTGCCGTTATAGGCATGATATTGCCAGTCAGATTGTGCAATCCCCATATCCATTTCCTTGGCGGCAATCGCATTTAAGTTAGCAATGGAGGCGCCAGTTGAGGGGGCATTACATTTAATGTGGGTTTTCGCCGTATCACGGTTCACTAACTGACAAATCGATTGACCGACCACATAATATACGCCCGTTTGGCCACCAGTACCAATGGTAATAAACTGTTCTTCTGCAGCTTGAGCGGAAAATGCCGACATTGCAACGCCAGCGACAAGGGAAAGTTTTAAGAATTTTTTCATAACAATAGTTCTCCTAGAAAGGGGATGAAGTTGTATATTTCCGTACCTATTAAAAAGGGACAGTTAAAAATATACCAATTTAGCTGTCGGTTGCAACATATTTTTTACATTACAACGAATTGAATATAAAAAATGCGACAAAGATCGCATTTTTTGCACCGCACTTTTGTTGGTATCACCTCTTCGTGACAAAAAGTGCGGTGTTTTTTTATCCTATTTTACATCGCTGCAACGTATTTCAACATCACCCCTGCGGCAATGGCTGAACCAATTACACCAGCCACATTTGGTCCCATGGCGTGCATCAGTAAGAAGTTTTGATGATCGGCTTCCAACCCTACTTTGTTAGAAACACGAGCTGCCATTGGCACGGCTGACACGCCAGCAGAACCAATCAGTGGGTTGATTTTATTTTTGCTGAATTTGTTCATCAATTTCGCCATCAACACACCGCTACCCGTTCCGATACCAAACGCAATCACGCCTAACAGTAAAATACCAAGGGTTTGTGGTTGCAAGAATTTATCTGCCACCAATTTCGCCCCAACCGATAAACCTAACACGATGGTCACAATGTTAATCAAGGCATTTTGTGTGGTATCACTTAAACGATCCACCACGCCACTGACTTTCATTAAATTACCAAAACAGAACATACCGAGCAATGGTGCGGCATCAGGTAATAATAACGCCACCAACAATAACAAAATAATCGGGAATAACACTTTTTCTGTATTACTCACATTGCGAAGTTGCGTCATACGAATTTTGCGTTCAGTTTCGGTGGTTAAGGCTTTCATAATTGGCGGTTGAATTAATGGGACTAACGCCATATAAGAATAGGCAGCCACTGCAATCGCACCCAATAATTCAGGTGCCAATTTACTGGTTAAGTAAATAGCGGTTGGACCATCTGCCCCCCCAATAATTCCGATAGAGGCAGCTTGTGGCAAGGTAAAATCAATTACCCCTAACCAGTTCAAACCCAAAGCACCTAATACGGTAGTGAAGATCCCAAATTGTGCCGCCGCACCAAGCAATAAGGTTCTTGGATTGGCAATTAACGGACCAAAATCCGTCATGGCACCGACCCCCATAAAAATCACCAGCGGCGCAACACCATAGCCAATCGCTACTTTATAGAACAGGGCTAAAATACCTGCACTAAAGCCAAGATCGCCAGCGGTGACTTCAAGCTGTGCTTGCACAGAGGCTGGCAAGCTCGCAAGAGCGGTTTTAATTGCAACAGGATCTGCCACTACACCGATTTTTCCTGCAATCACAGCAAGTTGTTCAGGTGTACCTGAATGTAACAAATTATCCAATGCCGTCATTGCCATGCCCGCTTCAGGAATATTCGACAACAAACCACCAAAGCCAATCGGCAATAACAACAACGGTTCAAATTTTTTCACAATGGCAAGCCACAATAACAACAGGCTCACCAAAATCATCACCGCTTGCCCCCATTCAAGGTGCATAATACCTGTGCCTTTCAGTAGAGCAATAATACTTTCCATACTGCCTCCAAATTAAGCAATGGTCATGACGGTGTCGCCCACAGCCACTGAATCACCCGCTTTCACACAAATACCACGCACCGTACCAGCAAGGTTCGCCCGTACTTCGGTTTCCATTTTCATTGCTTCTAAAATAAACAACACATCACCCTCTGCGACAGTTTGTCCCTCGGTGGCGACCACTTTCCAGATATTGCCTGCCATTGGTGCGGTAACTGCAGTGCCAGTACCACTACTTGCAGCAGGTGCTGGAGCAGTTTGAGCCACAGGGGCTGTCGCTGGAGCTGCTGTCGGTGCAATATGAGTAACATCGCCACCTTCAGACACTTTCACTACAAAGGCTTTACCCTCAAGTTCCACGGTGTAAACCGCTGAACCGCTTGCTGGTTTGGCTGGGGCTTTTTCTGCTGGTTTTTGTACCGCACTTTCTAATGTCGGAGCAGGCTCAAAGGCAGTAGGATTGCCACGATTTTCTAAGAATTTCCAACCAATTTGTGGGAATAACGCCACAATTAACGCATCATCTACCGCATTTTCAGCCAGTTTAATGCCTTTTTCTTGTGCGGTTTGTTTCACTTCTGCTTCAATTTTCGCCATTTCAGGGGCAATATGATCCGCTGGACGGTCGGTAATTGGTTTGCCTCCCTCAAGCACACGAGCTTGTAATTCTGCATTCACAGGGGCTGGAGTGCGACCATATTCGCCTTTTAAAATCCCTGCGGTTTCTTTGGCGATGGTTTTATAACGTTCGCCCATTAACACGTTGATAACAGATTGCGTACCCACAATTTGTGATGTCGGGGTGACTAACGGAATATAGCCTAAATCTTTACGCACACGTGGAATTTCTTCCAACACTAAATCTAATTTGTCGCTGGCATTTTGTTGTTTTAATTGCCCCTCAAGGTTAGTCAGCATACCACCTGGCACTTGTGCTACCAAAATACGGCTATCAATACCACGCAACTGCCCTTCAAATTTGGCATATTTTTTACGCACATCACGGAAATAGGCGGCAATTTTTTCTAAACGTGGAATATCTAAGCCCGTATCAAATTCTGTACCTTGCAAGGTCGCCACAATGGATTCAGTAGCTGGGTGTCCATAGGTGCCTGACATAGACGAAATCGCCGTGTCAACCCCATCAACCCCTGCTTCAATCGCTTTTAATAATGCCATTTCTGCCATACCTGTGGTGGAGTGACAATGCAAATGGAGTTGCACATCAAAGCGTTTTTTGATTTCGCCGACTAATTCGGCAGCCGCCATTGGGTTTAAAATCCCTGACATATCTTTAATCACAAGGCTGTCAATGCCAATTTCAAGTAGCTGTTCTGTTACCTCTAACCACGTTTGCAAAGTATGCACTGGGCTGGTGGTATAGCTCAATGTCCCTTGTGCGTGACCGCCGTGTTTTTTCACTGCTTGCAAAGCGGCTTGCATATTACGTGGGTCGTTTAAGGCATCAAATACACGGAATACGCTCATGCCATTAGCGACACAACGCTCTACAAAACGATCCACCACATCATCGGCATAATGACGATAGCCCAATAAATTTTGTCCACGTAATAACATTTGCAACGGCGTTTTCGGGCAGGCTTTTTTCAATTCACGCAAACGCACCCAAGGATCTTCGCCTAAAAAACGAATACAACTATCAAAGGTCGCACCGCCCCACGCTTCTAACGACCAATACCCCATATCATCTAATTCTGCCGCCATCGGCAACATATCCTCTAAACGTAAACGAGTGGCAAATAAAGATTGATGAGCGTCACGAAGTACCACGTCGGTTATTTTAATTTTTTTAGTCATAATAAAATCCTTCTCTTAATTTGAATGGGTCGCACGATGATGTGCAATGGCAGCAACAATCACTGGACGTAAACGATCTAAGTCGTTACTGACAGGCTGAAGTGCGGTGGAATTGGGAGCTGTTTTTGGGACAGCCACAGGTTCAGGGAAATATCGGGTAATCAGTTTTGACATCAATCCAATCGCCCAAATTAAAATGAGCAAAAAGACCAACACAAAACCCATACCTGAAAACATCAGGTTAATCCCTTCGCCGAAAAGTTCTGCTGGGGTCATATTAATCATCCTTATATGAAATAGAACATTGTTGTATCTTACGACTTAATTAAAATAAAATCTTTGATAGAGATCACAAAGTGAGCAAATTATTTTATTTACACCACTTTTTGCACTAACGCAGAAATATCCTGTGCGAAGTGCATTTGCTCGGCCATTTCGACAATTTGCGAGTGCGAATATTTTTTACCATTATAGACCACTACTTGGCTGACATCGCCCACTTGCAAGAAATTCTTTTCACCAAATTCAGTGTAACGGGTCGCTCCAATGCTAATCACTGCCTTGCTTGGATAATTGGCTTGTTTGAGTAATTTGGCAATATCATTCATCGGATCCTGATCAGGCTGATGATTCATTTTATCCACAATCCAGTCCAATAATTGTTGATGAAAATAACTGTATTCCGCAGCGGGGCTGTCAATACCGTATTCCGTTAACACGCCGTGACGTCGGTGGAAACAGGCAATATGATAATCATCAATATTACTGCCACTGGCAAAGCTATCAAGGGCAATCCAAGTTGCCGAAATCCCTTTGGAATCGGCTCCCCAGTTTTTCTTTTCACAAATTTTGTGGGCGTTGGGGCGACGAATGGAACAATCGTTGTAAGCAGCAAAATGGGTCGGTAAAAGTGCGGTGACTTTTTGACTGGTTTTATCATATTGCACGTCGCAAATTAACGCAATTTCTGGCTCAATTTGCAAATTATCGGCATTTAGTGGAAACTGCAAGCGATCATGAGAAATCGGGTAAACCGATAAAAAACCTTCGCTTTCGTCTAACTGCTGACTTGGCACATAAAAAGGGAAAATGGCCTTGGGTTGCACCGCACTTTCTGTTTTCACTTTCACAAAATCTGCCGCCTCACCCGCTTGTTCCAAATGACCGGCAAAATTACCGGCCACGCCTAAACCAATAAAATCGTGCTTTAACATACTTTTCTCCTTGCTAATTAGCTGAAAAACAGGAAAATAAACAAAATTTTGAAAAATATAACACAAAAATGATCCTATTCTCCAATTTATCTTTAAAACGTGGGCAAAATTTACTGCTCGAAAATGCCACTGCGACCATTAATCCAAAGCAAAAAGTGGGCTTAGTGGGAAAAAACGGTTGTGGTAAATCCTCTTTGCTCGCTTTACTCAAAAAAGAAATGTCACCCGAGGGCGGTGATGTGAATTTTCCGTCTAATTGGGCGGTGTCTTGGGTGAATCAAGAGACACCAGCCTTAGACACCTCTGCATTAGATTATGTGATTGAGGGCGACCGCCTTTATTGCCAATTACAAACCGAGTTAGCAAAAGCTAACCAACAAAATGACGGCCATGCCATTGCTCATATTCATGCACAGTTAGACAATATTGATGCGTGGACCATTCAATCCCGAGCCTCCGCATTGTTGCATGGGTTAGGTTTTGCTCAAGAAGAATTGCAACGCCCTGTAAAATCCTTTTCGGGTGGTTGGCGAATGCGGTTGAATTTGGCACAGGCCTTGTTATGTCCGTCCGATTTATTGCTGTTGGACGAACCCACCAACCACTTAGATTTAGATGCGGTGATTTGGCTAGAACGTTGGCTCACCCAATATCAAGGCACCTTGTTATTAATTTCCCACGACCGTGATTTTCTCGATCCTATCGTCAATAAGATTTTACATATTGAAAATCAGCAACTGAACGAATACACCGGTGATTATTCGAGCTTTGAACTGCAACGTGCAGAAAAACTCTCACAACAGACCGCACTTTTCCGTCAGCAACAAGAAAAAATCGCCCATTTACAAAGCTATATCGACCGTTTCAAAGCCAAAGCGACCAAAGCCAAACAGGCTCAAAGTCGCATGAAAGCCCTTGAACGCATGGAAAAAATTGCGCCTGCACATATTGATAATCCCTTTACCTTTGAATTTAGAGAACCTTTGTCACTCCCGAGCCCTTTAGTGATGATTGAAAAAGCCGCTGCTGGCTATGGTGTGGGTGAAAGTGCGGTGGAAATTTTGCAAAAAATTAAACTGAATCTCGTACCCGGTTCTCGTATTGGTTTGCTTGGTAAAAACGGCGCAGGGAAATCCACGTTGATCAAATTATTAGCAGGTGAATTAACTGCCCTTTCTGGCAATGTGCAACTGGCCAAAGGCGTGCAACTGGGCTATTTTGCTCAACATCAATTAGACACCTTACGAGCCGATGAATCCGCTCTATGGCATTTGC
The DNA here is from genome assembly GCF_051851515.1 of Lonepinella sp. BR2271. Lineage (NCBI taxonomy): Bacteria > Pseudomonadati > Pseudomonadota > Gammaproteobacteria > Pasteurellales > Pasteurellaceae > Lonepinella > Lonepinella sp. BR2271. Next base: position 44,910 of record NZ_JBPDVF010000009.1, on the reverse strand, counting down.
AAAAATTAGATGACAAACTGACCGAACAAGAATGTCGCAATTATTTAGGCAGTTTCGCTTTTCACGGCGACAAAGTTAACGAAGCCGTAAAAACCTTTTCTGGCGGCGAAAAAGCCCGATTAGTGTTAGCGTTAATTGTATGGCAACGTCCAAATTTGCTGTTATTAGATGAACCGACTAACCACTTAGATTTAGATATGCGACAAGCCTTAACCGAAGCCTTAGTGGATTATCAAGGCTCGCTAGTGGTGGTGTCGCACGACCGTCATTTATTGCGTAACACGGTGGAAGAATTTTATTTGGTACATGATAAACAAGTAGAAGAATTTCACGGTGATTTAGACGATTATGCGAAATGGCTGACTAATATTAATACACAAGAACGTAAGGAATTAAATAAAAGTGCGGTGCAAAACAGCGATGTTTCGGAAAATTCCCAACAAAATCGCAAAGATCAAAAACGCCGAGAAGCCGAACTACGGCAACAAACTGCACCATTACGCAAGAAACTCATTCAGCTTGAAAGCCAGATGGAAAAATTGTCTGTACAATTGACTGAGATTGAGCAGCAACTTTCCGATAATGATCTCTATTCACCAGAAAATAAAGAAAAATTGACCGCACTTTTGGCGGAGCAAGTGAATGTGAAAAAACAGTTGGAAGAAGTGGAAATAGAATGGTTAGGGCTTCAGGAAACATTAGAAAGTTATAACACCTAGCCTGATTAAGGCTAGGTGTTAATGCGTATTTTTCTAACGTTCTTGCATTGCTTGTTTCAAGCGCGTGATCGGTTTGATAAGATATTGGAACACGGTTTTTGTTCCCGTTTTAATATCTGCCGTTGCCGTCATGCCGGGGGTAATGTCCATTTTATTCCCGTTTTTATCGGTAATATTATTGCTCACCGTTTCCACCAATACACGATAATAGGCTTGGTCTGGGTTGAGTTTTAACTCACTTGGACGACGATCATCTTGTAAAGTATCTGGGCTGATAAGCGTGACTTTTCCTTCAATACCACCGTAAATCGCATAGTCATAAGCACTGATTTTAATTAAGGCTTCTTGGCCTGTGCGGATAAAGGCCACATCACGAGGTGCTACATAAACCTGTACCAACAGTTTTTCCCCAATGGGGACGATTTCCAAAATGGTTTGACCGGCCCCCACCACACCACCGACAGTGTTGATTTTGATATTTTTCACAATCCCTTTGAGAGGGGCTTTGATTTGCGAATGTGCCACTGGGTCAGCACGCATAATGCGGTTTTCTTTAGCTTGCGCAAGCTCTGATTCTTTTGCCACCAATTCGTTATTCGCATCCGTTGCATAGCGGTTACGACGTTCACTGATTTGTGTCACCAAATCCGCTGATTGACGTTTCAAGCGCAATAATTCCACTTCCGGCATGACCCCTTTGGCGACCATTGGGGTGGTGATGGCAATTTCACGATCTAACATTGTTTTACTTTGTTGCATGCCCGAAATCGCGTCTTGCATTGCCTTACGACGTGTATTATAAGCGGCTGTTTCACTGGCAATTAAATCGTCGGGTGTATCCTCGGCAAATTGTAATGGCTGACCATAAGCCTCTGCTTTTAAACGGTCAATCGTCGCCTGTAATGTACTAATTTTCGCTTCAGTTTCTTTTAAAATCGCCAAACTACGCGTATCATCAAGGGTCAGCAATATTTGCCCTTTTTCTACGATATCCCCTTCTTTTACCAACATTTCTTTCACAATACCGGGATCCAGACTTTGAATCACCTGATCACGGCTACTTGGAATCACCGAGCCTTGCCCACGGGTTACTTCTTCCAAAGGACTGTTATATGCCCAAATCACGAACACGATAGCAAAGACAAACAATAAGCTAATCATGGCAAATGATTTGTTGTGCTTCTCTTTTTGCAACGCGGCATTGAGATCATTGACGAGCGCTAAATCTTTTTCACTCAGCTGCTCTTTTAGGTTTTCTGCTTTCATTTTTCTCTACCCTTTACTTGCTGGGTTACTATTTTCTGCTGGCGCACTTTTAGCTTGCGCCGGTACTTGTTTTGCTTGTGCCTGCGCCTGCGTTGGAACAGTTTTCTCATTTTGTTGTAAACGTTGAATAACCGCATCTCTTGGCCCATCCATGACCACTTGACCATTATCCACCACGATCACTCGATCCACCACTTTCAGTACTTGCATACGGTGCGTCACAATCACCATGGTACGATTTTGCGCCCATTGTGCAATGGCGTTCAACACGAGATCTTCGGAGCCAGAATCGAGGCTATTGGTCGGTTCATCTAACAACACGACTTTTGGATTTTTCAAGGTCATACGGGATAACGCCACGATTTGACGTTGTCCACCTGACAAGCCCATACCGTTCTCACCCAATGGCATATCCAACCCACGTGGGTGTCCTTGAATCATGCGATCTAAACCAAAACGTTGTAAGGCAGCTAATAATTCTTGGTCAGTGGTAAAGCTGTCGCTACGCGCCAAATTCATATTGTCACGCAAGGTGCCTAAGAATAAGCGTGGGTGTTGACCGAGCAATACCACTTGACTACGCAAGTAGTTTGGATCGATTTGACGTACATCTACACCGTCAATGGTAACACTGCCTTGTTCCGGTTCAAAGAGACCTGACGCCAAGTTCAGCATGGTTGTTTTACCACTACCAATTTTACCTAAAATCGCGACTTTTTCCCCCGGCTTGATGGTCACTGACACATTTTGTAGCGCCGGCATACCGTCTTTCACGTATTTAAAGCCCACTTGATTAAAAGCCACTTGACCGTGCATATATTCTAAGCTGATGTAATTACGGTCGTCGGCACGTTCACTCGGACGAGAAATAATGTCTTCCACGCCTTTAAAGGCCAAACGAGCTTGTTGTAAACGTGTTGCCAAGCCAGCGATTTGTCCCAATGGTGCCAAAGCACGACCAGACAAAATCACCGTCGCAATCAATGCCCCCATGGTAATACGCTCGGCTTCAACTTCGCTATGAATTAAATAAGTCCCATACAATACCGCAAACACGGTATTTAATTGCTGAAGTGCGGTGGAAAAATTCACCACAAAATTGCTCAAATCTTTGGTTTTTGTTTGAGATGAGGCGGTTCGTGCGGTGTAATAATCCCAACGGGTTTGCGCCCAACTGGCTGCGTTGTTGGTTTTGATGGTTTCAATACCTTCTACCGCTTCCACCGCCAACCCTTGACGTTGTGAGCTTTCACGCATGGATTCATTGATAAATTTTTCCATCATCGGTTGAACCAAAAAGCCAACCAAAATCACTGTTGGAATAATGATTAATGGCACAATCGCCAATTTGCCTGCAATTAAAAACATTACAAACACAAACAGCAAAATAAACGGTAAATCCACCAAGGCCAATAAGCTGGCACTGGTCATGAAATCACGCACCGACTCAAAATCGCGCAGATTATTGGCATAGCTCCCTGAAGAGGCAGGTTTATCCGACATTCGCAACGCAAGCACTCGACGGAACAACGCTGAGCTAATAATTAAATCCGCTTTTTTACCCGCAATATCGGTTAAATGCCCTCGAATCATTTTGGCGACAAATTCAAAGGAAATCGCAATGATCACCCCAATACTCAACACCCACAATGTTTCATAACTTTTATTCGGGATAACACGGTCGTACACGTTCATCACATATAACGAACTCACCAAGGCCAAAAAGTTAATCACAAAGGTGGCTAAAATGACTTGATAATAATAGGAACGGAAACGCCAAATCACTTTCCAGAACCATGCTTTACTCATCTTATATTCAGGCAGTTCAGAACTAATGTCCGCGGCGGCTTTCGGCTTAATAAACCAGCAATAACCAAGATATTTCGCATTGAGTTCCGCTTCCTTCATTTCCTGCTCAACGCCCACCGTTTGTTGTACCGTGTAAACACGGCTACCGGCATTGCCTGAAATTTTGGTAATCACCGCGGATTCTTCATTTTTCAGAATAATCACCACTGGCACCGTCAACGCAGGGATATCCGACAGCACGCGACGCGACATTTTATTCTCATAGCCGTGCGTGCGTAACACTTCGCTCAATGAGGTAAAATTCAAGTTATTGCGCGCATCGCGAATCGTCTGCGCGGCTAATGTTTCTTTCGCCACAGGCGAACCATAAATTTGGGTGACAAACGCCAAATGTTCTACGATAGATTTCATATATTAACCTTATAATCCTTTCAATGTGACAACGCCAGCCCATTTACCCACTTGCGCTTGTGCAACCAGATATGCCAATACGCCATCACGGTAATCTTTTCGAGCGGAGGCTTCTGCCACCTGAATACTTGTTAAACTTTGATACGCGTCCAACACATCAAGCAAAGAACGGCGAGAAATCAAATATTGTTGTTCATAAATATCAACAACATGCTTTTGAGATTGAATTTGCTTACTTGATACTTTTAAATATTGTAAACTTTGGCGCATACTGATTTCAGCGGTTTGTGAATTTTCCGTCACTTCACGTTGAATCTCCGCCATACGTTCTTTAGCGGCTTCAGCAGAATAAGCATCTTGCACACCAGAATAATAGGTGGCGGGGTTAAATAAATCCCACGACACTTTCATATTCACTTCATAACCACGTCTACCCCATTCGCCTTCCAGATTCAGTGCTGGTAAACGTTTTGCTTTAGAGACTTTTTCTTGGGATTGCGCACGCGCTAATTCGGCTTGTTGCGCTTGATAACTTGGATTATCTGCATATTGGCCTTTGCTCGTGAATTGTGATTTGAGTATTTCCACCGTGATATTGGAAAACGGATCTTCAATATCATCTTCGGTTAATAATCGCCCGGTATAACGGCTTAATTGACTTAACGACGTTTGTAAAATACGTTGTTGTGCTGTCAACGAAGATTCGGCTTGTAAACGGCGAGATTCAGCTTCTACCGTTTCTGACAAACGTCCAGCGTCATAACTAGAAATCACTTTCAAATCAGCCAAAATATCGCTATAACGTTGTAAACTTTCCTGATAGATCACAATATTTTCTTTGGCATTCAAGGCAGACAGGTAAATTTTACCAATCGTGCTACCTAATTGTTCCTTAGTTTCATCATATTTATGTTCATAATATTCCCGTTTATGCTCATCTCTCTCGACCGCGTTGGAAATTTCGCCCCAAGAATACACATTCACGGTGGCAGTTAATGCCACGGGATTGCGTTCGACAGTACGTCCATCTTTATAATGATGGTTCAAATTACGAGATGTAGTCACCCCTAATACAGGCCAATGTCCTGCTTTGGAAATTTTCACTTGCGTATCCGATACCCCAATATTCGCTTGTGCTTCACGAATGGTAGGATCGGAATTTAATGCGACTTTTAAAATAGATTGCAATGATTCTGCTTGCGCGTTTCCGAGCATAACAGCAAAAACACTGACAAATAAAAAGAAAAAACCCGTTATTCGGGTAACTAATTTGCTCATTTTGTATGCCTTTGATATTTTCAACGATACCGTTTGAGAAGATTATAACATATCACCATGCGCTTTTCTATTCTTATCACCAAACAGAGATGAAGTTCCCATGAAACCCCATAATATAGGTTAATTGAGGGTATTCAATGCGCATTAAGCACATTCTTTACGTAATAAAACATAAAATGGTTGAAAGTTTTTCCAATTTAAATCATAATTGCAAAGATCTATCTAATTTTTTTGAAAAGAAGATAGCACTTAGGGCAAAGGATTTTGATTAAAGTAAGGGGTTACTCAGCATTCTCGATTTTAATCGCTTTCCTTTGATTTAAATTTTTATCGTTCTGACGATTAACTCACATTCATCAACTTACTTAAGAGAAATATTTATGAATTTAAAACACATTGCATTAAGTGTCGGCCTTTCTAGCTTATTGCTTTCTGCTTGCACAGTAGCAACAAATACAGATCGCGCTGTCACTGGCAACCAACATGGTACGGTGGCAATCTTTACCGACAACAGTATTAATCACGATGTCGTGGTATCCATTGATGGACGCTTTTTAGCTGCACTTGAACAAAATAATCGTGTTGAGCAACAAGTTTGCAAAGGTAATCATGAAGTAGAAGTAGCTATTGCAGATGGTTACGGCGCAAAAATCGTAAAAACCAATAGCTCAGTAGCCGTTGATACCGCAACAGCAAACTATATCAAGGTATCAAAACTTAACAATAAGTTAGTGCTTACCCCTGCTAGTGACAGCGAATTTAACCAAGCATCAAACGTAAAAAATAGAAAATTAGTTTCACGCATGTCTGACGCCCTAATTCATTGCGAATAAGGCATTTTTTAGGATTTCAAGGAATGTTTATGGATATTCTATTGAACATAAAAAACACAAGCACAGATGCTTAAACAATTTCTATCTAGACATTAGTCAATGCCCCTCAATAGGGTTGCATAGCACTAAAGGTGTGGATGTATCAGAAAGCGCAGAGATTGCGCTTTCTGAATTTTATAGTGAAAATCCGTCACTTTCCCTTGCGCTTATTTAATGATTTCGCCTTAAATACGGCTAAACACATAGCAGAAAATATCCGTTTTATTTTTATCCTGTCATATTTCGTCCATTTCTATGATAATATAACCCAATTAAACCCAATAACAGGACAAACATTATGGCCAATCACCCAACCCCCGCGGAACTCCAAGCGGAAACCCGTGAGATTATTAACGACTTATTCAATGACGGCAGCGATCCCAATGCGCTTTATATTATTGAACACCATATTGCGCACGACGATTTTGATAAATTAGAAAAAATCGCCGTGGATGCGTTCAAAGCGGGATATGAAGTGTCAGAAGCCGAAGAATTAGAAGATGATAACGGTAAATTATTGTTCTGTTTCGATATTATCGCCGAAGTGGAACTCAAACCTGAAATCATTGATGCGCAACAAAAAGAAATCGTGCCGTTAGTGGCAAAACATGGCGGCATTTATGACGGTTGGGGGACTTATTTTGAAGATCCCAATGCCGAAGAAGATGAATATGGTGATGATGGCGAATTTTTTGAAGAAGAATTTGACGAAGAAGATGAATAGTTAGCTATTTGACCGAATTTTCGATAGAATAGCCCCCTTTTTAACATTGGAGAAAAAAATGAAAGTAGCAAAAAATGTGGTCGTAAGCATTGCTTACCAAGTGCGTACCGAAGATGGCGTGTTAGTTGACGAGGCGCCAGCCAATCAACCTTTAGACTATTTACAAGGTCACCATAATTTAGTGGTTGGTTTAGAGAATGCGTTAGAAGGCAAAGAGGTTGGTGATAAATTTGAAGTACGTGTAAAACCGGAAGAAGGTTATGGCGAATACAACGAAAATATGGTGCAACGTGTACCGAAAGAGGTATTCCAAGGCGTAGATGAATTAGAAGTGGGCATGCGTTTTATTGCCGATACGGATATGGGCCCATTACCTGTTGTCATTACCGAAGTGGGTGACGCCGATGTGGTCGTTGACGGTAACCATATGTTAGCCGGTCAAGAATTGCATTTCACTGTGGAAGTGGTCGCAACCCGTGAAGCCACCTTGGAAGAAATTGCCCATGGTCATATTCATGCGGAGGGCGGTTGCTGCGGTGGCCATCACCATGATTCCGATGAAGAAGGTCACGGTTGCGGTTGTGGCAGTCACCATCACCACCACCATGAAGAAGAACATAGCCATGACGGCTGTGGTTGTGGTCATCACCACCATTAATCAGATTAAAAATACCGCACTTTGTTGGCAAAATAACGTCAAAGTGCGGTATTTTTTCACGATTTTTCCGAAACTTTACAAAATATTTACGTTGATTTTGTCGCCTTTCCCTTAAAATTTTTGTACAATACGCCCAATTTTTTACATTATTTTAAGATTATTTATGTCATCAAAAACGCCAAATATTGGCTTTGTTAGCCTTGGTTGTCCGAAAAATTTAGTCGATTCCGAACGCATTCTCACCGAGTTACGTACTGACGGTTACAATATTATCCCTACTTATGAAAATGCTGATCTGGTGATTGTCAATACTTGCGGTTTTATTGATAGTGCCGTACAAGAATCCTTAGAGGCCATTGGCGAGGCACTTGAGGCCAACGGCCGTGTATTAGTCACCGGTTGTTTGGGCGCAAAAGAAGATAAAATCCGTGAAGTTCACCCAAAAGTGTTGGAAATTACAGGGCCACATAGCTATGAGGCGGTGATGGAAAATGTGCATAAATATGTGCCGAAACCGGAATATAATCCTTATGTGAGTCTCGTGCCAAGCCAAGGCGTAAAACTCACGCCGAAACATTACGCCTATTTGAAAATTTCAGAGGGCTGCGATCATAAATGCACGTTTTGTATTATTCCGTCCATGCGTGGTGACTTAGACAGCCGTCCTATTACCCAAATTTTAGATGAAGCCAAACGCTTAGTGGATTCGGGGGTAAAAGAATTGTTGGTGGTATCGCAAGATACCTCGGCTTATTCGCTCGATCAACGCAAAGAGAACCAAAATAAAACCGTATTTTGGAATGGCATGCCGATTAAAAATAATCTGATCACCTTGTGCCAGATGTTGGCGAGTTTAAAAGTTTGGGTACGTTTGCACTATGTTTATCCTTATCCACATGTGGATGAATTAATCCCTTTAATGGCGGCAAGGCAAATTTTGCCGTATTTGGATATTCCATTACAACACGCTAGCCCGAAAATTTTGAAATTGATGAAACGCCCAGGGTCGGTAGAACGCATTTTAGAACGGATTAAAAAATGGCGAGAAATTTGCCCAGAATTAACCTTGCGCTCCACCTTTATTGTAGGATTCCCAGGTGAAACAGAAGAAGATTTTGAATTATTACTTAATTTTCTAAGAGAGGCACAACTTGATCGTGTCGGTTGCTTTAAATTTAGTCCCGTCGAGGGCGCTACCGCAACAGCAATGCCAGATCAAGTGCCAGAGGACATTAAAGAACAACGCTTCCAACGTTTTATGGAAGTCCAACAGCAAATTTCCGCCCAACGATTACAGCAAAAAATTGGCAAAACCTTACCTGTGATTGTGGACGACATTGATGAAGATGGGATTATCGGCCGTTCCATGGCAGATGCACCTGAAATTGATGGGGTGGTTTATGTGGATAATATCAGCCAAAGTGCGGTGAAAATCGGTGATATTATTTCCGTTACAATAACTAACGCAGATGAATATGATTTATGGGGAACTTGTTAAAGGGCGCTTATGACAGACAATAATACAGAAATGAAACCCAACGTGGAACAGTTTGAACAAGCCGTTGAAGCGAAAAATTATGAACTTGCCTGTAATATCTTACTGGCAATTTTAAGTAAATTAGACAGCAATTTTGGCGATATTCAAGACATTGAATTGAATGTCCCCACACAACTCTCAAACGACGAATTACAGCAAGATCGTATCGTCTATTTTTGTACTCGAATGGCAAATGCGATCAGCACGTTATTTATGGATAAAGCCTTACAGGTTTCTGATTCAGGTGCCTTAAAATTTTTCGGCTATCAACGTTGGCTAGGGATGATTTTCGCCTCTTCGCCTTATATCAATGCGGACCATGTGTTACAAAGTTATAATCTCAATCCCGATAAATCCTCGTCAGAGATTACCTTAGAATCAAACAAAGCGGTGTGGACGAAATTCTGCATTATGTATCTGCCTGAATCTAATTTAACCATTAATTTAGACGCCTTGTGGAATCTGGATCGTGATCTGTGCGTTTCCCTTTGCTTCTCTTTGCAATCACCTCGTTTTATCGGGACACAACAAGCCTTTAGCAAACGTGGCACCATCTTGCAATGGCTCCCTGAACGTTTGGAACAAATTCCAAACCTCAATAATTTGCCAAGCAGTATTTCCCATGATGTTTACATGCACTGTAGTTATGACATTGCCGACAATAAACATGGGATTAAAAATGCCCTCAATAAAGTCATTCGCAACCACTTAATCACTGGCGGTTGGCAAGATCGTGATGTGAGTAATATCGGCTACCGTGATGGGAAACCTGTAATGGTGGTGTTGCTTGAACATTTTCATTCTGCGCACTCTATTTATCGAACCCACTCCACTTCAATGCGTGCAGCGCGTGAGCTATTTCATATTATCGGTGTGGGTAATGACGCCGTAGACCAATTAGGTCGTGATGTGTTTGATGAATTCCATCTTATACAAGGTGATAATATTTTTGAGAAACTGCTGTTCTTAAAAAACATCTGCAATGAAAATGGTAGCGCAATATTATATATGCCAAGTATCGGCATGGATCTTGTCACGATTTTTGCCAGTAACACTCGCTTGGCACCAATCCAAGCCGTCGCCTTAGGTCACCCTGCCACCACGCACTCACCATTTATTGAATATGTAGTGGTAGAAGATGATTACGTTGGTTCTGAACAATGCTTTAGCGAAAAATTATTACGCTTACCAAAAGATGCCTTGCCTTATGTGCCGTCAGCCTTAGCGCCAGAAAAGGTAGAATATCGCTTGCATGAAAATCCTGACGTGGTCAATATCGGTATCGCCTCCACCACCATGAAGTTGAACCCGTATTTCCTTGAGGCATTAAAAGCCATCCGTGATCGTGCCAAAGTGAAAGTCCACTTCCATTTTGCCTTAGGACAATCCAGTGGTATAACTCATCCTTATGTAGAACGCTTTATTAAAAGCCACCTAGGTGATTCAGCGACAGCACACCGACACTCACCTTATCATCAATATCTCAGTATCTTACATAACTGCGATATGATGGTGAACCCGTTCCCATTTGGCAACACCAATGGCATTATTGATATGGTCACCTTAGGCTTAGTGGGTATTTGTAAAACAGGCCCTGAAGTGCATGAACATATTGACGAGGGCTTATTCAAACGTTTAGGCTTGCCTGAATGGTTAATTGCCAATACGGTAGATGAATATGTGGAACGTGCGATTCGTTTAGCGGAAAATCATCAAGAACGTTTAGAATTACGCCGTCATATCATTGAAAATAACGGCTTACAAAAATTATTCACAGGTGATCCTAGCCCTATGGGTAAAGAATTTATGGCACGCTTAAAAACATGGGGCAAAGCCAATAAAGTCAAGCTCACCTTACCAAGAGCCAAAAAAGCCACCAAGAAAAAAGAGGCTTAATCAAGGTTAAGTTACTTATCTCGTCCAAGTGCGGTAAAAATTACTTAATTTTTTACCGCACTTTTTTTAACATCGACCAAAATGCCTTAACCAATGGCGAGGCTAACGACTGTTTTTGCACACAAATGCCTAACTCAAAAGGTGCGACAGGCACATCCAAATTTAACGAGGAGACTTGGGTGCTAATAGGGCTATTTTTAATCACCACATCAGGCAATAACGCCACCCCACAACCTAATGCCACCATCGACATAATCCCCTCATGCCCACTCACTGTCGCATAAATTTTCGGGTGTTTGATTTTCTTATGGCGTAACCATTCATCAATCCGTTGACGAGCCGGCCCCTCGACGGGAAGAATAAACGGAATCTGTTGCCAATCAATGGGATCGTGCTGCAATAATTGGGTCGCCACACAAGCCACACGAGGCGCAATTAACGACAATGAAATATCATCAATAGGTTGAAATTCAAGAGAATGTGGCAAATTCAATGGCCGCCCCGCTAAAGCTAAGTCGGCTTGTTTTTCCTCCACGATTTGCACCGCTAATGCGGGATCGCCCGTGGTTAATTGAATTTCCACTTTAGGATAACGAGCCCGAAATTTTTCTAAGATTTGTGGAAGATGCGAATAAGCCGCCGTCACCGAGCAAAAGAGTTTTAACTCGCCAGATAATTCTTGAGAAGTCGAGCGTAACTGTTGCTTAAACACGTCCCAATTATGCCAATTTTGTTGTGCAAACGTGAGAAATTTCACGCCGGTTTCAGTGAGAATCACTTGGCGGTTATCACGGAGGAATAAAGGCTGTCCCAGTTCTTCTTCCATGCGTTGAATTTGGCGTGAAAGCGTGGAGGGGGACATGTGGTTTTGGGCAGCGGTTTTGCTGAAGTTTTGAGTTTGGGTGAGGTGGAGGAAGATTTTTAGATCAGTGAAGTTCATGGTTTTTTCTCTTAAATTACAATTTTATTACAATCGGATTTCGCCACGTCTTTTACTTTTCTTTGCTTGTGCAAAGAAAAGTAACAAAAGAAACACACCCCGACTTCACCGCTTATCTTTGCTTGGTTGAAATTTTCTTAACGGTAAAATCGCAACTCGCTACGCTCAAACAAGGCGATTTTACCTAAAAATTTCAAGTCGCAAAGGCGGTTCAGACGGGGCCCCAATTTTTTGATCGAGCGTAGATAAAAGTGCGGTTAAAAAAATAGATATTTTTTTAAGCTACGGAGTAACGTTACTATGCTTAAGGTATTCTCAATTTTTCCACCGCACTTTATTTCATCACCAATGGGGGCCCCATGTTTGCCGCCTGAAAATGATTAAATTTGTAGGAAAAGTTGTGCTGTTTGAGCGAAGCGAGTTGACAACTTTTCCGTTAAGCAAATTTAATCATTTTCAGGAAACAAGGCAAAGTTGGGGCGTGCTTTCTTTTTGCTTACTTTTGCTTTGCACGAGCAAAGAAAAAGTAAGTCGCCAACGGCGAAATCCGTTCTTGCCACAAGCAAAAGAAAGTATGGTCGCCCATCGGACGAAACCCGATTTCAATAATTGCAAAATCCGCAATATCAAATCCCAATAATATCAATTTACGCAACACAATAAAACCCCTATAATCCCCTCATTCAACAAAAACAGCTAACAATCCAAAAGGAAAATAAAAATGTCTAACTATTTCAACACCCTAAATCTACGCCAAAAACTCGACCAACTCGGTCGTTGCCGCTTTATGGAACGTGACGAATTTACCGATGGCTGCAACTTCTTAAAAGGCAAAAAAGTTGTCATTATCGGTTGTGGTGCACAAGGCTTAAACCAAGGTTTAAATATGCGTGATTCTGGCTTAGATGTGAGCTATGCGTTACGTCCAGAAGCCATTGCAGAAAAACGTGCGTCATTCCAACGTGCTAGCGAAAATGGTTTTAAAGTGGGTACTTACCAAGAACTCATTCCAACTGCGGATTTAGTCATCAACTTAACCCCAGACAAACAACACTCAAAAGTAGTAGCAGATGTCATGCCTCTAATTAAAAATGGTGCTGCATTTGGTTATTCTCATGGTTTTAACATCGTTGAAGTGGGCGAGCAAATTCGCAAAGACATTACGGTGGTGATGGTTGCACCAAAATGCCCGGGGACGGAAGTCCGTGAAGAATATAAACGTGGTTTTGGTGTGCCAACCTTAATCGCTGTTCACCCTGAAAATGATCCGAAAGGTGAAGGCATGGCAATCGCTAAAGCATGGGCAAGTGCCACAGGGGGCGACCGTGCAGGTGTATTAGAATCTTCATTCGTGGCTGAAGTAAAATCTGATTTAATGGGCGAACAAACCATTCTTTGCGGTATGTTACAAGCAGGATCTATCGTCTGCTACGACAAATTAGTGGCTGACGGCAAAGACCCAGCTTATGCAGGTAAATTAATTCAATACGGTTGGGAAACCATTACTGAAGCGTTAAAACAAGGTGGTATCACGCTGATGTTAGATCGCTTATCTAACAGCGCCAAATTGCGTGCCTTTGAATTATCTGAACAAATCAAAGAGGAATTAGCGTTCTTATTTGAAAAACACATGGACGATATTATCAGTGGCGAATTTTCCTCCACCATGATGGCAGACTGGGCGAACGATGATGTGAACCTATTAACATGGCGTGAAGCCACAGGCAAAACCGCCTTTGAAAATTCACCAAAAGGCGACAACATCAAAATTTCTGAACAAGAATACTTTGATCACGGCGTGTTAATGGTAGCGATGGTGAAAGCGGGTGTAGAATTGGCATTTGACACCATGGTGGCAAGTGGTATTTATGAAGAATCCGCTTACTACGAATCTTTACACGAATTACCATTAATTGCCAACACCATTGCTCGTAAACGTTTATATGAAATGAACGTGGTAATTTCTGATACAGCAGAATATGGTAACTATCTATTCTCCCACGTGGCAACACCAATTTTGGCAGAAAAAGTGATTCCAACCTTACAAAAAGGCGACCTAGGTGAACCTGCACCAACGGTTGAAATTGATAACGTGTTATTACGTGATGTGAATGATGCGATTCGCAATCACCCGATTGAATTAATCGGTCAAGAATTACGTGGTTATATGACAGATATGAAACGTATTTCATCTCAAGCATAATTGAAATGAATGTGAAAAGTGCGGTAGAAAATACCGCACTTTTTGTTTATATAACAACTAATTAGCTGGTTTTAAATCTGGTTTACCCGCTGGTTTTTCAAAACCTTTTTCTTTCATACAAGCTGCAAATTTACTACGGTCTGCATTTTGTCCCACAGATTCACGACAAGATTTCATTGCTGCTTCAAGTTGTGGATTGTGTGGGCGTTCACCACGTGGACCTTGCGGACGTTGGTTTGATTCTGATGTACAAGCCGTTAATAAAACAGCTAAGAATGATACTCCGAGTAATTTTTTCATATAAAAGTTTCCTTGTTTAAAGATTAAAAAGACGGACAAAATGTCCGCCTTGATTAGAATGTAAAGAAAAGAAATAGTTCCCTCTTTTGATTTAACTAAACACATTTTTTGTGTCTAGTTGTTTGGCTCTTACTGCAACCGCTGATGCAAACCTTGTAACGAATACACATCACACCCCGCAAGGCTTTTCACGCCCTCTACCAAAGCCTCAGCCCCTGACAGGGTGGTTTGTAAAAAGACTTTTTGTTGCAACGCACTTTGGCGAATGGAATGACTGTCCGTCACGCTTTCTGGAGTGCTACCCACGGTGTTGATAATCATGGCAATTTCACCGTTTTTAATCGCATCCACAATATGCGGGCGCCCCTCACGGACTTTATTCACAATTTGAGCCGAAATGCCATTGTCCCGTAAGAATTTAGCGGTTCCCATGGTGGCACATAAACCGTAGCCTTGTTCTTGTAGACGGCGAGCCACTGGCAATAGGCGGGCTTTGTCTTTGTTATCCACCGATACAAAGACTTTACCGGTTTTTGGAATCCGTTCATTTGCCCCAAGCTCTGCTTTCAAAAAGGCCTCGGAGAACGTTTTACCCACGCCCATCACTTCGCCTGTTGAACGCATTTCAGGCCCTAAAATCGTATCCACCCCAGGGAATTTAATAAACGGGAACACGGCCTCTTTGACGGAGTAATAATCAGGGATCACTTCGCCTGAAATACCCTGTTCCGCAAGGGAAATACCCGCCATTACTCGAGCAGCAATTTTCGCCAAGGAACGTCCTGTGGCTTTGCTGACAAATGGCACGGTACGGCTGGCACGAGGGTTGACTTCTAACACATAGATCACGTTATCCTGTACCGCAAATTGCACATTCATTAAGCCTACCACATTCAGAGCTTGCGCCATGGCCACGGTTTGACGGCGGATTTCATCTTGTACATCTTGGCTTAAGGAGTAAGCGGGCAACGAGCAAGCGGAGTCGCCACTGTGAATGCCTGCTTGCTCAATATGTTGCATAATGCCACCGATGACCACCTCTTTGCCGTCACAAATACAATCCACATCCACTTCAATGGCATTGTTCAAGAAATGGTCAAGCAAAATCGGGCTGTCATCCGACACTTGCACTGCCTCACGCATATATTTGTTGAGTTCGTCCACGTTATACACAATTTGCATGGCTCGACCACCCAATACATAAGACGGACGTACCACCAGCGGATAGCCCACTTCTTCCGCTAATTTCACCGCCTCAATCGCATTGCGAGCAGTACGGTTGTTCGGTTGTTTTAAGCCGAGATCGTGCAAGATTTGTTGAAAACGTTCACGGTCCTCGGCGGCATCAATGCTATCGGCAGAGGTGCCAATAATATTCACGCCGTTGTCGTGCAAGGCATTGGCGAGTTTCAGCGGGGTTTGACCGCCGTAATGCACAATCACGCCGTACGGATTTTCCACATGGATAATTTCCAACACATCTTCCAGCGTCAACGGCTCAAAATATAAACGATCCGATGTATCAAAATCGGTCGAAACCGTTTCAGGGTTACAGTTGACCATAATGGTTTCAAAACCGCTTTCACGCAAGGCAAGGGCGGCATGAACGCAACAGTAGTCAAACTCAATACCTTGCCCGATACGGTTTGGACCGCCACCTAAAATCATAATTTTTTTGCGATCCGTTGGACGGCTTTCGCATTCTTCTTCGTATGTTGAATACAGATAAGCGGTGTCGGATTTAAATTCGCCCGCACAGGTATCCACTCGTTTGTAAACAGGGTGCAAATCTAATAAATTTCGTTTATTTCGCACCGCGGTTTCGCCAGCTTGAGTGAGCTGCCCGATACGTTTATCGGAAAAGCCTTTGCGTTTTAAGCGACGAAGTTCAGCGTAATCCAATTCGTCTAGCGTGCGTTTTTCTAAGGCTAATTCTTCTTGCACTAAATCTTGAATTTGAATCAAAAACCACGAATCGATTTTGGAATAATGATGGACTTCTTCCAAGCTAAAGCCTGCACCGAATGCGTCTGCTACATATAAAATTCGGTTCGGGCCTGGATTGCCTAATTCGCTACGGATTTTTTCAGGCTCTTCGGAAAGCAAATTGAAACCGCAAATCCCTGTTTCTAAGCCACGCAAGGCTTTTTGTAAACTTTCTTGGAAGGTACGCCCCATTGCCATCACTTCGCCCACGGATTTCATTTGCGTAGTTAAACGGTCGTCCGCTTGTGGGAATTTTTCAAAGGCAAAGCGTGGGACTTTGGTCACCACATAGTCAATGGACGGCTCAAAAGAGGCAGGAATTAAACCGCCTGTAATGTCGTTGCGAAGTTCGTTAAGCGTATAACCCACCGCCAATTTGGCTGCTACTTTGGCGATCGGAAAGCCTGTTGCTTTACTTGCCAACGCCGAAGAACGACTGACCCGTGGATTCATTTCAATCACGATCATCTCGCCATTGTCAGGGTTAATAGCAAATTGCACATTTGAACCGCCCGTATCCACGCCGATTTCACGCAACACCGCCAAGCTGGCGTTACGCATAATTTGGTATTCTTTATCGGTCAAAGTTTGAGCAGGGGCAACGGTGATACTGTCGCCCGTATGCACGCCCATTGGGTCAAAGTTTTCAATGGAACAGACGATAATGCAGTTATCCGCTTTGTCCCGCACCACTTCCATCTCGTATTCTTTCCAACCGAGTACGGACTGCTCAATCAACAATTCGTGGGTCGGTGAGGCATCAAAACCCCGTTCACAAATGGCTTGAAATTCATCACGGTTATAGGCAATCCCACCGCCTGAACCACCCATTGTAAATGACGGACGAATCAAGGTTGGAAAACCCACTTCTTCCTGTGCTTTCCAGGCTTCATCGAAAGTATGGCACACAAAAGATTTTGGCGTATTTAGCCCAATTTTCGCCATGGCTTCTTTAAACCGTCCACGATCTTCGGCTTTATCAATAGCGTCTTCCGTTGCCCCGATGAGTTCCACATTGTATTTTTTCAACACGCCGTTTTTAGACAAATCCAAGGCACAATTTAACGCCGTTTGTCCGCCCATGGTTGGCAAAATGGCATCAGGACGTTCTTTTTCAATGATTTTTTCCACGGTTTGCCATTGAATTGGCTCAATGTAGGTCACATCCGCCATATTCGGATCGGTCATAATGGTGGCAGGGTTGGAGTTCACCAACACCACTTTATAGCCCTCTTCCCGCAAAGCCTTACAAGCCTGCGCCCCCGAATAGTCAAATTCACAGGCTTGCCCAATGACAATTGGACCTGCCCCGATAATTAATATTGTGTTTATGTCGTTACGTTTTGGCATTTTTTATTTCCTGTTTTCTTTAATCTTTGACAATCCCATACAAACAATGCTGATATGTCCATTCAATAATTTCTGTATCATCGCCACTTTCATAAAAGTTGGAAAGTCGCTCGTGCCATGGTTCCAATTGTTGTTCGTTAATATTTAACACGCCCGCCCCTGCTTGAATCAGCAAATAATTGGCACAAATAATCGCCGTGCGTTTATTGCCGTCCCAAAATAGTTGATTTCGCATCAGGTAATACATTAATTTTAACGCTTTTTCCGTGGCAGAAATGGGCTGATTGATAATTTGTGCAAACCTTTGTTCAACGGCTTGTGGATTGGGAATTTCTGGCACATAAGCCACGCCACTAATCCCCAC
Organism: Lonepinella sp. BR2271; assembly: GCF_051851515.1. Taxonomy (NCBI): domain Bacteria; kingdom Pseudomonadati; phylum Pseudomonadota; class Gammaproteobacteria; order Pasteurellales; family Pasteurellaceae; genus Lonepinella; species Lonepinella sp. BR2271. The sequence continues at coordinate 26,597 of NZ_JBPDVF010000009.1, read as the reverse complement.
CTTGCCCGTGCGTAATTCGCCCCACGCCAGTGATTCATTATACGCCACAAAGCCATTGATTTTACAAGCAAAAGCTAAATTAAAAGGCAAATCGCTTTTTAAAATAAATTGCCACGCATTTTTTAAATTTAAAATCACCTGAATATCGTCCGTTGACACCCCGCTCACGCTCATGCCGCTCACAATGGTTTGGGTTTGCGGAAAAGTGGTGTTGACGTTTTCCAGTCGTGAAATACTGTGGATCACTTCCACAATATTTTTCTTCGCCAGAAAACGATCTTCTTGTAGAGTTAAATTAAATTTATTTTGCATGGCTATCTTCTTACGCTTTCGCTTTTCTCATCTCGCCAATAAATCTATCAAACAAATACGCCACATCATTCGGCCCCGGACTGGCCTCTGGGTGTCCTTGGAATGAAAATGCCGATTGGTCGGTGAGTTCAATGCCTTGTACCGAGTTATCGAACAACGAACGGTGGGTCACTCGCACATTAGCTGGCAAACTGTGTTCATCCACTTCAAAACCGTGATTTTGGCTGGTAATCAACACATTGCCACTGTCTAAATCTTGCACCGGATGATTAGCGCCGTGGTGGCCGAATGGCATTTTTTTAGTTTTACCGCCTGCGGCTAGACCTAATAATTGATGTCCTAAGCAAATGCCAAAAATCGGTTTTTTGCATTTTAATAAGGTTTGGATTGCTGAAATGGCATAATCGCAAGGTTCTGGGTCGCCCGGTCCGTTGGAAAGAAAAATACCATCAGGGTTTAAGGCCAACACGTCCTCGGCTGAAGTTTTAGCCGGCACAACCGTGATATTGCAACCCCGCTCCGCCAACATTCTTAAAATATTACGTTTCACGCCGAAGTCGTACGCCACAATATTAAATTCAGGATGTTTCGTTTCCACATAGCCTTTGCCGAGTTGCCATTCGCCTTGTGTCCATTGATAAGGTTCGTTAGACGTCACTTCTTGAGCTAAATCTTTGCCTGCCATTGAGCCAAAACTTAACGCCAGTTCCAAGGCTTTTTTCTCGTCAACTTCACCGGTCATAATACAACCAGCTTGTGCTCCTTTGTCACGTAAAATTCGGGTTAAACGGCGAGTGTCAATATCCGCAATCGCCACCACATTATTGGCTTTTAAATAATCTGAAAGGCTTTGGTTAGCACGGAAATTACTATGCGTTAAGGGTAAATCACGAATAATTAAGCCAGAGGCAAAAACCTGTTGGCTTTCAAGATCTTCAATATTGCAACCAGTGTTGCCAATATGGGGATAAGTGAGCGTGACGATTTGTTGAAAATAGGAAGGATCAGTTAAAATTTCTTGATAGCCGGTCATGGCAGTATTAAAAACGACTTCGCCGATAGTGTAGCCCTCAGCACCAATAGAGATGCCGTGAAAAACACTGCCGTCGGCAAGCACGAGAATGGCTTGTGCGGACATAATTGCTCCTGAATGTGTGGTTGAACACTTACAAATATTCATTAACCAAAGATTGTTGATGACAATCTCTTGAGGTGAATTGGTTAAATTCAAGCTATTCTATCAAGCCCCGATCCGCTTGTAAAGTTGCAAAGAAATATATTTATGCAACAAAACTGAATTAATATTCATTTTATGCAGTTTTTAATCTAAACTGCGGTAAATTTTTTTGTAGATTTTGCCTAACTCATTTACAATAAGCAAAATTCTATTTGGAAATCAACTTAATGAAAAAAACAACGCTCTTTTCCACCGCACTTTGTAGCCTTGTGTTACTGAGTGGCTGTACTAACACGCTCGATCCCGTCACGGGAGAACGTCAAGATCCTTTACAAGGATTTAACCGCACGATGTGGGATTTCAACTACAAAGTTCTCGACCCTTATTTATTGAAACCGGCCGCCAAAGGTTGGAATGCCTTGCCAAGCCCTGTCACTACAGGAATTTCAAATGTGGCCAATAACCTTGATGAACCTGTGAGCTTTGTGAACCGCTTATTAGAGGGCGAGGTCAAAAAAGCCATGGTGCATTTTAACCGCTTTGTGATTAACTCGACCTTTGGCTTAGGCGGATTAATTGACTGGGCCAGTTATAGCGATCCACTCAAAATTGAACACCAACGCACTTTCGGCGATAGCCTCGGCAGTTATGGCGTAGAGGCGGGTACCTATGTGGTTCTCCCCGTCTATAATGCCACCACACCTCGAGAATTAACTGGTTCCGTGGTTGATACCGCTTATACCTATCCTTTCTGGCATTGGGTTGGCGGAGCTTGGTCGTTAGTCAAAACCGGCGTGCAAGCCGTGGACACCCGTGCCAAAGCCATAGATAAAGAGGCCTTGTTAGAACAAGCACAAGATCCGTACATTACATTCCGTGAGGCTTATTATCAAAACCTTGAATATCGTGCCACAGATGGTAATGTAAAAGTGAAAGAAAGCGGGCTTTCAAAAGAAGATTTAAACAGTATCGACTAAATAAAATTTAAAGAAACAAGGAATTTATTATGGAAATGACATCAACACAACGCTTAATTTTAAGCAATCAATATAAATTAATGGGTTTACTTGAACCTGAAAATAAAGCGAAATATGCCCGTTTAGAGGCTATCGTAAAAGGTGGCTTTGCGCGTGAATTAAAAGAACTGGATCAAGAATTTAATGACATTTCATTAGAAGAATGCCAAACCGTGCTAGATACGCTCGAAATGTATAAAGCCTTACATGTTTCGTACAACAATTTAACCGATAAATCCACGGTAACGCCTCACCGCTTACAATTTGTGGGCTATTGTGCGGTGCGTGAGAAAAAATATTTAAGCTACTTGCGTTTTATTACCGGTGTTGAGGGCAAATATCAAGAATTTATGCGTTGTGAACACGGCTGCGACTCACAAACCCCAATGTGGGATAAATACACCAAAATGCTTGATGAATGGCGTAATTGCCCGCATGGTTATCATTTAAGTATTCAAGAAATTCAGAATATTTTAAATGCCTAAATCTCATTAAAAAAAGACCGCACTTTGTTGAACAACATGCTCAGACACAAAAAGTGCGGTTTATTTTTGTCTATTTTTTTCTCTCTAAACCATTGATTACTCGTGTAATTTCAACAATAACCGATCCATGGTGCGATAGCCCAACGCCTCGGCTAAATGGGCTTGGGTAATGTGTTCTGATTCCGCCAAGTCCGCAATGGTGCGTGACACCTTTAGAATACGGTGATAGGCTCGTACGGATAAGCCTAACTTCGTTAGCGCATTTTCCAAAAACATCGCCTCTTTTTCTGATAACGGGCAATAGCGTTCAATTTCCTTACTGGTTAAATGGGCATTCACTTTACCTTGTCGAGCGAACTGAATTTCCCTCACTTTTAGCACCTTTGCACGCACTTGTTCGCTCGTTTCCCCACGATCTTCTTGACATTGTAATGCGCCTTGTGGTAATAATGGCACTTCAATAGAGAGATCAAAACGATCTAAAAACGGGCCAGACAGGCGGTTTAAATAACGAATGATTTGCTGTGGTGAGGTACGGTTATGCGAGCCTTGATAATGGCCAGTAGGGCTTGGGTTCATGGCCGCAACTAATTGAAATCTGGCAGGAAATTGTATCTTTGCGTTAGCACGAGAAATCACAATTTCGCCACTTTCTAAGGGTTGGCGCAAGGCGTCCAATACTTTACGTTCAAATTCGGGCAACTCATCTAAGAAAAGAATGCCATTGGTTGCTAATGATATCTCGCCAGGTTTTGGGATCGAGCCTCCACCCACTAAAGCAGGTAAAGAGGCACTATGATGAGGGTGCCGAAAAGGACGCTTTTTCCAGTTCGCAAAATTCAGTTCATTTTGAACCAGACTGGTGACAGAAGCCGTCTCAATGGCCTCTTGATCGCTCATTTCTGGCAGTAAGTCAGTTAATCGGCTGGCTAACATGGTTTTGCCTGTCCCCGGTGGCCCTAATAACAGCAAATTATGCTGCCCCGCTGCCGCAATGGTTAAAGCGCGTTTAGCATGATGTTGACCAATAATATCGGTTAAATCTTGCTGATTTTGCACCGCACTTTGCTGTGCATTTTCCCTGACCTGTTCAGCCATTTGGCTCGCCGTGGGTAAATTTAATTGATTGCCGAGAAACTGCACCACTTCCAACAAGGAATGAGCATAGTAACTGTCATGGCCCGAAATAAGCGAGGCCTCATTGGCATTCTGTGGCGCAATAATCATGGTTCTTTTCGCTTTCTGGGCGGCTAAAATGGCAGGAATGACGCCTTGTACACCACGTAAATTACCCGTTAACGCCAGTTCACCCAAGAACTCAAATTGACGTAATTGCTCCGCATTAATTTGCCCTGAGGCCGCCAAAATGCCCAAGGCAATCGGCAAATCAAAACGTCCCCCCTCTTTGGGCAAATCCGCTGGAGCGAGATTCACCGTAATACGTTTCGGGGGATATTTAAACTGCGCATTAATCAACGCACTTCGTACCCGATCTTGCGCCTCTTTCACGGTTTTTTCTGGCAATCCAACTAACACAAAATTCGGCTTACCATTGCTAATATGCACTTCAATGGTCACCAGAGGGGCTTGCACCCCGATAGAGGCACGGCTATAAACAATCGCTAACGACATGACTTTTCCTTTTTTATGGCTAAATTAGAAAAAGCATAAAAAAATACACCGCGCTTTGCAAAAACTACGGTGTATTTTTGGAATCAAGATCACAAAATTAACTCTTTTCACCCTCAAAAGTGGGACTAAACCAGTCATTTAATTTCGCCGACAAGCGATCTATGCCGATTTTATTGAGTGCTGAAAATGGCTCAACTTGCACATCACCCTGAAAAGGTAAAATCGCCTCACGCACCATTTTTACGGTTTTTGATCGGGCACTTTGGCTGAGTTTATCGGCTTTGGTGAGTAATAATAGGACAGGCAATTCTGAGGCCACCGCCCATTCAATCATTTGCTGATCGAGATCTTTTAACGGATGACGAATATCCATTAAAATCACTACGCCTTGCAAGCATTCTCGTTTCTGCAAGTATTCCGATAAAGACTTCTGCCATTGCAATTTCATTTGTTCTGGCACCGCCGCATAACCATAACCAGGCAAATCCACCAATTTACATTGTGGCTCCACGTCAAACAGATTGATTAACTGCGTCCGCCCTGGAGTTTTTGAGGTGCGAGCCAAGTTTTTTTGATTGGTTAAGGCATTCAGTGCGGTGGATTTTCCTGCATTTGAGCGACCAGCAAAAGCAATCTCAATTCCCGTATCTTCTGGCAACTGGGTAATATTTGCTGCACTGGTGAGAAAATGGGTTTTATGGTAGTTTAATTTTAATTCGGACATTTTTTTCTCTCTTGACGTGGGGAAAAACCATGTCAGTTCTCCCCCACCAGATATTGCTCAACTACACATCATACGTCGTTGATGCCGTATTGCCACCACGTCCTGTCCAGTTAGTATGGAAATGCTCGCCACGTGGTTTGTCAGTACGCTCATAAGTGTGCGCACCGAAATAGTCACGTTGGGCTTGTAGCAAGTTCGCTGGTAAATTAGCGGAGGTATAGCCATCTAAGAATGTAATCGCACTTGCCATACAAGGCATTGGAATGCCCACTTCAATCGATTTTGCCACCACTTTACGCCAGTCTGCTAAGCAGTTTTCTAAAATGCCTTTGAAATACGGATCAGACCCTAAGAACACTAAATCAGGATTAGTTTCATAAGCATCACGGATATTGCCTAAGAAACGGCTACGAATAATACAGCCTTCACGCCATAATAACGCCGTTGCACCGTAATTAATATTCCACTCAAAATTCTCTGACGCCTCACGAATCAACATAAAGCCTTGGGCGTAAGAGATGATTTTTGATGCCAATAAGGCACGGCGAACGGCCTCAATCCACACTTTTTTATCGCCCGTGACTTGCGAGATGGTTTTGTTGAACAATTTAGACGTAGCAACACGTTGATCTTTGAAAGAAGAAACACAACGAGCAAATACCGATTCGGTGATTAAGGTTAATGGAATACCGAAATCAAGGGCGTTAATTCCTGTCCATTTGCCCGTACCTTTTTGACCTGCGGTATCTAAGATTTTTTCTACTAACGGCGAACCATCAGCATCTTTATACGCTAAAATATCGGTAGTAATATCCACTAAATAGCTGTCTAATTCGGTATTTTTCCATTCTTGGAAAATGGCGTGCATTTCATCATAGCTTAAGCCTAGCCCGTCTTTTAAGAATTGATAGGCTTCACAAATTAATTGCATATCACCATATTCAATGCCGTTGTGTACCATTTTCACGAAATGACCTGAACCGTCTTTGCCAACCCAGTCACAGCAAGGCTCACCTTTATCTGTTTTCGCAGAAATGGCTTGGAAAATGGGTTTCACATAAGGCCATGCGTCTTGGCTACCACCAGGCATAATCGACGGCCCATGTCTTGCCCCCTCTTCACCGCCTGATACGCCCGAACCAATAAAGCGAATCCCTTTCTCGCTCAAGGCTTTCACTCGGCGGTTGGTATCAGGGTAATTTGAGTTACCGCCGTCAATGATAATATCGCCTTGCTCTAAGTGCGGTAACAAGGCGTCAATAAATTGATCCACCACATCGCCCGCACGCACCATTAACATCACTTTGCGTGGTTTTTCTAATTTGGCGGCTAAGTCTTCTAATGAGTAAGCCCCAATGATATTTGTGCCTTTCGCTGCACCTTGTAAGAACTCGTCAACTTTGCTGGTGGTGCGGTTATACGCCACCACTTTAAAGCCGTTGTCGTTCATATTTAAAATCAAATTTTGTCCCATTACCGCTAAACCGATAACGCCGATGTCGCCTTTAACTGACATTTTTTTCTCCTGTTGAGTTAAATTAATTCTGCTCTAAATTTATTATGCTTGATTACTATTGTATATCTTGGAGTAACTTACCTTGTTCATCATACGTTTGGTAACGAACCACTACACCATCTTTATATAAAACTTTTGTTCTTAATTTCCCTTCTGCTGTATATCCTTCAGACCAACCTTGAGCCAATCCATCAACCAAAGGAGTATGTGAATGCAACTGCCCATTTGGATAATACACATCAATATATTTATCCGCAAAGTGATCCTTAAAGACCGTTTTATATGTTCTTCCTTGACTAATCTTACCCGTATATTCTCCATCCTTAACGCCTTTAGGTGCAGGGGTTTTTGGATGTACTCTGTATTGTTCAGGAATTTGTTCTATACCTATTTCTTTTTTTTGAGAAAATTGTTCAGATGAACTGCTAACACATCCCGTTAAGAGTACTACTATGACAGACATAAAGATAAATCTATTTTTCATTTCCAACTCCTAATTATTGACCATATTTCTAAATAAATTACAGTAATTTCGCTGCCCCACGATCCAAAATCCACTCCGTTACTCCATTGGAACTTTGAATTTTCGCCGCAGGATAAGGCAGTTGGTCAGCAGAGTGCGTAGCAATTTCTTTGAGAATTTCTGCTTTCGTTTCACCTGTCACTAAATAGCTAATCCGTTTCGCTTGGCTCAATAATTTCGCTGTTTTCGAAATGCGTAGCTGTCCGCTTTCTGGGTGTTTGGCAATCACCACTAAATTCGGATCATTGAAATTCGTTTGATGGGGGAATAAGGATGCCGTGTGTCCGTCATTGCCCATCCCTAAAATAATCCAGTCAAATTCACCGTTGGGAATATTGGCTTGAATGTCTTGTTCAAAACGAGCGAGTTCAGCTTGTGGATCATTTTCGCCCCGAATGCGGTGAATATTTTCCGCAGGGATTTCAATATGATCGAATAACAGTTTTTGTACTTCGCCGTAATTGCTTTCCGGATCCGCTGGGGAAACCATACGTTCATCGCCCCACCAAAAATGCAAATTTTTCCACCGCACTTTGCTGTTAAACGGTGCTTGAGCAAGGATTTTAAACAGCAATTTTGGCGTACTGCCACCCGATAAGGAAATATGCACAGCTTTATCCTGTTGACTTAATTGCAAAAACTGCTCGGCAATGTTTTCCACCGCTTGTTGTGCCGTCTCAAAAATAATGGTATTCATATTTCACCTTATACTTTTTTCTTCATTTGACCACTTGGTTTACGCCATACTCGCCCCGATTTTGCGATTAACTTATCCGCCTCTTTTGGTCCCCAAGTGCCAGCTTCATATTCATACACACGACCCCGATTTTCTTTGTAATTCAAAATCGGTTGCACAAATTTCCAGCAAGCATGTACGGCATCCGTACGAGCAAATAATGTTGCATCACCTTTCATGGCGTCTAATAATAAGCGTTCATAAGCGGTTAATAAACTTGATGAGCCGCTTAAATCCGAATAACGGAAATCCATGGAAACTTCTTTGGCATCAAAGCCTGCCCCCGGTTTTTTCAAGCCGAAACGCATGGAAATTCCCTCATCCGGTTGAATGCGGATGATCAATTTATTTTCAGGGGCATTTTGGCTGAATACCGGATGTGGTGTAGTTTTAAAATGGATCACGACTTCCGTCACTCGAGTCGGTAAACGCTTACCTGTACGCACATAAAATGGCACACCCGCCCAACGCCAGTTATCAATTTTACAGCGTAATGCCATAAAGGTTTCCGTATTTGAATCCGTTGGTACACCTTTTTCTTGTAAATAGCCTTTGGCTTGCTCGCCGTCAATTTGGGCTTCGGTATATTGGCCTAGCACCAAATTATTTTGTAGATCATCTTCACTTAATGGGTGCAAACAGTGTAAGACTTTCGCCACTTCATCACGCATAGAATCCGCATTAATAATCGCTGGCGGTTCCATGGCTACCATGGCTAACACTTGCAATAGATGGTTTTGGAACATATCACGCATTGCCCCAGAGCCATCATAATAACCCCCACGTTCTTCCACGCCAATGGATTCTGCGCCTGTAATTTCCACATAATCAATAAAATTACGGCTCCAAAGGGGTTCAAATAAGCCGTTAGAAAAACGTAGCACGAGTAAGTTCTGCACGGTTTCTTTGCCCAAATAATGGTCAATACGGTAAATTTGATGTTCTTCAAAGAAACGGTGGATCTGAATATCTAATTCGTGAGCCGTCTTCAAATCATAACCAAAAGGTTTTTCCACGATAATGCGTTTCCAACCATATTCTTCAGTATTCAAGCCGTGAGCCGCTAGACATTCAGGAATCACACCATAAAGGCTTGGCGGGGTAGAAAGGTAATAAAGCGTGTTACCGCAGGTTTGGTACTTATCGTGTAATTCATCAAGACGTGGCACTAACTTACCATAATCTTGCGAATCAGAGGTGTTTACAGATTGGTAATACAAATGTGAGCAGAAATTATCTAAACTTTCACCTGCTGCTTTCTCATGTTTAATCAATGCTTTACGCATTTTGTCACGAAAACTTTCATCATTTAAATCTGAACGAGCCACGCCCAGCACAGAAAAGTTTTCCGTTAAACGCCCGATTTTATAGAGGTTATAAAGGGCGGGAATTAATTTACGATGGGTCAAATCACCTGACGCACCAAAAATCACAATACAATTATTTTCTGCATTCATATTATATCCTAGTAAAATAATAAACTATTGCGATACTATGCACCATTAACGCACAATTTTCCAATAGCTATCACAAATTAAAGTGAAAGATTTTTTGCCAATTTTTTTCACCATCCGCCGTCATCACAAAAGGCGGATTCACAAAAGTTTCACGTTGATTATAAGTCAAAGGTGAAAAAGAAGGATCAAAAATATTACCATGTAGCTCATTTAATAAAACCTCGGACGCCGCCGTATCCCACTCACCAGTGTCACCTAAGCGGACATAACAATCCGCTATCCCCTCAGCAACTAATGTACTTTTCAATCCGCTTGAACCATAAACAATAAATTCACAAGGAAAATTCTCCGGCAAAATACACCGCACTTTTTGCTTATGGCTTTCTGAACCCACGGCGATATTGAGCGGTTTACTTAAATCAATATGGCGAGCGATTAGGCGTTGATGATTATTATCTTCCCATTTATATGCCCCAAATCCCTGCATAGCGTAATAGGTTTTGTGTAAAATCGGCGCATGAATAACCCCTAAAATAGGACGATTTTGATGAATTAAGGCAATTAAAATGGAAAACTGCCCCGTTCTATCAATAAATTGTTGCGTGCCATCCAAGGGATCGATTAACCAATAGGTTTTCCATTTTTGTCGCTCTGTTAAGGGAATATTGCAATTTTCTTCCGAGAGAACAGGAAAATCAGGGGTAAGTGCGGTGAGTTTTTGGGTTAAAAATTGACTAATGGCAACATCCACTTCTGTCACGGGTGTATTGTCTAATTTTGTATGAATTTCAATAGATTCAGATTTTAGATAGAAATTTTCTAAGATTTTACCTGCTTCATTGGCAATATGAAGAACAGATTGAAGAAGTTGAGCCGTAAGTTGCATAGAAAATCCTAGGTGAAATCCGCGTTGGATTTAGTGTAGCAAAATTTGTGGGGGTTGACGAATGATATTGTTTGATGAGTTGCTTTATCAATGTGCCAACCATTTCGCCAATATCGTTGCGACATAATCCCTTGCTAACCTTTCTTGTTCTAAGCGTGTACAACCAAACTCCCCATTTTTTAACTTCTGATACAAGCCCACTTCTGCCACCGTCAAACCTGCCGGCACAAATTCACAGGCTTTGGCTTCATTCACCATTTGCTTTTGATGTTGAATGAGCGTCTGTTCGTCCATCATTAACGCCCGAATACTGGGCTGTTTTAGACGTGCGAGATTAAGAATATGCAATCCGTCCGAATCTATATCGCCCCAGTAGGCAAGATTTTTATCCGCCAGCCAAGTCGCGTCTAGCCAGGCTACATTTTTGCCGCCACCAGCGACTACTATGCTATTGTCTAAATTTGGCAAGGCGAGAGCAGATTGTTCATTTTCTACAATCAAAATATTCTGGGCAGGCAAGGCAAAATTGAGCAAGGTCTCACTATCCAGCCGTAAAATCGGCAATCCGCCAAGGGCTTGTTGTGCCTTGTTACATAGCGGTTTAATCAATAGCCAGTCTTTAGGCTTGGGCTTGCAATTGAGCCACGCCATTAAGCCTTGGGTTTTGACCTGTCCATTATGTAAAGCATCTAGTAGATTTTCTACGAGTACAAAATGGCTTTCTAAAAACTTAGTATCCACACCGACCAAAGGCAAGGCTCGCAGATAATTGCCCTGCCCCATATTTGCCTGTAACTGGGGGATAAGTTGCACCAGAAGCTGTAATTGCACATCCGCCAACGGTTCAATCAACTCTAAATTATCAATTAACACGTTGATAAAATCCAAATGTGCGGTCAAATTTTGCAATAAAAATGCAAATTTTTCATAAATCCGTGCAAATGCTTGTTGTTCATTTTCGCCTAGGCAAGCGATTAAATCAGGTAAAGTGTTAATCTGAATTTTAATGGGGATATTTTGCTGCCCAAAATGGCGTAGTTGGCGTGTTTGCCATTGCACATTAAAGTTTGGTGGGGAGTTTTGCCAAGCGTGGATAAAAGACTGAAAATGTTCAGGATTTTCCAGCACTTGTGCATTTGTGGGGGCTTTTAGGCTGATTTCTAGCGGAAAAGCACGCTCGCCTTTTAAGCGTGCTTTGAGATGGGTGCGATTGAGCCATTCACGCTGGGTAAGTTGGGCGGTGATATTGTGGGGAAGTAAGCCCCAATTTACATCTGCCATTAAGTTAATTCAACCCCCAAATCCTGTGCTTGCTGTGCAAGATTTTGCTTCTTCGCCAGCTGCTCATCAATCTGTTGCCACGTGACTTCGCATAAACGGCTTTCGTGTTTTTCGCTATCACGTTCAGCAATCAGTAAACTGCGAGCGGATTCTCGTGCTAAATTTAAGTTTTTATACGGCGTAATCAAATTAACGTGAATGCCAAGGGCTTTAAACACTCGCAACACTCGGCGACTCACCGCTTCGGCGGTATTAGAAAAGGCTTCGTCCAAAAATACCGTGCTATAAATCGGATAATCGCCATTATCAGGGGTGAGTACATAGGCGAGGCTAGCCGCCACAATCGTACCAGCAAAGGACTCTTTTTCACCGCCTGATTTACCGCTAGATGAATCCAACACATCAAGCACTTCGCCACTTTGGCTATGCACTTCTTCGGCTTTGAATGCCATTTGATAGCGTGGGTCAAGCAAGCGTAAACTCTCTAAACTGTGAGCGGTTGCTGAGTCGCTGGCTTTGTCCAGAATCTGTACTAATTCTTGCAATAAATTAAAGCGTTCTTCGTGATTATCGCTGGTTAAGTAACCCAAGGCTTTTTTGAGATTGCGATCAAAAGCAATAACGTGGGCATATTTTTCACGTTTGGCATCTAAACGTAAATAAGAGTTGGCTTTAAATTCCGTTTTTGCCAACACGAGATTGATACGTGCAATGCGGTCACGGATTTTTTCATATTCGCTTTCTAGCTGATTTTGTAGTCGTGCCAAGGATTGCGTAGTGTGTTTGTTGAGCCGTTGTTTGAACTGCTCAAACAGTTGCGGTAAACCTTCTTGTTGCAATTCGTCCAAGTAACGCAAACAATCCGCCAAGCCGTCCAAGCCAACGCCCCAGTCCACGCTGAGCGGTTGCCATTTGTCCTTGCCCTTAAAGGAACTCATCACGCCCACCGCACTCTTTTCTTCGCTACCTAAGCGTTCACGAATGCGTTGTAAATCCTGCTCCAGCTCGTTTTCGGCTTGCTGTTGTTCACGATAAACTTCACGATAGCTTTCAGCATTAATCTGCCCAAAACGCTTAGTTAATAAAGCTCGTATATCATCTGCTAACCCCTGTTGCATCAAGGTTTCCGCTTGTGCAAGTTGCTGAGTAAAATTTGTCTGTTCTTGTTGCTGTGAACCTTGTTCGGTAGCAAGTGTTAATCTTGCGGATCGTAGCTGTTCTAAACCGCTTTTCGCCGTATCCCAGCGTATTTTGGCTTGAGCTAAATCGCCTTGATTGTCTTCCAAGCGTGCCAAGTCTTGTTGCTTGCTAGCAAGTAAATGTTGCTGATAAGGGACATTGATATTGTCCCACTGAAATTCACTTAATTTACGCCATAATTCTAATTGTGAATGCAAGGTTTCTAATGCGATTTGACTATTTTTATAGGCGTTTTCGGCTTCTTTGAGTTCAGCTTGCAAAGCGTTGTACTGTTGATTTAGCAAGGCTAATTTTTGTTCATTGCTAAAGCCAAGTTGCCATTGACGGCGATCATTGACTTGGTGCTGATCTTTTTTCTCAAAATAGCCCTTTTGTAATTGCATTAAGCCTTGTTCAGTGAGCGAAAATGGCGTGCGGTTGAGTTCGTCAATGCCATTCACACAAGTTAAATCGCTCTTGCTTAAATGCTGTTGCAACCAGTGCTGATAAGGATGTTTACGCCAAATCAGCTTGCTTAAAAAGCCATTATTAGCAAACTCGACAGGGGCAAAATTGCCCTGTTCTACCACTTGAGCCCGTACAAATAGCCCTGTATGGTGTTGATTAAGCCAATCGGTCACTTGGGCGTAACGAGCTTGTGGCACCAGTAACGTCGTGCGTTTTCCACCTAAGGCTCGCTCAATCGCCCCTTGCCACGCTTGCTCATTTTCGGCAACATCAATTAACTCACCGATAAACATTAGGCTATTGTCAGCAAAGTTTAATTCATCAGCAATCTTATCCCTAAGCTGTTGATAACGCAGGTCAATATTAGAATTTGGGCGTGCTTTTAAGGCGGTGATATCTTGCTGAATATCGCTTAATTGTTCGGCAAGGGCTTTTTGCGTGGCATAACATTCACTAAATTGAATTTGCAGTGCTTTTTTCTGTTCCGCTCCACTGGCTAGGGTTTGCTCGGCTTGACGTTGATGTCCATCAAATACATCTTCTGCTAATTGCTCGTTTAAGGCTAATTCACGGCAGATTTTTTGATATTGACTGCTATCCCAAATCATCCGTTGCAGTTTTTCTTGTAGATAAGTAATGTCTTTGCGTAAACTTTCTATTTGATCACCACCGAGTTGCAGATATTGTGCGTGATAAAGTTCAACTTGAGCTTCGCTATCGGCAATGGCTTGCTTGTTGCTGCGAATTTGCCGTTCAATGTCCGCTAATTTTTCAGCGATGATTTGCAATTTTTCGCTTAGAATTTGAGCTTGAATTTGGGCAAAATAAACAGGCAAGCCGATTTTTTGTTGTTCTAAACTGTGGCTTTGCTCTCGCAACTTGTCTATATTTTGGGCTAACTGTGGTAGACGTTCTAAGTGGGCAACCTGTTCACGTACATCCAGTAATTTATCGTGCGTACTAACAAGATCAGCAAATTCAGCCACTATCAAGCGTGCTTCATCACGTAAACTACTTGGTTCAAGCACCAACTCTCGGATTAACTTAGTTAAATCATCAATCTTTTTTAATCCCAAAGCACGAGATAGTAAGGCTGGGGCGTTTTTGTTTTGCATAGATAAGAGTTGACGATACAACTGCTGATAATCGTTAAAGCGATCATCAAGGCAAGTGATCTGTGGTTGCAATTTGAGCCACGTTTTTAGCGATCGACTGTCAGCATCGGCAAAAACATCAAGCACATCTTTGAGCTGAATATTTTGCTTGCCAATCAGATATAAACGCTTGACATCACTTAGGCTGTTGCTAGCTTGCAACGTCCAAAACAGTGCCACAAGGGTAATTTGTGTGCCATCATCATCTTGATATAAAGCACGCAAGCCTGTAATCACCGCCTTATCACGCTTGTTTTTAGTGCGTGTTTGGCTGCCGTCATTTGCCGAACCAAAACTCCCACGCATATAGGACAACAGCGAACGATCCGAACGGTCGCCTTGAGCGGCGGCTACGTTAAAACTGGCTTTACTTGGGGGAAGTAATAACGCCATTAAACCGTCAATAAACGTAGATTTACCTGCACCATTATCACCTGTAATCAGTGTGCCTTGTGGGTCTATGCGGGCATTATGCAGACCGTGAAATGATCCCCAATTAAACACCGATAATTCCGCAAGGCGGATTTGGGACTGAGCGAAAAGCGTATTTTGCGTG
This sequence comes from Lonepinella sp. BR2271, assembly GCF_051851515.1. Taxonomy (NCBI): domain Bacteria; kingdom Pseudomonadati; phylum Pseudomonadota; class Gammaproteobacteria; order Pasteurellales; family Pasteurellaceae; genus Lonepinella; species Lonepinella sp. BR2271. Next base: position 11,495 of record NZ_JBPDVF010000009.1, on the reverse strand, counting down.
GTGTCTGGCATAGCGGTGTCCTGAATGTGTTTAATCTGTTAAAAGTGCGGTGATTTTTTACGGATAATTTGCAAATAATTACTGTTCGGCTAATTGTTGATATTCCACCAATAAACTTTCTAAAAACTCGGCATTGACCACATAGCGAATAATCGGTGTAATTTCAAAACGCTCGTCTGACCCCCTAACAGCGGTGAGTAGTTTGCGTTTCATTAGCTCTTTGACACGTCCGCTTAATTTTTTACGTTCAAGGCTGGCGTGTTCTACTAACGGCAAAAATGGACTTAGGCTAATTTCTAACTGCTCTAAATCTATGATGATTTTTTGCTCGCCTGCGGTTTCTCGTTCTTGGTAATGTTTGCGTAAGACCAATAACAATAAGGTATCAAATAGCGACAAAGTCCGCCTTGTGATCAACGAATAACTGTCTTCATCGGCTTCGTCATTTTCGTCATCGCTTGTTGTGTTATCTTGGGTTTGTACAAATGCCACCCCAGCACGCTCATCAAGCATTAAGGACAAATATACATCAGCCAAATGCTGACGAATTTGCACTTGATAACGGCATAGGCTCTCAAATAATTTCGCTTTTTGGCTATGTAAAATCACACCCTGACGCAACAAATAAACCAACACACGCTTGGCGTCTTCAGGCATTGCTTGTGGAAAGACTTCAGGTGGACTTACTTCATCCTGAGATTCGCTGTTCTCGGCTGGTTCAAGCTCGCTTGTCGTGTCAGTCGGTTTACCACTGATCATTTCAAATAGGCTTTGCGACATTATTTTTCCTTATAGCGGTAATTCATTTAAATCAGTGGGGAATAAATCCACACTCAACAGCAACATAGGTATAGAAACTTGCAATTTCTCGCCATTTTTATCGCAGATGATACAACTTTCTCGCTGTCCCAAATCGGGTGCATTAACGGCTTTTGCCACTCGCAAAAATGCCACTAATTCTTCCAAACCTGCTGTAATCGGCAAACGTTCCACAAGCCTTGCAACACTTAATGCCCCTGATTGTTTCAAACAAGCAAAAATCTGCTCGGCAACTTGCCCAATTTTCACCGTTTCTAGGCTAGCCAAGACCATATCACTGGCATTATGACTATTTTGGTGCAATGTGGTATCGGTTTGAACTTTCTCACTCGGTAATTTTAAGCGTTGAGCAGTAGGGGAATTGATTTGAACGGTACCTGTTGGCAAGGATAGTGATGTGTTGATTTTGTGCAAATTATCTAACTGGCAAAAATTCACCGCAATTTTTTCTAACTTACTCAGCAAACGATCTACCGCTTGATTTTCCACTGCTTGTCCACTTTCTATATAAGATCGCAGTTCTTGTTCGGTGCGGCGACGGACTCTAAATACTCGCTGACTTTCATTGTTTAGCTCATTCATCAGTTGCCCCAAAAAGCGAGCTTGATTATCGGCTAAATGACTGGCGACATCTGGCTTAGCAAGAACTTGACGTAATTGTTCACGCAATTCCGTGGCACGATTAGGGTCGCACAATAGCTGAAAAAATCCTTCAAAGGCACTGCCAGCTTCGGTTTTGGCAAGCAGTTCTTCTTTGTCCATCACCGACTGCAATACTGCCCCACGCGAACTATCATCACTAATCATCGCAATCCGTAAAGACTGATCAAACTGACGAATTTCTTCTTCCAAATGACGAAAATCAGCAGTCAAAAGCGATGCTAATTGATAGATTTCACGAATGCGTTCACGCTTGTGGCTGTCATCAAGTTCAATGATTACCCCTGCATTTATGGCATCAATTTCTCGCTGAATTTCAGCTTTTTTGTTCTCTAATAAGGCAATGCGGTCATCCGAATTATCACTTAACGCCACCACCAACTCACGTACTGCTTCTTGCACAATGCGTAAATGCGACGCTGTGGTGTTTGATGCCCGCTGTTGTAAATTACGACAAAAACGTAACGCCGTTTCAGCAGAATCTGTTTTGGTAAGCAGATCATCCATTTCCCTAAGCCAACCTTGGCGTATCCACTGATTCAGATAAGTAGTGGCATTATTTTGCGTTTCCCAAGTGCCTAACTCTCGGCTACGTTCTAATACTGCATCAAGCAATAAACGAGCTTCCCCATAGGAAATTTCGCTATCGTCCGTAAAAATATCATCCAAAAATGCCAAAATATAAGGTGCATTATCCGCACGCAACAACGCCCACGCACGACTTTCTTGCTGTGCGATTTTGTATTTGGCTTGCAGGGATTGGAAAGACATTGGCTACGTTTAAGGTTATGAATATTATCAAGAATTGTAATAAGGGGAATAAGGTATGTCAATCAGATTATATCACTTTTATTATCGTTCATAAATTAAAAGAACTGAATATAACACCGTTTTTTCTCCCCCCAGAATGCTTTTTTTCAACATCCTTTTCACCAATGCCCAATTCGGGCTAGTGTTAGTGTGATGTGCGAGTAGTTCGTTGTTAAATGTATCTAAAATCGGCGAAAAGTAGAGTTTATTACCATCTTTTACTCTAAACTCCGTAACCATTTTTCATTCGGTTTACTGGCAGTAAGAGCACGTTTAAGCCTATTTTAGGTATTTTTTACTTTTCATTTTTAAGCCCCTTCCTCGTATGATCTGAACCCCAAAAACCGGACAGTTTAGTTTAAGTATTTAAGGACTGAGTTCTGTATTCCACAGGGCTTAGTCCTTTTAATTTGGTTTGGATACGTTCGTTATTGTAGTAAGCAATATAATCGAGGAGAGTTTGCTCCAGTTGCTCAATACTTTCAAACTGCTTACCATAATAGCATTCTTCCTTTAATCGTCCAAAAAAACTTTCCGTTGCTGCATTATCAATGCAGTTACCTTTTCGGCTCATACTTTGCAAAATATTATGCTTTTCTAACCGCTTACGATAGCTAAGATGTCGATATTGCCAACCTTGGTCTGAATGTAAAATAGGCTTATCCCCTGGTTTCAGCTTCTTAACAGCTTGCTCTAGCATTCTGTCTATTTGTGCCCAATTTGGGCTACGGCTTAGGTCATAAGCAATAATTTCACCATTGTAGAAGTCCTTAATCGGCGAGAGATAGAGTTTCTCATTACGGCATTTAAACTCAGTAATATCCGTTCCCCATTTTTCATTGGGTTTGCTTGCCGTAAAGTTGCGTTCAAGTAGATTAGGAGCGATTTCCCCAACATCCCCTTGATAGCTTTGATATTCCCGTTTTGGCTTTCTTTCCCCTTTTAAACCCAGTTCGTTCATCAATTTGGCGACTTTTTTATGGTTGACGACAATTCCTTTTTTACGCAAGGCTAGTGTGATTCGGCGATAACCATAACGTCCGTCATTTTTGATGAAAATACGTTTAATTTTTGCTTTTAAAGCCTTATCGGGATTATCTTGCCTATTAAGATTATCGTAGAACGTACTTCGAGCCAGTTGGGCAATATCTAGCAAAACATCTAATGGCCCTAATTCTCTTAACTCATTGATGATTTTCGCTTTTTCTCTTTTTGTTCTAGCTCCGCCAGCTTTTTTAGATAGATATTCTCCAATTTTAAGCGATAGTTTTCCGCTTGTAATTTTTCAATCTCTGTTTGTGGTGCTTTCATTTTTTTAGGTTTAATCAATGTTTTCATCACTTTTCGTCCTTTAGGTTTGGGTTCAAGTCCTGTTATACCTTGTTCTTTAAAACGTTTCAACCAATTTACAACCACACTGTGAGTGGGAAGATTAGCCTTTAAAGCTGCTTGTCGAATGCTCATTTCACCCGATAATACAGGCGTGATAATTTGGAATTTTTCATCTGCAGTATATTGTTTCCAAGTGGACTGATTCTGCAATGCAGACGTACCTGAATACGTGTATTTAGCGAGCCAATCTTTTATGATTGATTCTGGAATTTGGAAATGCTGACTTGTTTTAGTGAAAGAATAAGAAACATTCAGATAGAACTGAATCACTTCAAGTTTGAATTGTGCGTTATATTTGGTCATAAAAATCTGCCCCTTAATCAGTTGGTTTGTGTCCAACTTTTTGGGGGCAGATCATTTTTTTACACCGCACTTTCTTGCGCAATTAAGCGATAAGCAGTTTAACAATCCTGCCCACCATATTTCTCATCACGCAACATGGCACGCACGGCGTGATCAAAGTCTTTTAACACCTGATCGGCATTTTCTGCATTCACGCCTTTGGCATCTAAATAAAACTTAATTTTTGGTTCAGTGCCAGAGGGGCGAGCAATTAAACGGTTGCCGTTGACTAAGGTGAAAATCAGAATATTACTATGGCGATCAGTTTTCATATGATCAATAAACAAAGTCACTTCCGTTCCGCCGATTTGACTTGGCGGATTTTCCCGAAGTGCGGTCATTAATTCGCCAATTTTTGCCAGATCACTAACCCGAATGGAAATTTGCCCACTCACATACGCCCCGAAAGTTTGGGTAAACTCGGCGATATAATCCGCCAAGGTTTTGCCTTGTTGTTTTAAATGGCAAATGAGATCTAAGAACACAATGGCCGCGGAAATGCCGTCTTTATCTCGCACTTTGTCAGGGTCAACTAAATAACCTAAGGCTTCTTCAAAACCGAACACTAAATTTTGCACTTTGCCAATATATTTAAAGCCCGTTAAGGTTTCTTCTGATTGAAAACCGTATTTTTTGGCAATTTCTGCCAGAGCAGGTGAAGACACCAAAGAGCATGCCAACACGCCTTGTTTGCCTTGATTTTTTTCGGCAAGATACCAACCGAGTAAACAACCAATCACATTGCCGTGCAAGGCTTTCCAATTGCCTTGACTATCTGGCACGGCAACTGCCAGCCGATCTGCATCAGGGTCGTTAGCTAAAATAAATTCTGCATTTTTCGCTTTGGCTAATTTAAAGGCTAAATCTAATGCCCCTTTTTCTTCGGGGTTAGGGAAATTCACCGTTGGGAATGCGCCATCGGGTTGAATTTGTTCAGTGACTAAATGGGGTTGTGGTAAACATGCTTTAGTCAAGGTTTTGCTTAACACTTCATAACCGACACCGTGCATAGCCGTATAAACATAGTTAATCTCGGCTTTTGGCTGTTTAGCTAGGCTTGCCGTTTTTTCAATATAGGCGTTGACGACTTCATCATCTAACACTATGTAATCTTGGCTGCGTGGTAAATCTTGAATATTACCAAGGGCGACTTCATCAATTAAGGCAGCAATTTGTTTATCGGCAGGTGAAACAATTTGACCCCCACCATTCGCTTTACCTAAATACACTTTATAGCCATTATCTTCCGGTGGGTTATGACTGGCAGTAACCATCACACCTGCGGTGGTGTCGAAATGTTGGATAGCGTAAGCTAACACTGGGGTGGGCAATTTACGGGGTAATAAATAAGTTTTAATCCCTGCTCCCGCCATGATTTCAGCAGTATCTTTAGCGAAAACATCCGAATTTTTCCGACCGTCATAACCTAAAACGATAGAGGGCTTTTCATCATAATCTTGAATAAATTTGGCTAAGCCGCCAGCAGCTTGAGCCACGAGAACACGGTTCATCCCCATAGAACCGGCTTGTAAACGCCCACGTAAGCCTGCTGTGCCAAATTGCAAACGGCCGTCAAAACGAGCGTTAAGTTCATCTGTGGCAGCCTTATCACCGGCTTGTGCTTGTTCAATTAATTGACTTAATTCTGCTTTGGTTTCTGCATCGGGATCTTGTGCTAACCAGTTTTGTGCAAGATTAAAAATTGTTGTCATAGTATCTCCTTATTTTTATTAAAATAATCATTAACATGGTTGTTAATTATTTAGCCTATCTTTTTCAAGGCTAAAATACAACCTAAAATCACGATTATTCCGCCTAATCCTTGATATAGGTTAATTTTTTCACCGAGTGTGAAATAGCCAATAACGGCGGTGGAAAGAGGAATGATTAATTGAATAATATTAAACACCACCACCCCTTGTTTTTGTACAATATAAAATGCCATTAACATGCCTGTCAACATACCATAAACCCCAGCTAACCCCAAACCGATTAATAGCCCTTGATTGACCTGTTGCAGTTGTTCAATGCTATTGGTATGAATGGCAAGCATAAGATAAAGCAATCCTGAAAGGGTGGCGGTGGAGGCACTAATCACAATAGCGTGCAATTTTCTTGCCACCTGTTTTACCAACAAATTTTGAATAGATTGAATAAAAATAGCCGTGGCTAAAAACAGTGAACCGAGTAGAAAATCGCTGTTTTGTGCATTTTTATTACTATAAAAAACAAAGATTAGCGAACCTATAATCGCTATCAGACTGCCGACATAAAAGCGTTTTTGTTTAGCTCGTTGGCGTTCATCTTGAAAGAAAATGGCTGCCATAATAATGGCTAATGGCATCGCTAAAATACCAAAAATACTGCCAGCTAAAGCGGAGGTGTACTTTAGTCCATTAATAAAAAAATACATATTGCCTGTCATAAATACCGCTAATAGCAATAGACTGACAATAATCTTCGGCTCTACCCATATTTTTTTCAGTTCTTGTCTAAATTTTACCAAACAAATCAATATGAAAAATAATCCACCCGATAAGAATCTGACGGCATTATTATTTAAGGTTTCAAAATGAATGCTCATAAACCGCATAATGGGGAAACCAAAGCCCATTAAAATAATATAAGCAAGGCGTGTAAATTGTTCGTTGTTCATGGTTGGCTAAAAGGGAAAAATCTTCATGCCGATCATGTCGTAAAATCTGTGAAAAATAAAGAAAGAAATAGTAAAAATGAGAGATAGTTCACAAAATTCTGACCAACAAGAGAATATGGAGTAAAGAATAGCGTGCTGATTTATGTTAATATAAAGCGATTAAAGAAGAACTTATTTATCATTGGCCTATGAATATTCGTTACTTTTTACACAAAAAATTACGCCAAACGCACCGCATTTCTCGCAAAACCGTAGAGTTTTCTTGCTTACTGATTGGGGCAAGTTTGGTGTCGTTGTTTTCCCTTGGATTTGCCAAATTAGCAGAATTTGGCTTGGAGCTGAATGCCCAATGGACCGCCAGTTATCCCCTTGCGGTTTGGGTTGTTTTGCCGTTGGGATTAGCCGCATTAGCTTGGTTTACCCCAAGATACACGCCTTTTGTCGGGGGGAGTGGTATTCCCCAAGTGATTGCCGCCATGAGTTTGCCACATGGTTCAAGAAAATCCCATTTGGTGCAGTTTGTGCAAACCCTTTGGAAAATTCCACTCACCTTTTTAGCCATGTTATTTGGTGCCTCCGTGGGGCGTGAGGGGCCGTCTGTGCAAGTGGGGGCTGCTGTGATGTTGGCTTGGGGCAACTGGTGTCATCATCATAATGTGGCATTCCGAGGTTTGAATGCCAATGAGTTAATGGCCGCCGGTGCCGGTGGTGGGTTAGCGGCTGCTTTTAATGCACCGCTCGCTGGGGTGATTTTTGCCCTTGAAGAACTCGGACGTGGGGTCATTTTGCGTTGGGAACGGCGTGTGTTATTAGGCGTGCTTGCCGCCGGTTTTATTTTAGTGGCCATTGATGGTAATAACCCTTATTTTCCTTTATACAAAGGGGCGACCAATGCAGATCAAATATTGCTTTGGGTGCTGTTATGTGGCGTGATCTGCGGTGTTTTTGGTGGGATTTTTGCCCGACTTTTAGCCAAAGGCGTGGCAGGCGTCGTGCCTGGGGTGATTCGTGGTTGGGTACGCCGTCATCCGATTTTGATCGCCATGATTTTAGGCTTGGTTTTAGCTGGGCTTGGCACTTACACCCACGGTCAAACCTACGGCACCGGTTATAAAGTGGTAACGCAAGCCTTGGGCGGAGAACTGGTGGAACCCGAAGTGACAGGCATCGCCAAATTATTTGCTACGGTAGCGACCTATTGGACAGGTATTGCAGGGGGGATTTTCACGCCTGCGTTAACAGTGGGGGCAGGAATTGGGTCCCAAATTGCCGGCTTTACAGGCGGTTTAGTAGATGCTCGTTTGTTGGTGTTACTCTGCATGGCCGCATTTTTAGCCGGTGCAACCCAATCGCCAGTGACAGCAGCCGTGGTCGTGATGGAAATGACAGGGAGCCAGCCTGTGTTAATTTGGTTATTAATCGGCGGTATTATTGCCACCATTGTGTCACGTCAAATTATGCCAAAACCGTTTTACCATTTTGCCGCAGGCCGTTTTCGTCAACGTATTCAAGAACAAGGATAATTAAAAAACTTATGCAAAATCAACCGCACTTTCCTACGCCTTATTACCGTGGACGTTTTTCCGTGGCCCCCATGTTAGATTGGACAACTCGTCATTGCCGTTATTTTCATCGTCAATTTACTAAGCACGCTTTGCTTTATACGGAAATGGTGACGGCACCTGCGATTATTCACGCCAAATATGATCATTTAGCGTTTGATTTAGCGGAAAATCCTGTTGCCTTACAATTAGGCGGCAGCGACCCTGAACAGCTCAAACAATGTGCGATTTTAGCGGAACAACGAGGTTATCAAGAGATTAATTTGAACGTTGGCTGTCCATCCGACCGAGTGCAAAATGGCATGTTTGGGGCATGCTTAATGGCAAAAGCAGATTTAGTGGCAGACTGCGTGCAAGCGATGCAAAATGCGGTGAAAATTCCTGTCACGGTCAAAACCCGTATCGGCATTGATGACTTAGACAGCTACGATTTTCTGTGTGATTTTGTGCAAAAAGTGCAAGCGGTGGGCTGTCAGGAGTTTATTGTTCATGCTCGCAAAGCCTGGCTTTCTGGCTTAAGCCCAAAACAAAATCGGGAAATTCCGCCTTTAGATTACGAGCGAGTGTATCAGCTCAAACGAGATTTCCCGCACCTTTGGATTAGCATTAACGGTGGCATTAAAACCATTGCAGAAATTCAAGCCCATCTGCAACAGGTTGATGGCGTGATGGTAGGACGTGAAGCCTATCAAAATCCATCTTTATTAGGCGAAATTGATCGAGCGTTGTTTGACCCTAATGCTCCGATCATCACCGCTCATCAAGCAGTGCGGAATATGTTCCCTTATATTGAAAGCCAACTCAGTCAGGGCGTGTATTTAAATCATATTGTTCGCCATATATTGGGTGCATTCCAAAACTGCAAAGGGGCAAGACAATGGCGACGACATTTAAGTGAAAATGCCTGCAAGCCGAATGCGGGGATTGACGTGGTGGAAACGGCATTGGGGTTTGTGGAAGCGGATTAAAATGTGGGAATGAATGGCTAAGTGCGGTGAAAAATACCGCACTTTTTTATTACACACCTTGCCAAGAATGTACTGGCATCACGCCCAAAGGGGATTTTTGCTCCGCTTTCCATAAATCATAATTGGCTTGTTGGTGTAGCCAGCTTTCAGGCGTAGGACTGTCTTCTCCCAACCATTGATGCAACCGAATCGCCATATCTGCACTGATTCCCGCTTTGCCATTGAGCAAGCGAGAAAACGTGACTCGATTTACCCCAAGTTGTTTAGCTGCTTCTGTCACCGTTAGCCCTAATTCAGGTAAAATATCTTCTTTAATCATTTCCGCAGGATGCGGTGGGTTGTACATTGGCATTGTTTTTCCTTAATGATAATCTTGATAATCCACAATTTCAGCGTGTCCGTTTTCAAGCCGAAAAGTTATTCGCCAGTTACCGTTGACCTTAACGCTCCAATGATTTTGCAAATTTCCCATCAATGGATGTAAATTCCAACCGGGTACATTCATATCTTGCGGAACTTTTGCACTATCTAAGCGAGCTAATATACGAGAAATTTTGGCGGAATGTTGGCTTTGAATACCTGCCTTACTTCCCGTAAGGTAAAATTTCTCTAGACCTTTATGCTTGAAAGAAAGGATCATTTTTATTCCTAAATTAAATAGTCTATTCGAATTGTAGTGGAATACACTACATAATTCAACGGATTTTATTAAAAACCTACGCCAAAACAGGGCTAAAACGGAAACCTTTGTTATGTTCCAATTGCCATAAATCATAATCCGCTTGCATACCCAACCAAACTTTGGCACTCGTATTAAAAATATAGCTTAATCTCAATGCCATTTCGGGCGAAATAGCGGATTTTGCGTTTAAAATCCGTGATAACGTGGTTCGGGTTACACCCAATTTTTTAGCAAATTCGGTTACGGTCGTGTCAGCAATAAATTCTTGTAACACTTCACCTGGGTGGGGGGGGTTGTACATACGCATAATAATTCCTTAATGATAATCTTGATAATCCACAATCTGGGCGTGTCCTTGTTCAAATTTAAAAGTAATACGCCAATTGCCACTGACTTTAATCGACCAATGATCAGCAAGATTGCCCGTTAAGGCGTGCAAATTGAACCCAGGCACATCCATATCACTAATATCTGCGGCGTTATTCAAGTAGGTCAACCTTAGGGCAATTTTCTTGGCGTGGCTTGCTTGTATCCCAGCGGTTGAACCTGTGGTAAAGAATTTTTCCAATCCTTTATGTTTAAATGAAATGATCATCGGATTAAAATCTCGTACTGTGTAGCTACACTATACAGCTATAAATATCATCTGTCAAAGTCGATTTTCACTTTTATGCTATTTCAATACCAGCCTATAAAACAGCAAGCACCAAGCATGGATTGGACGTTAGTGTCACCTAGTTCTGCTTGGCGTTTGATCTGATCAATTTGGTTGGCGTGGGCTGGAATAACGAAAAATAATACAAGTATCAAAAATTTGTACATTATAATTTTCTTTATTAATATCTTCGTTCATTCAATTTACGGTAATTATCACATCCGTCTTGATAACCATTATCACAGGATTGACCAAATAACTCTTTAGCACGTCGTTTATCTTGTCTTACCCCTTGTCCATTATAATATATTAAGGCAAGATTAAATTGTGCTTTTGCATACCCTTGTTCAGCGGCTTTTTGATACCAATAGACCGCTTGTTGGTAATCTTGTTTTACGCCTTGCCCATCACTATATCTATTACCAAGATTATTTTGTGCATTTGGCTCTCCTTGCTCAGCGGCTTTTTGATACCAATAGACCGCTTGTCGGTAATCTTGTTTTACGCCTTGCCCATTATCATACATATTACCAAGATTAAATTGTGCTTTTGCATCCCCTTGTTCAGCAGCTTTTTGATACCAATAGACCGCTTGTCGGTAATCTTGTTTTACGCCTTGCCCATCATAATAGCTTAAGGCAAGATTAAATTGTGCTCCTGCATACCCTTGTTCAGCGGCTTTTTGATACCAATAAACCGCTTGTCGGTAATCTTGTCTTACCCCTTGTCCATTATAATATATGAAGGCAAGATTGAATTGTGCTTTTGCATTCCCTTGCTCCGCTGCCTTTTGAAACCAATACACAGCTTGTTTATAATCTTGTTTTACGCCTTGTCCATCATAATAATTTAAAGCAAGATTATATTGTGCTTTTGCATTCCCTTGCTCCGCTGCCTTTTGAAACCAATACACAGCTTGTTTATAATCTTGTTTTACGCCTTGTCCATC